>NZ_JABDMV010000104.1 GCF_013001275.1 Flaviramulus sp.
CACCTCTGTCATGTTTAAAGCCACGTTTAGTATCGGCAGGCAACAAATATTTGCCAATATGAGCACGCTTTCTAGCTGTTTTTTTATCATCACTATTACCAGCTTGAACCATAAAATTATCGATTACTCTATAAAATTGAGTGCCATTAAAATATTTTTGTTTTGTTAAAAAAATAAAATTAGATCTATGAAACTTTGTTTCATTAAATAGCAAAATATCAATGTTTCCAAAATCAGTCGTTATACGTACTTTGTTTTCTTTATGAATTTTGTCATATTCCATAAAAAAATCCATGGCACTTTTAGAATTTAATTTAGGGTATTGTCTTTCCTTCTTTTTATCAAGAGTGGTTTTAGTTTCTTTTTTTTGAGTTTCTGTAGTTTCAGGTTTTAGGATAGATTTTTGCTGAGTTTTTTTATCTTCACAATTCATAAACAATAAGAAAACACTTAAAATTAAAATAAGGCGCATATCAATGAAATTTGATGAATTTATAAAATCATTATCAAAAATAGAAAATATCCAGCTTCCAGCCGAGGCATCTCATTTTAAAATGGTACCGCCATTTCGTCAAGAATTTTTAAGAAAGCAACAAGAAGCCATAAAAAAAGCAAAACACGCTGGAGTTTTGGCATTATTTTACCCGGATGAAATACAAAAAACGAAATTCGCTCTAATTTTACGAAATACGTATAATGGAGTGCATTCCGCACAAGTAGGATTCCCGGGAGGAAAATTTGAAAAACAAGACAGATCTATTGAATATACTGCTGTTAGGGAGACATATGAAGAAATTGGCGTTTCGCCCAATGTTATTAATGTAGTTAAAAAAATATCCCAAATTTATATTCCACCAAGTAACTTTTATGTGCAACCTTTTATAGGTTTTACCAGCACCACACCAACCTTTATTAAGCAGGAAGATGAAGTAGAAGCTATTTTAGAGATTGCATTAGATCATTTTTTAGATGAAAACTCTGTGATAACTAAAAAAGTTGCAACGTCATATAGTGTTGAGGTTGAGGTGCCTGCATTTAAATTAAACGGACATGTAGTTTGGGGCGCTACAGCTATGATGTTGAGTGAGATTAAAGACTTATTAAAAGAACTTATGTAGTTTATAGTTTTATTACATTTGTAGTAACTAACCAAATTTGAACAATGATTTATGGGATTATTTAAGAAAAATCCATTCGGCCACATATTATTTGTAAAAAAATGGCTAATTCGAATTTTAGGCGCCTTAACACATAGGCGTTTCCGTGGTTTTAATGAACTACAAATTGATGGCTCAGAAATTATTAAAGACTTGCCTGATACAAATGTTTTATTTATTTCAAATCATCAAACTTATTTTGCCGATGTAGTTTCTATGTTTCATGTATTTAACGCCAGTTTAAGCGGTAGGGTTGACTCAATAAAAAATGTTGGATATCTCTGGAACCCAAAGCTTAATATTTATTATGTGGCGGCAAAAGAAACAATGAAAGCAGGGCTTTTGCCTAAAATACTTGCCTACGTAGGTTCTATAAGTATAGAACGAACTTGGAGAGCAGAAGGGCAAGATGTAAAAAGGCAAGTTAAAATGAGCGATATTTCAAGCATTGGAAAGGCTTTAGATGATGGTTGGGTTATTACGTTTCCTCAAGGAACGACAACACCGTTTAAACCAATTAGAAAAGGAACTGCACACATAATTAAACGATATAAACCAATTGTTGTACCTATTGTAATTGATGGTTTCCGTCGCTCTTTTGATAAAAAAGGATTACGAGTTAAAAAGAAAAACATTCTTCAATCTATGGAAATTAAACCACCATTAGAAATTGATTATGATAACGAAACGACGGAAGAAATTGTTAAAAAAATAGAATTCGCTATTGAACAACATCCTTCTTTCTTAAAAGTAATTCCACAAGAAGAAATAGAAGCACTTGAGGAATTAAATAAACTGAGAAAGTGGTAAACTCTAATTTTTTAATTGGAATATGGTCTATAAAAAAAAGTGCCCAATTATATCTCTATAATCAAGCACTTCCACCTAACAAAAAACCTAAAAGTCAACACTCAAATTAGGTTTTTTGAACAACTTTACGTTTAAATAAAGTTGCCAACCATCAAACCAAACTAATTTTAATTATTCCTTTTTTTATATTTATTTGACATTTAGTGAGTTTTACTAAAAGGTATACGTTATTGCTGTTTGAATTGAAAAACTTTGATCTTGTACAAAATAAAAGTCCTGTATAATATTATTATTGCCATATAATTCCGGTACTATTTCGAATTCAGAATTATTTAAATTGAGTATGTTGTTTATAGCAAATGAAAACCCCACTTTACCTATAGTATAACTCATGTTTAAATTTAAGTACATAAAATCCCTAAGCATTTGCAATCCGCTTTCGTAATCAGGTTCTTCTTCCAATTCCATCGTTATTGATCCATTAAAATAGCCCGACCAATTTGAGAAAAGCTCTAAATTATAATACGAATCGGTAGTGTTTAAAAAGCTATAGTTATAGCTGGTCTCAGGATTAGTTATATTACTTGTTATTAATGTATTATTTTCAATATCCATTTCAATTGCTTTCATAAGTGTGTTTTGACCGTGAATATTCGAAATTGTTAGTATCATAAATAATACAGCCATTGTCTTAAATGATAAACCTTTCATAATAATTAGTTTTATAGTTCTTTTACTTTTTGCGTTGTAATAGGGCCAAGTTCAAACGCGCTTTCTAATAATTCTTTTTTTAAGTTTTCAGCTTCTTGGTTTTTTCCGTTTGCTTTGTATATATGAGCTAGATGTAACATAGCTTCTGGTTCAAAAGTTTTACCAACTACGTGTTTTTCCATTATTTCTAAGGCTTTTTTATCATCACCTAAGTTGTAATAGGTCCATGCTAGTAAATCGAAAGACTGCGGTGTTGGTCTATTTTTAATTTCATCATTGGCTATTCTCAAAGCTTTCACTGATTCTTTCGAATTTTCTGCATATAAAAGCGCATTATATTTATTGTACATAGCGCCATATAATGGATTACTAGCAGCTTCGCTATATAATTTTAATTGGGCTTCTTTTTGCAGGTCATCACCTTTAAATTCTGCTATTTCAGCTTTTAAAAGATGGTAGTCTGGGGCATTATATGTTTTAGTAACTGTATTTAAAATACGCAGTGCTTCTTCAGAATTTTTTTCATGTGAATAAACTATCCATGCGATTCCTTTTTTTGCATAGGCATCATTTGGGTCAATAGCTAAGGCTTTTAAATAATGATTATACGATGCTTCAATTTTTCCAGCGTGCCCATAATAGTCGGCTAAATTGGTGTAAACCCATTGTTTTATTGTAGGAATATTTGAAGCTTCAGCAATTACTTTGGCTTGTTCCATGTATTTTATAGCGGCATCTAAATCACCTCGATGATCGGACCATTTCGATAAACGAATTAAGTAATCAAAATCGCCTTCTTTTCTAATTTTTTCTAAGTACGTTTTTGCTTGGTCAAAATTGCCAAGTTCTAAATGCACATCAAAAAGCATTTTTTGTGTAGCTTTTAAATTTTCACCGTTGTTTTCTGCTTTATTTAATAAAGCTAAAGACTCCTTAAATCTATGCTGAGAGATGTAGTTTCTGGCTAAAGATCTTAAATATCCGGATTTATCATAATTTGTTCTTTCATTAACTTCAATTAGGTTTTTCTCTGCTTCAATTAAGGCTTCAATATTTCCGGTTCTACCAAAAAGAAGAGATTGAGATGCTGCAGCTTTAGCTAAATAAGGAAACTGATTTGGTTCTTTTTCTAGCTTTTTTTCCCAGAATTTCAAATCCTCTGTCGCTAATTGCAACATCTCGTTCTCAGATACTTCTAAATATTCATTGTAATCATTAATGTTTGTAATTTGTTTCGGTGTTTTATTACAACTTACTATTACCAGTAATAATAAAATACCCGCTATTTGATTTATAGTTTTCATTGTGATTATGGTTTTTTTGTTAGGTTTAATTTTTAATATTCTAAAACAGGAGCCGAAGCTCCTATTTTAGAGTTGTTATTTTACCAAGGTGAAGCTAGGTAAGGGAATGAAGGCAAAAAGTCTTTATCATTTGCATCTACATTATCGTTAGATAATCCAGGATTTTCTGTAAAATCTTCTCCTCCAAAAATTAATAGTAACTCAACGGTAATTACATCATCAGCTAAAGCTCTACCTGTTAAAACATTTGTTCCATCATAAAACGTTGTTGTTCCGTCCAATGATACTCCTAAAACGTCTGTAGCTAAAAGCGTAGTAAACGCTGCTGCATCTTGCCCTAAAGCATTCATTCCACCATCAGCATAAGCTGGGCTTAAAGCCAATAAATTTGTTTGAAACATGCTCTGGAACGCTGCTGATTGTGTAGCCGGCGTTGTTACGTTAAACATGTCTTTACTAGAAGAAGAAACAAATACTGTATTTACAGCTGGTCTTCCCATTTGATCATCTTGAGTATAAGTTCCTGAAAAATCTGGTCCCGTAGGAGTTATTATTTGATCCATTTCGTTATCATCATTCGAGCAATTAAATGCAAGAAGTGAAATTGCTATTACGCTTAATATTTTTATAGTTTTCATAATTATTATTGTTTAAATGATTATTTATTATTTTCTTTTAGTTACTACCCAAGTATTGATATTTCCAGAACCGCCAATCATTGCTTTTGGTACTTCCACAACGATAGACATTACATTACTTCCTGCGAATGTATCTGAGCCTGGCATGTTGAAACTAGAAGCGTTTCCTGCAATTATTTCAGAATACTGAGCGAAATCAAAGAAAAATGGGTCATCACGTGGTCCAGCAAAAAAGCTCATTCCACTATTTGTAGCAATATTTGCGCTTGAATCGTAAGCTGTAATATCAACAACACCAGTTGCCGTAGCCGATGTTTCAACATTACTGCTAGTGCCCGTTTGAGACGGTGCTACAGGTCCGAAGAAATACATTTTACCATCTCTTGGTATTGCTTGTATTACTAAATCTTCAACATAATCACCATTGGTGTCAATGTTAAATTCTACTAAAACGTTTTCATCAAACGTTGCAGTACTTGTATTCGCCGGACTTAAAAGTCCTTGAATATTTGCAGCAAAAACTAAATTGCTTGCATTTGCACCTTGAAAGGCGTAAAAATCGGTAATATCACTACTACCACCTTGAACTGCTGGAGCATCTATATGATCTGCTGCAACAATGAAGAACGTCGCCGCAGCCACTATTCCAATTCCTAATACTTTTTTTAAGTTTTTCATAATTTTGAGATTTTTGTTATTTGTTAATTATTGACTCTCATGCATACCTACGCAAAAACATATATAGCGGTTTTGTTAAAGTTTTGTTAAAGGGAATAATTGCGAAATAAATTTCGAAAAGCATTACATTTATATCATAATTGATTTAATGTAAACTTATGAACCCATCAGCATCTGGTTGGATAAAAAAATTGCTAAAAGAAGTAAGTACAAACGATACCTTTTTTAGTTATAATGAAGACATATTTTATAATGCCTTAAGAGATTGTGGGTTTATTTATGGAAGTAATATTAATGTAGTAGATAATATTATTATTAATAAAGACTTATCTGAAGACGAGCGATGTAAAATAAATTTATGCCTGGCATTTTTATATCATCATAAAAATTCTAAAACTGAAACGCCTTTTATTGATAGTGTTATAAAATTTTACAAAAATATTAATGAAACCAAAGCATCCTTTTTCAAAGGATTGTTGAGTGGGAAAAGTTCGAATGAACAACTTGAAAAAATAATTCATAAGCGAATTCAAATCGATGCCAATATACTTACAAAGAATTTTAATTATTTTATTATTAACGCATTATTACTTGTTGATGTTCTGGCATATATTAAATATTTAAGAAACGAAACTATTTCGATAGATTACCTTAAGGATATTGAAGCTTCAATTGGGTCTATATCGTTAGATGTTTTAAATTCAAAAGCCACTAAAAATCAATATGATGAAAGTTTAATAAAATTATTTGAATCGTCCCTTCGATATGAAGGAAATACAAATCTGGATTATATGTCGGCCATTGAAAATATAAAATCAGATTATGAAAAGCATTATATTCTGGATTTAGCTTGTATGGCAACATGGAGTGATCAAATAATTGATTTAGAAGAGCAAAAATTTCTGGAAAAACTGGGAAAAGATTTAAATCTTTCTGAATCTATAATTAAGAATTCTGTAAAAAAGGTTAACGAATTTTACACTAATAATAAGAATAATATCGCCCTTTTAAGTTCCAAAAATATTGTTCAAAGTTTTTATGAAAACTCTAGCAAAATGGTCAATAAATTAATTACCAGAAACAGTAAACGACTTTACAGAGAATTAAAAGACAGCAAAGAGCTCATGGTGCTGCTTTCGCAATCTACGGTTAGAGAATTAAATAAAGAGGAGCAAAAAAAAGTACAGGAGCAACTTTTAGATATTTTTAAATCTATACCAAGCCTTGCGATATTTATGCTTCCTGGTGGTGCACTATTATTGCCATTGGTAGTGAAGTTTATACCTAAATTGCTGCCCTCTGCTTTTGATGAAAATAGGATTGACGATTAAAAAGTGTGAATTCTATTAATTTTTCTATTAGTTTTACAACTACTAACTAAAAAATTTCAA
Source organism: Flaviramulus sp. (assembly GCF_013001275.1). Taxonomy (GTDB): domain Bacteria; phylum Bacteroidota; class Bacteroidia; order Flavobacteriales; family Flavobacteriaceae; genus JABDMV01. The sequence continues at coordinate 6,690 of NZ_JABDMV010000104.1, forward strand.
ATGTCATCTTACACTATTCAAGAAATTAATGACGTTTTAAAAGGCGAATTAATAGGTAATACCACTCAAAAAATTGATGGCCCAGAGGAACTACAAAAGGCTAAAAACAATCATATAACTTTTATTGGCAGCACAAAATACCTAAAGTATTGGGCTGACTCTAAAGCATGTGCCGCTATTGTAAATGATAATTTAAAAATTGAATCTGATAATAATCGCCCCATTATAAAGGTCAAAAATGCTGATTTAGCGATGGCGAAAGTATTAGAGTTATTTAATCCGCCGGCTCCAGTTTTTGATGCTGATATTCATCCAACAGCGGTCATTCATAAAACGGCAACAATAGGTAAAGGATGTAAAATAGGAGCTAATTGCTATGTTGGTAAAGATGTTGAATTAGGTGATGCCGTTATACTTTACCCGAATGTTTGTGTTTTTGATGAAACCGTTATTGGAAATAATACGGTAATTTGGTCTGGAACAGTTGTAAGAGAGCGATGTATTATAGGAAGCCATTGTGTTTTTCATACGAATGTAAGTATAGGTGCAGATGGCTTTGGTTACCGGCCAAGTGACGATGGAAGAGGTTTGGTTAAAATACCACAAATAGGAAATGTTATAATTGGTCATTATGTTGAAATTGGTGCAAACTCTTGTGTTGATAGGGCGAAATTTAGCGCTACTATTATTGGCGACGGATGTAAAATTGACAACCTAGTACAAATAGCGCATAATAGTATTATGGGGCGTTCTTGTATTATGGCAGGACATAGTGGACTTGCAGGTTCTGTTACTTTAGGCGATGGCGTTATTATTGGCGGAAGTGCCTCAATAAAAGACCACACTACTATTCATTCTGGGGCAACAGTGGGCGCAGGATCGGGTGTAGTAGGCGATGTTGAAGCTGGGAAAACCGTTTTAGGTTATCCTGCACAAGATGCTAGAGATATGCTTAAGCAATGGGTGATGATGCGAAAGCTTGCCAAAAAATAGAAGCTCGACTTTACTAAATGAATTTTCAAAATTCACTCTAACCAAGCCTTAAAATCTTTAACACGTTCGCGAGCAACAATAACGTCTTGCTCATTATAAGAATTCAATTTTATTTGTAAACGTGAATTGGTATAGCTTACCATATCCTTTATAGCATTAATATTTACAAAAAACTTACGATTGATACGAAAGAAAGTTTGGGGTTCTAGTTCATCTTCTAAATACTCTAGCGTGGTATCTAAAAGATAATTTCTGCCTTCTGTGGTGTGTAAATATGTACCTTTGTTTTCGCTATAAAAACATTCTATCTCATCAATATTTATAAGTTTTAAGTGCTGACCTACTTTTACTGAAAAACGTTTTTTATACTCGCGATCTAATGGGTTTATTAGTAGTTTTTTTATATCATTAAAGTCTAAAGTTACTGCTTGTTTGGGTTGTGGTGTCCGCGCCTTGTATTTATTAACCGCGGTTGCCAAATCGTCCTCATCAATTGGTTTGAGCAAATAATCGATACTGTTTAATTTGAAAGCCTGAAGTGCATATTCGTCATAGGCTGTGGTGAATATTATGGCAGACTTGATGTCTATAGTTTCAAAAATTTCAAAGGATAAACCATCGCTTAATTGAATGTCCAAAAATATTAAATCTGGATGTTCATTCTTCTTGAACCATTCTATAGATTCCTCAACAGAATGTAACATGACCTCAGCTTTTAAATCTAAACTTTGAAGCATACGCTGTAAACGTCTTGCTGATGGCTTTTCGTCTTCTATGATGATTACGTTCATTGGCTTATGTTAATTTTATTTTTATAAATACGCGTTAGGAATTGAATGGCTTCATTAAGCTTAACCTCGAATGAAGGAACAACTATTGAAAAATTTAAATTCATTATACCAATTATATAGAACAAAAATTGGTGCGTATGATGGCTTTTACTTCCATTTTTTTTTATCGTTATCCATATACTCTTTTATTTTTCTTTCCTCCCATTTTTTACTGAAAATGAAGTTTTTTCCAAATATTGCCAAGGCATGAAAACCCAAACCTAAACCCCAAAAAATAGCTGTTGAAAAAGTGCCAAAATGCCACAAATCGCCGCCGTTGGATACAATCATAAAAATGATAAATATATTTACTACTGTGTACCAGAATGCATGCCAGTAAAAGCCTTTAAGCTCTTTTACACGTTTTTTAGCACGTAAATATGCTTGTTCTTTTTGGTAATTATTATTGCTATAAGATTCTATTTTACTCTTTTCCATTGTCTTAAAATTTTAATCCCACTTGTTTTCTTCCTTACGCATTATTTCTTCTATTTTACGTTCTTCCCACTTACGCCCAAATGCCCCTTTATGTACAAAAATTATAAATCCATGAATTACAACTCCAATACCCCAGCCAATTACCGAATACCAAAACCATTTATAGTCCCAATAGGTTTTATAGTTAATAAAAATAGTGAAAGGCGTAAATAAACAGAAAGCAAGTAAGTGTTGATAAAATCCTTTTATTTCTTCGATGCGCTTACGTGCTCGTTTATATTTATTGTCGTTTTTAAAATCTGGTAACTTCTCCATTATTCTAAATTTTTTAGTCCCAATTATTTTCTTCATTACGCATAAATTCTTCCATTTTGCGCTTTTCCCAGTTTCTGCCTAAAGTGCCGTTGTTTACAAAAACCCTAAATGCTTGAATTATTAATCCAATACCCCATCCGAACATTGGAAACCAAAACCATTGAAAACCCCAGGATGTTTTATAATTTATAAATATTAAAAATGGAATAACTAAACTATATGATATTAGGCTATAATAAAAGCCTTTTAGTTCATCAACATGGTTTAGTGCCTGCATATAACTATCGTCTAGGTTTGCTGATAACTGATCTGTTCTCATAACTGGAATTTGTTTCGTAAGCATAGGTATGGCGACTGCAAACCGGTCTGCTTCTTTGTTAATGTTTACTTTTTTATTAGTTAATAGACTATAGCGCTGTGTAATGTTACTTAAGCCAACACCACTACTCTTTTTCATTATTTGTTTGGGTTGTAAATTGTTTTCTACAATTAAGTTTCCGTTATCTTCATATATTTTAATATGTAATGGCTTAGTTGATGTAACCATATTATGTTTTACAGCATTTTCTAGAAGTAATTGTAAAGACAGTGGCACCACCTTGCTTTCTAGGTTTGAGGCCTTTTCTGGCATGGTAAAAATAATACTGTCTTCAAATCGCATTTTTAGTAATGACATATAGGTTTTTGCGAATTGTAACTCTTCATCAACCGTTACTAACTCTTTGTTTTTTTGCTCTAAAACATAACGATATACTTTAGACAATGACGTTGTGAACTTTTGTGCGTTACTTGGGTTTTCTTCAATTAAACTCGTTAAAACATTTAAGCTGTTGAAAAGGAAATGCGGATCTAACTGATTTTTTAAAGCATCAAATTTAGCACTTGCGGTTCCTGCAATAACTTTTTGTTCTTTTATTCGGTTCTGTTGATACCTATTATAAAAATAGATAACATGAAAAATAATAACGATAGTTAGAGTTATCCATAAACCAAATTGATAATGTTTAAACTGTTGGACCGAAAGAAATTGATCGAACGAAATACCTCGATAAATCATGGCAATTGAAGCCCGAAGAATAAAGAGTCCTATTAAGGTAATAATGGTTGCACCAAAAATACCTATAACAACACGTTTAAGAGTATCATTCTTTTTCCAGTTACGGCGTTCCATGTAATCAAAAAAATACATATTGGAATACCCTAACACGAAAGAGTACAATTGATAAAAGCAAAAATCGATTAAAAACTCATTAAAATTTTCAAAATCAAAGCCGTCCGATAATAGGTTACCAATTAGGAAAATGATACATCCTATAATAAAGGTGATGATAATATTTTTACCCGATTTTGTCATGTTTTTTTTCTCTAATAATAATTACTTCCCACAAGACTCTAGTATCGTTATGGCCCGGTCATTTCCCCAATTAGGATGAAATGGTGTTTCTGGTTTAAAGTTAGCAAAAAGTTCTAATGAGCGTTCTAAATCTTTACAAAATGGCTGAGTATCTTGCCCAAAATAACGAGCGCTACCCATATCCCACTCTGCTTTGCAATACATTACACGTGGGTTTTCTGGAGCCATAATTTTTGCTCTTGTATATAGTTCTGCTACTTTTCCAGATAATGTCATACCGTAAGTAGCGCCATCATAAGCAACCCAAGCCGTGTGTAATAATGCTTGGAGCACTAATATTTCTGGATTATCTTTTGAAATAGCGGTTGCATCATTAATTAAATCTTGTGCTTTTTTAAGTTGTGCTGTTAATTTTTCCTGGTCTGTTTCACCAAAGCTATGCACTATGTTAATTTGTGCTGCATAGTAAGGTGGCAACCAATTATCTGGTTCTGCGGCTGCAATACGTTCAAAAAAGTTAGAAGCTTCATTTGGGTTGTTTTTGCCCCAAAGTTCAAAAGCACTTTGCATGCCTTTTTCATAATTAGATTGAGCTGCAATTATGCCTGCAAATAAAAATGCGGTAATGATGATAAAATGTTTCATGTGTTTTCGGTTTTAATTATGAAGCAAATATCCACCAGAAATATAGGTTTCAAAAAAGTGATTAACTGAACTGTTATTTTTTATAGCTGAAATGTTAAATGGTTATCATGTGTACGATATAATTATTAATTTGACTTGTTAACCATATAAAAAGCACATGAAAACAAAATTAGTTATTTATCTTTTTTGCGTATCCTTTTTTAGTTTTAGTCAAACCGATCACATTTCAATGATTGATTATGTACAAGTGTTAAATGGAAATAAAACGGAAGCCCTTTATTACTATCAAAATAATTGGGAACAATTGCGCAAAAAAGCTAAAAAGAAAAACTTTATTGAAAGTTATCGGCTATTGGAAACCAAGCCAACCAAAGATATGCCATACACGTTTATATTAATAACAACCTTTAAAAATAAAAAGCAATACGAGTTTAGGGAATCTAACTTTCAAAAATTAATCGACAATAGAAGTGAATTGAAACTAATGAATGAAAAAACTCCAGCAGATTTTAGAAAAGTTATTTACCATAATGATGCAGTTACGCACTGGAATTGATTAATTAAAAACCTGCATATAAATTACTGCTCAGAATATTTAAAAAATATAGGAATTGCGTAGCTAACTTTTACAGGTTTTCCACGTTGCTTCCCAGGTTTCATTTTAGGAAGTAATCCTATAATTCGTTCCGCCTCTTTTTCTAAAATTCTATCGGGTCCTCGAGACCGAATTTTAGTTGTGTATCCATTTGAGTCTACCACAAATAGTACCGATACGCGCCCTTGAATACCAAGATCGAGCGCTGATTGTGGGTATCTAAAGTTTTTAACTACATGTTCTTTCATTTTATTTTGAAAACATGCCTTGGTTGCAACTTTGTTTAAACCTTCGCAACCTGGAAAAACAGGCACATCTTCAATTATGGCAAAAGCTACTTCAACGTCTTCATCTACTTCTTCCACATTAACATCGCTAACCTCTACAGCGTATTCTTCTATCGCGTCATCTTGTCCAGTTTCGGTGCTTTCTATAACAGTTTCTTGAATCTCTTCAACATCTTCAACAATTTGAATTGATTCTTGAATAGAAACAGGTGGTGGTGGCGG
>NZ_JABDMV010000127.1 GCF_013001275.1 Flaviramulus sp.
GCTTTTAGCTAGTCTTAAAGCCTCTGCCATTGATGGGTACTCATTATCGTCATATGCATCATCATCACTATAAGAAAACAAATACTTCCCCAATGTATTATTAAATGAGATTGCAAAACTTACAAAAATTTGCCTTGTAGTCGTGATTAAACTTATTGCTCCCGCTTGCTTATTCCAATAGGTGAATTCGCCAGCGGTTTCCCTAAAAGGGTTATCAAATCTTGTAAACTCACACGTTACTGTTACAAAGCAATTAAGTTTACAGTAATTACGAAACCCATTAACATCTGGTTTTAATAAAATACGCTCTTCAGCTAAACCGTCTTCACCACCATGCCCAAAATAATTTACGACTAAAGCGCCATTATCAACCGCATTTACAATTTCGGTTGTTACCGCAGGATACCTATCGCCCCCGGCCGAAGACTCTTGTTGAAAAGCATCCGAATGAATTTTAACAACATTCATAAAAGGTTTTTCCTGTGTTACTAAATTCCCAACATTATCGGTTGTTTCTTGTAACAAGCCTTCCCACTCCTTATCAACATCATCAGATATAACTACAAATTTATTTCGCCAACTACCAAAGGCTTCTTTTACATAATAAGATTCTATCTTATCAACCATTTCTTTGGCTCTCTGTGGTGTATCGGCTAAAATTCTGCCTACAGCAATATCCAGTCTATCACTTGTTGCCATTGTACCTTCATTGGCATCCATCATTCCATAAAAATCGTCAGATACATATGATGTTGTTAAATTAAAACTATTATAAGAGTACCAAGAAGGAACTATATTTGTGTTGTTGGGGATCCTATCCTTATAGTCAAAAGAACCATCACCAAATAAACACACATATTTTAATCTATTCTCTGGTGCACTTGCATTATCATATACATATTTCACTAAGTTTCTAATAGCACCTATATCTTGATTACCAGTACTAAACTCATTATAAATTTCATTTAAGCCGACAACCTTTACATTTAAGTTGTATTGAGCTCTGTTAATTTGAGCTAATCGTTCTGCTTGTGCAAACGTATTATTTGGAGTAACAATAACATAATCTATATCTTGAAATACCCCTTGATTATTCAAAAAAATGGTGCCTTTTATATTTTGATTCTTGACAACAGTTTTTGAATCTAATTTTGGCTCAAAAAAGTCTAGAGTTGTAACCGCTAAATATGTTTTTAAACTACCTAATGTTGCTGTAAAACTAAGATTCGCATTTTCTTCGGAGTTTATAAAATTTGTAACATTATAAATATCTGTAACATCCCATATTTCGGAAATATTTGAAGCATTTGAAATATTATATTCCCCAATTCCCGATGCCGACGAAACTACACTATTTTCAAATTGAAATTGATTATCATTAAAATTTAAATTCCTTATTGCTTTTATGGATATATAATCTAAATACCCTAACGTACTTGGGTTTCCTAAGTTATCGAAATTTAAACCAACAGAAATATTAGAAGAATTTACATTTACATTTCCAGAATAAGTTGCTCCACTTGCCAAAGTTGGAGATGAAACTCCAGTCATAGATAAGGTTGTAATATCTTGGTTATTCACTGATACTTGCATCGCACTATTTGATGAAGATGCGGCCGCAACCACAACTGTTAAATCAATAGGTTCGCTAACTACTAAATCCGGAAAATTAAAATCAAAATTTTTATTATTATCTACATCAAATCTATCACCAAACCATCGCCTCCCTAATGACAATAAATTATACTTATCTATTTCATGAAATTGATAATCTTCAAAAGTATCAATAACCATATCTACAGATCCACTAGGTTGTGAAAAGGATTGGATTCGTTTACCATTAGCAGAACTTACGTTTATGTAATAGTATGTCTTATCTGTATAGCAGTTAATATTAGTTTTACTTTCAGCATTAAATCCCTTAGGCCCGATTGCATAAAATAAAATGTAATCGTCATTATCAAAAACACCATCTTCTTCACCAATAAATTTTATAGCATTTTCGGGAACATCAAAAGGATATGGTTCTGAATTTGAATATGGGATTGCTCTACCACCATGCCCAAATAATTTAATTGTTCGTGGATCTACCGAATTTACATTTACACCCAATCGTTCTAAAAAAGATTTAGACAATTTAAATACGCCAGTAGTATCTAAATAAAATCTGAACCATTCTCCCGAACTTAAAACAGAGTTAGAAATAATTTTAGAATTAACAAATTTCTGTTTAGTAAAAACATTTTTATTTGTTGTTGCGCCATTTTTATAATTAATTTGAAAAGAAGTCACTTTTTTAAAGCCTCCATTTTTATTTTTTATAATAGGCGATAATTGAAAATATGCAAAAAATTTATTTCTGGCAATGGAATTTTTTAAACTAAACTCCAATTTATTAGGGATCTTATTTAACTCCAGATCTTTCAGTTCCGATTTAGATATTGATTGATAAATAACATTGGTTATTGAAACTGAAGATTCATTAACTAATTCTTTTGTTTCCCATTGATCAACAAATAATAATCCATTTTCAAAATTATAAGTAAAATGCTCTTTATTAAAAGATGGAATTTCAATTGTAAAGTTTCCTCCAGAAAGTTTTTGAGAATCTCCCCACGAAATAGTGTACTTTTTTTGTTGTGCAGATAAAACTGTCGAAAAAACCAACAGAATAATTAAAAATTTCTCTTTCATCACTAAAATAACGTCATTAATGCCCTGTTATTATTAAAAAAATAACAATTTTAAAAACTGTTTCAAAAATACAATAATAAATTAGTAAAACACACGTTAATACAAGACAAAACAGTGGTAAAAATTATCAAAATCATCGGTGTATGGTTACAAAAATAGGGTGAAATACACATTTTTTTGGTTAAAATGCATAAAATAGCTTGCGTTATACGGTTTAATTCTTATATTGCAGCACCAAAAATATTATTAGCTTACTTAAAAGTATGGATATGAAAAAAGTATTAGCATTCAAGATTTTGTTAGTATTGGGGCTATCAGTAGCCTTTACTAGTTGTAAAAAATCTTCGAGTTCGAAAAATAGCTCCCGAGCTACAGGATGGAATATTAACTCTAAAGATGGTGGTTTTCAATACAACAGCGACTTCAAAGAGCAGGAAACTTCTCCAGGGTTAGTATTTATTGAAGGTGGAACCTTTACTAAAGGCCGTGTTCAAGATGATGTAATGCACGATTGGAACAACACTCCCAATCAGCAACACGTTCAATCTTTTTATATGGACGAAACTGAAGTTACTAACGCCATGTATATGGAGTATCTGGATTGGATTAAACGTGTTTATCCACCTTCGGATGAAAACTTCAGAGCCATTTATCATGGTGCTTTACCAGATACTTTAGTTTGGAGAAACCGTTTAGGATTTAATGAAGTAATGACAGAAAATTATTTACGTCACCCAGGTTACGGCGAGTACCCTGTTGTTGGTGTAAGTTGGATTCAAGCAGTTGAATTTGCTAACTGGCGTTCAGACCGTGTTAATGAATATAATTTAGAAAAAGCAGGTTACTTAAAGCGTGATGCTAAAATACTTGATGTTTCTTCTGATCAAAACTTTAATACAGACACTTACATTAATGCTCCTACTTTAACTTATGGAGGAAATGAAGAAATTATAAATCCAGATGGACGTGCAAAAAGAAATGTAAGAACCGATGCCGATGGTAACGAAACTAACATTTATGCAACGCGCGAAACTGGAATTATTACACCAAAATACAGACTCCCAACTGAAACGGAATGGGAATATGCTGCATTAGGCTTAACTGAAGTTAGAAGTTTTAACTTGTATCGCGGACGTAAAAAATATCCGTGGGATGGGCAATATACACGCTCAGGGAAACGTAAAACGCGTGGAGACCAAAAAGCCAACTTTAAACAAGGAAAAGGTGATTATGGTGGAATTGCAGGATGGTCTGATGATGGTGCTGACATTACAAATGCTGTAAGATCATATGAACCTAACGATTATGGTTTATACGATATGGCAGGAAATGTTGCCGAGTGGGTAGCTGATGTTTACAGACCTATTGTAGATGATGAGTTTAATGATTTCAACTACTATCGTGGTAATGTTTATACAAAAAATGCGCTAAACGAAGATGGTTCTGTGAAAATAGTAACTGTTGATGATATTGTTTATGATACGTTGTCTAACGGAAAAGTAGTAGCTAGAAATTTACCTGGTGAAATATTACAAGTTCCTGTAGACGAGAATGAAACATACTTAAGGTCGAATTTTGATAAAAGCAATGAAATTAACTTTAGAGATGGTGATAAACGATCTTCTCGATATTATGAGAGCTTTAATGATGATGAAAACGATGGTGAAAATAAAAGCACTACAGGTAAAATGTATAATTCACCTAAACACAACACTACCAGAGATGAATCAGGTAAAATTGTAAGAGAGTATGATAAAGGAAATGATAGAACGTCTTTAATAAACGATGAAGTTAGAGTTTATAAAGGTGGTTCTTGGAAAGACAGAGAGTATTGGTTAGACCCTGCTCAGCGTCGTTATTTCCCTCAAGATATGGCTACCGATTACATAGGGTTTAGATGCGCTATGTCTCGTGTAGGATCTAAGAGCAAATCAAAAAACAAAACTAAAAGCTAATCAAGTTTTTAAATAATAATTAAAAAAGTCCTAGCATTTGTTAGGACTTTTTTAATACATTTAATTTTCAAAACAAAACATCCTTTATATTGAAAATAGAAGCGTTACATAAATTGTTTTTAGAATCTAATTCGGTCTGTACCGATACAAGAAAACTTGAGCAAAATGATATGTTTTTCGCTTTAAAAGGCGACAATTTTGACGGAAATACCTATGCCAAAAACGCACTAAAACTAGGTGCCAAACATGCTATTATTGATGACCCTGAATACCATCTAGAAACCAAGACAATTTTAGTTAACGATGTACTTGAAACACTACAAGAGCTCGCAACCTATCATAGAAATTTTCTTAAAATACCAATTATCGCACTTACAGGAAGTAATGGAAAAACCACTACCAAAGAACTAATTAATGCTGTATTATCTAAAAAATTTAAAACCACGGCAACTTTTGGTAATTTAAATAATCATATTGGTGTTCCGCTAACATTACTTTCTATGGATACTGATACCGAAATTGGAATTGTAGAAATGGGCGCCAATCATCAAAAAGAAATTGCTTTTTTGTGCGATATTGCACAACCAGATTATGGATATATTACCAATTTTGGTAAAGCACATTTAGAAGGATTTGGTGGTGTAAAAGGTGTCATAAAAGGAAAAAGTGAACTTTATGATTATTTAAAAGCCAATAATAATATCATCTTTATAAATACTAATGACCCTATACAAGTTAAAAAAACAAAAAAGGCAAATATTTTTACTTTTGGTAATACTGTTCTGGGAACCGATGTTTCTATAAATTTTGTCGAAGCACAACCGTTTGTGTCTTGTGTTTACAAAAATTTAATAATTCAAAGTCAACTTATTGGTGAATATAATTTTAATAATATTTCTGCAGCTATAACTATTGGTAGCTATTTTAAGATTGAGCCAAACGATATAAAAATTGCTATTAAAAACTATGTGCCTAAAAACAATCGGTCTCAAATTATAAATAAAGGCACAAATAAAATTATTTTAGATGCCTACAATGCCAACCCATCAAGTATGCGTGCGGCATTAGTGAGTTTTGAAAAGCAATCAGGCCATAAAATAGCTATCCTAGGCGACATGTTTGAACTTGGTAAGGAAGCTAAAACAGAACATCAAACAGTTGCTGATTTGGCACTATCAATGAATATTGACAATGTGATTTTTGTAGGCGAAAACTTTTTTCAATCCAAAATTAATTGGGATAAAGCTTCTAAATATAAAACCTTTGAAGATTTAAAGACCCTTTCTGATGTCTCTGAAATTCAGAACACAACCCTTTTAATAAAGGGCTCTAGAGGGATGGCTTTAGAGCGGACGTTAGATGTTTTATAAATTAAAAAGTGTCCGTTTAAATCATTAAACAGACACTTTAAAAATAATTCTCCCTAAGAACTAATTAATAGCAATGTAAAGTTGCGATTAAAAAATTGGTTTTGCAATACTCAAATTGAGTAATTATTTAATTTCATCATTCCTATTAACTCTCCCGTAGAAGAAATATTTAGCTTTTTCAAAATATTTCTACGATGTGTATCAACGGTGTTCGGGCTAATATTAAGTTTTTCCGCTATTTGCTTACTCTTATAATTTAAGACTAAAAGTCTTATAATATCCCTCTCTCTATTAGTTATGCCTTCTGATAACAAATTTTGAGTGAAGTTCTTATAAAATAATGTTTCATATTCATTATTCTTGTTTAACATTTTAGCACTCGCCGATATTTGCATTTTAATTTCGGGTGAAAGCACCGTGTAATGCGCAAGACCTATAATAGGTTTATTATCACTGTCAAACTCTAATGGTGTTGTGTTTTGAATGATATTCACATACTCATCTTTTGAGTTTTTAAGGCGGAAATTCCATGTGTAGCTCATTTTCCCTCTATTTTCTACTTCAATATTATTTAAAGTAAAACTCATTAATTCATTTAAAGCTAATAACCATTTCTCTAAATCATCAGGATGCATTCTACCCCAAAAATATCTCATCCCTCCTGCTTTTAAATCATTTTTATTTAATCCAAGGCAGGCTGTCATATTTTTACTTATATATTCGAAGGATAACTTTTGAGTGTTTGTTACACAGAAAAACGTGGAACTATAAGGTAAATAGGCATCTAACTCTATTATTTTTTCAATATGCTTTTCAAGTGAAGGATTATCATGCGATTTGAAAATTTCTTTATATAAATTTCTAATGCTAATAGTATTCATAAATAAAAATTTTACTTAAAAATAAGAAAAATAACACAAGTAAATATATTTAAAAGAACTCATTTTAAGGCATAAAAAAAACCTGATAATAAATTATCAGGTTTTGAACTTGTGGGCGCAGAGGGATTCGAACCCCCGACCCCTTGGGTGTAAACCAAGTGCTCTGAACCAACTGAGCTATGCGCCCTCTAAATTGGACTGCAAATATAACCTAGTTTTTAATATTGCAAAAACTTTTTCAATAAAAAATTAAATAATTTCAGCTACCACAAAAGTACTGCCGCCAATAAAAATAAAATCATTTAAACTAGCGTTGTTTAAAGCCTCTTTGTAAGCTTCATTAACCGATTTATACGCATTACCCACGCATCCATTTTTATTAAAAATTCGTTTCAATTCGTTTGCATCTAAACCACGTGGCAAATCTGGTTTACAAAAATAATATGTTGCTTTTTTTGGAAGCAAATCTACAATAGAACTTATGTCTTTATCATTTACAACTCCAAAAACAATATGCAATGAAATAAATTTTTCTTTTGCTATTTGATTCATGACATATTCTAAGCCCTCACGGTTATGTCCCGTATCGCAAACTACTTTCGGGTTTTCTCGTAATATTTGCCATCGTCCCAATAACCCTGTGTTTGATATTACATTTAACAACCCTTTTTCGATACTACTATTTGAAATACTGTACCTTTTTTGCTTCATCTCATTGATAGTTTGCAAAACTGTTTTTATATTTTTTGATTGATAATTTCCAAGTAAATCACTTTTATAAGTTTTAGTGATTTTCTTATCCGCAAATATAATTTTTGAATTATTCTTCGTAGCTAAATCTTTAAATACCTTCTCAGTTTCTGGTTGAGATTCACCAATTATAACTGGAATATTTGGTTTTATTATTCCTCCTTTTTCTTTAGCTATTGCCTCTAATGTATTCCCTAAAAATATTGTGTGATCTAGTCCTATATTGGTAATCACTGAAACTTCTGGCGTGATGATATTTGTAGAATCTAACCGACCTCCCAAACCAACCTCAACAATAGCAATATCAACTTTTTGCTTTGAAAAATATTCGAAAGCCATTCCGACCGTCATTTCAAAAAATGAAAGTTGATTACTTTCAAAAAATACTTTGTTGCGTTTTATAAAACCAATTACAAAATGTTTACTAACTTCTTTTCCGTTGATTTTTATACGTTCTCTAAAGTCCTTTAAATGTGGTGAGGTGTATAATCCAACTTTGTAACCAGCTTCTTGTAGAATGGATGCCAACATATGACTTGTAGAACCTTTACCATTCGTTCCAGCTACATGAATAGAATTGAAATTTCTTTCAGGATAACCTAAGTTTTCTGATAATTTTAAAGTATTTGATAAATCTTTTTTATAAGCAGCTTTACCTTGTTTTTGATACATTGGTAGCTGAGAAAACATCCAATTAAGTGTATCTTGGTACGTCATTTTTATTGACCCAATTTGAAGTTTACTTTTACAAACCCAATTTGTTTTACTGGTGCTTTTGAATCTGCAGGCCATTTATGTGACAAGGCGATTTTTTTTGCTGGTTCTAATAAACACTGTGCCGTATTAGTAGTTCCTTTTACACCAGGAACTGCCTCAACAACATTTCCACTTTGGTTAACAATAATTTTTACAATTACCATCCCAGATTCATTACAATCTTGTTTTAATGTCCTATAAGTTGCGTTGCCTCTACCATTTAAACCATATCCAACTCCACCTGTCCCAGTGCCTTGTCCGCCAAAATAACTTGGTGCGTACGGATCGCCATCTAATTGACCTTTATCTCCAGCCCTATTATCGTTACCTTCACTTCCAGTTGTAGTTCCATCAGATTTACTCACACCTCCAATTAAGGCATCTAATTTTCTCTTTTTCTCTTCTTGGTCGCGTTGTTCTTTGGCTTTTCTATCGGCTTCCGCTTTTGCTTTCGCATCTGCAATTGCTTTTGCTTCGGCTTGTTTTTGCTTTTTTATTGCTATTTCTTCTGCATTATCGGCTGTTAAAACCTCTTCTTTTACTTCCAATGATGATGCTACTTCTGCTTTTGAAACTTCGGGCTGCGGTGGCTCGTTAATTTCTTGTGGAATAGACTTTACAGGTTCTTTTGGCTGAATGTTACCTTTACCAAAATCTGTATTTCCAAAATTTACAGCAACCCCATATTCTTCTGGTGGATCCATGTATTTTGTACCAACTACAAAAAGCAGCAATAATAAAATAACCGCTATTAACGCTGTTAATTTTGCTGAATTTTTTTCATGTTTGGTTTCTAAATACTTCATATTTTATGCTTCTTGATATATCCCAGGATAAAACCGGAATACTAAAAGTGCGATTCTAGTTGGGCTTTACAGCCAATATTACTTTAAACTTATTTCTATTAGCAATATCCATAACCTTTACTACATTTTCAACAGGCACTGATTTTTCAGCTCTTAAAATAATGGTTGGTTTTTCTACTGAAGATAGTGCGGACAGTAACTCGTTCTCTAAAACACTTTCTCCAACCCTTTTTTGGTCTATATAATAGGTTAAATCCTTTTTTATGCTAACCGCAACCGATTTCTGGTTTTCGGTTTTACCACTAGCTTTAGGCAATAAAATATCTATAGCATTAGTAGTGACTAGCGTAGAAGCAATCATAAAAAAAATAAGAAGCAGAAACACAATATCCGTCATTGACGACATATTGAACTCTGGTGTAACTTTATTTCGTCCTCTAAAATTCATTTTATGTAGGCTCGTTTAAATGATCTAAAAATTCGAGGGAATTTGCTTCCATTTGATACACAACTTTATCTGTTTTTACAACCAAATGGTTATATGCCATATACGCTACAATACCTACAATTAATCCTGCAACTGTTGTTGTCATAGCAGTATATAAACCGCTTGCCAATACATCCATTTGAATACTTCCTCCCGCATTTGCTAATTCAAATATTGCTAAAATCATTCCAATTACTGTACCAAGAAATCCAATCATAGGAGCTGCACCCGATATAGTGGCTAATACACTTACATTCTTCTCAAGTCCATAAATTTCTAGACGTCCAGCGTTTTCAATGGCGGTATTTATATCGGCCAATGGTTTACCTATTCTAGAAATTCCTTTTCCAATTAATCTGGAAACTGGAGAATTAACTTGCGCGCATAACAATTGCGCTGATTCAATTTTTCCATTGGTTACATGATCTTTAATTTGATTCATAAAATTAGCATCAACTTGTGAGGCTGATTTTATGGCAAATATGCGTTCAAAATAAATATAAATGGCTCCTACTAAAAGTATAAATAATACTGCAATAATGACCTGACCTGCAACACCTCCGCTAAAAATTAATTCTATAATTGAGAGTGTTTTTTCAACAGATTCTCCTTCAGACATCCCTTCTACGCCGTCTTGAGTGTTTTGTAATAATATATTTAACATATCAATTTTAAATGTATTGAATTTAATAACGCTTATTTATTCTTTTAAGTATAATGCTTTAATTTGATTGTCTTCAATAATTCCCAATTGTTATAGTATTATTAAATACGTGATTTTAGTATTAAAATAAAGTTCTTGTAAACATGAATGCCGCAGCTCCTACTATAAATCCAATAAAAGCTAACCATGCTATTTTTTTAAGATACCAGAAAAAATCAATTTTCAACATTCCCATAGCAACAACACCAGCAGCAGACCCTATTATTAACATGCTACCTCCAGTTCCTGCTGAATATGCAATAAAGTGCCAAAGTTCATCATCTATTGGTTCATGAAACATTCCTAAACTTGCAGCTACAAGTGGTACGTTGTCAATTACAGCTGAGCCTACACCTAATAACAAGACCACTAAATCTGATACGCCCTCTCCTGTATGAAGTTCAGTTCCTAACCTCGGCATAGTTTCTTGCAAAGTATTAGCAAATCCAAAAAGAATCCCTAAAGACTCTAGTGCCGCAACAGCCATTAAAATTCCTAAGAAAAATAAAATACTTGGCAATTCTATTTTTGATAAAGAATGATGCACAGGACTATGGTGTGCGTGAGCATCGCTTTCTTCGGAACCATGGATTGACAAGCTAAATTTAGAACTACTATATATTTCTGCAAAAGTTGCGACAACACCTAACGACAACATCATACCAACATAAGGAGGTAAATGGGTAATCGTTTTAAATATTGGAACAAAAACAATCGCACTCAAACCTAAATAAAGCATTGTAGCACTAAAACGAGATTTGGTTTTAACATCAACCTCTTCGCCATCTAATTCACCTTTAAAAGCAGGTAAATAAGATGCAATTATTGTAGGAACAGCCATACAAATAAAAGAAGGCAGTAATAAATATCCTATTAAATGACCAGTGGTTACTTTTTTACCTATCCAAAGCATGGTGGTTGTTACATCACCTATTGGAGACCATGCCCCACCTGCATTTGCGGCAATTATAATTAAACCTGCAAACCAAATACGTGAATCTCTGTCTTTTACAATTTTTTGAAGTATTGAAACTAAAACAATTGTTGCTGTTAGGTTATCAATAATTGCTGATAAAATAAAAGCTAAAATGGCAAAAATCCATAAAATTTTTGATTTCTTCTTAGTCCTAATGAATCCTTTGATTGTTGAAAACCCATCGAAGTAATCGATAATTTCAACAATAGTCATTGCTCCCAAAAGAAACACCAATATCTCAGAGGTTTTGCCTAAATGATGCAGCAATGTTTCTTCCATTAAATGCATTTTATCATCCGATGCTAGCCCTCCAAAATTTTCTAGTAACATATGTTTAGAAGAATCGAACCATTGCGGGAATTCTTCTAATCCTAAAGCGATTAAAGCCCAACATATAGCCATCATGACCAGTGCTGGAATTAATTTATCAATTTTTATACTATGTTCTAAGGTAATGGCTAAATACCCCATTACGAATACCAAAATAATTGCTGCTTCCATAAATTTAATTTTAGATTAGTTGGTTTAATGCTATCTCAAATGCCGTGGCACTAATTTCTGTTTTTGATTTATTTTTATTATAAATTTTCTCTATTGCTTCTCGTATTGTGTTTGATGTATCGTTAAAAATGGCCTCATCAGTCATTTGAACACGTCGTTCCATAAAATATGCAAAAACTCGAGCCATTCCACAATTTGATATAAAATCTGGAATTAGACTCACTCGGTAATCCGTATGTTCCATAATAGACCCAAAGAAAATTTCCTTATCCGCAAAGGGCACATTAGCCCCACAAGAAATAACTTCTAATCCATTATCAATCATCATATCAATTTGATGAAGTGTAATAAGTCGTGACGCTGCGCAAGGCGCAAATATTTCTGTTTTTAAAGACCATATTTTCTCATTAATCTCATCAAAAGGGATTAAATTATCAGCTTTTAGGGTATTTCCTGTTTTTGCTAAAAACAGACTATTAATTTCTTCAAAAGTAAAACCGTTCTCATTAATTAAACCACCGGCAATATCAATAATTCCAACTATTTTAGCTCCCATTTGAGATAAATAAAAAGCTGCAGCCGCTCCAACATTTCCAAACCCTTGCACTACTGCACGCTTACCTTTAATTGAACCTCCGTAAACATTATAATATTGTTTTACGGCTTCGGCAACACCAAAACCAGTAATCATATCTGCTACGGTATATTTTCTTGATACATTTGGGGAATATACAGGGTTTTCAATTACCTTGATTACACCTTGTCTTAGCTGCCCAATTCTATTTATTTTATCGGCTTCTGTAGGTTTAAAATGTCCGTTAAAAACTCCTTCTTGTGGGTGCCAAACACCGCTCTCTTCTGTAATTGGAATCACTTCATGGATTTCATCTACATTTAAATCGCCTCCTGTACCATAATAACTTTTAAGTAGTGGAGAAACCGCTCGATACCAACGTTCTAAAACTCCTTTTTTTCGCGGATCTTTTGGATCAAAGTTTATTCCCGATTTTGCACCACCAATAGCTGGTCCTGAAACGGTGAACTTAATCTCCATGGTTTTTGCTAAAGATAATACTTCGTTCATATCTAGTCCTTTTCTCATTCGCGTTCCACCTCCAGCTGCACCACCGCGTAATGAATTTATAACTACCCAACCTTCAGCTTCTGTTTCAGCATCTTTCCAATTAAAAACAATTTCAGGTTCTTTGTTTTCGTACTTTTTTAATAATTCTTTCATTTCTATTTAAATATGATTCGTTTTTAGCCTATAATAAATTTTCGAGATTTTTTGTTGGGTAGCTAAAGCTGATTCATAATGAAATTATTAAATTACTGATTTAACAAATATAAAAAACTAATATACTTTAAGATTATTTTTTCTTTATTTTTAAGGTAGATAAATTTTACCCGAACTATGGTCGTTAATAGCCCCAGTTACACTTCGTAAACAATTTACTTTATTTTCAATTTTTAAAACTCCCAAAAACCCAAAAATTAAGGCCTCCTTAAACTCTATAACTTCTTTATTCGGTATTGTAATATTTTGATTTGAATGAGTTTTTATCCTATTTATTAAATATGTATTATAAACACCTCCACCAGTTATTAATACCGAAGCTTTACTTCGTTTATTTAATTGTGTAGCAATTTGAATTGCGACGTGCTCAATAAAAGTATTAAGAACATCTTTAACTTCAATTTTAAAACTATCCATTAATGGATGCACATTCTTATTAACCCATTCCAATCCCAAAGATTTAGGGTGATTCTGCTTGTAAAAGGACAATTCATTTAATTGATTCAATAAGGTTTTATTTATTTTTCCGTTTGAAGCAATTTTACCTTCGTCATCATATTTTAAGCCAAGTTTTTCTACACAATGATTCAACACAATATTTACAGGACATACGTCGAAAGCAATGCGCTCCTGATTTATATCAGTTGAAATATTTGCAAATCCACCTAAATTCAAACAAAAATCATACTCAGAAAATAAGAGTTTATCACCAATGGGAACAAGTGGCGCACCTTGGCCACCTAACTCAACATCTTGAACTCGAAAATCGCAAACAACTCTTTCATTTAAAAATGTTGCTAAAATAGGTTTATTACCAATTTGATAGGTTATTTTCATTTCTGGCTGGTGCAATGCAGTATGTCCATGTGAACACACCGCGTCAATATTTTTAATGTTGTTTTTAGCAATAAATTCTTTTATAGTTTCAGCGAGATAAATCGTGTAATCGTCATCTATTTGTTTAAGATCTTCACATGAAAACGATACGAGGTTTTTTAATGTTTCCCGCCACTTTTCACTATAATTTACGGTTTCTGAAATTATAATATTAAAACGCCACGCATCAATAAATTGAAATTTTACAAGCACCAAATCGATTCCATCTAAAGAGGTGCCAGACATTACACCAATTACATTGTATTCGCGTTTTTCCATACGTTGTAAAAATAATAATCCGGATTGAAAAATTAACACTAAAAGGCTATATTTGTAAACATTTTTTATCAAAACAACAATATAATTACGAATTATGAATTTTAGCCTTTCTGAAGAACACATAATGATACGCGATGCGGCTCGCGATTTTGCACAAACTGAATTATTACCTGGCGTTATTGAACGTGATAATAAACAAGAATTCCCTAACAGTTTAGTTAGAAAAATGGGGCAACTTGGATTTATGGGTATTATGGTAGACCCGAAATATGGTGGAAGCGGAATGGATGCTATTTCGTATGTACTAATTATGGAAGAATTATCAAAAGTGGATGCCTCGGCGTCGGTAATTGTTTCTGTAAATAACTCGTTGGTTTGCTACGGAATTGGGGCATATGGAACAGAAGAACAAAAAGTAAAATATTTATCAAAATTAGCTACCGGAGAATTTGTTGGCGCCTTTTGCTTAAGCGAACCCGAAGCTGGTAGTGATGCGACTTCGCAAAAAACTACAGCTATTGATAATGGTGACCACTATGTTTTGAATGGAACTAAGAACTGGATTACTAACGGTGGTCGTGCCGACGTTTATATTGTAATTGCACAAACCGATAGAGATAAAGGATCGCATGGAATTAATGCTTTTCTTGTAGAAAAAGGTATGGAAGGCTTTCATGTGGGACCAAAAGAAGATAAACTAGGAATTCGTGGAAGCGATACACATACGCTTCAATTTAATGATGTGAAAGTGCCTAAAGAAAATAGAATTGGAGCTAACGGCTCAGGTTTTAGATTTGCTATGAAAACACTTTCTGGCGGACGAATTGGTATAGCTGCTCAAGCGTTAGGAATTGCTTCTGGTGCTTTTGAACTGGCTCTTAAATACTCCAAAGAACGTAAAGCCTTTGGTACCGAAATATGCAACCATCAAGCAATCGCTTTTAAATTAGCAGATATGGCCACAGATATTGAAGCTGCAAGGCATTTAGTTATGAAAGCTGCTTGGGAAAAAGATCATGGTAAAAATTACGATTACTCCAGTGCCATGGCAAAACTATATGCCTCAAAAGTAGCTATGGAACATACGGTGGAAGCTGTTCAAATTCATGGAGGAAATGGATTTGTGAAAGAGTATCACGTTGAGCGATTAATGCGCGATGCGAAAATTACTCAAATTTATGAAGGGACTTCAGAAATTCAAAAAATAGTAATTTCAAGAAGTCTGATTAAGAAGTAATCATGTAGTTATTGTTAAGAATTTATAAACTTTCCGACTTTATGAGTATAGATTTTTATCTTTAAGCAAAAATATTTTTATGCAAAAAACATATTATGATCCAGCTGACTTAAAAAAGTTTGGGAAAATAAGTGAATGGAATCAAGAATTAGGAGATAAATTTTTTGAATATTACGGAAAAGTCTTTGAAGAAGGCGCTCTTTCAGCTCGAGAAAAATCTTTAATTGCATTGGCGGTATCACATACTGAACAATGCCCATATTGTATCGATGCGTACACAAAAGACGGTTTACAACGAGGTATTACGAAAGAAGAAATGATGGAAGCATTGCATGTTGGAGCCGCTATAAAAAGTGGGGCTACGCTCGTACATGGTGTTCAAATGATGAATAAGGTGAATAAATTGGAAATGTGATTGTTGTATTACACGATTTCCAAATAATTTTTATCTAGAACTTAAAACCGATTAATGGCAACAAAATCTCTACATAAACGCGAAAGTGATTTAGCTAATAGCAATAGACAACTGGAAATTTTATCAAATGGTATTTTCAAAAATGGCGAATTACCAACTTTCAAAAATAAGATTGCTGAGACCAATCAATTTCCTTTAAAAGCAAAAAAATTAGAAATTCTTCAAATAAACGTTGGTTACATGTGTAATCAGGTTTGTGAACATTGTCATGTTGATGCCGGCCCGGATAGGCAAGAAATTATGACACGTGAAACCATGCTACAATGTTTAAAAGTTATAAAAAATACCGGAGCTCATACATTGGATTTAACAGGAGGTGCTCCGGAAATGAATCCGAATTTTAGATGGTTTGTTGAAGAGGCTGCAAAAGCAGGAATTAAGGACTTTATAGTTCGTTCAAATTTAACCATTATTCGAGCCAACAAAAAATATTACGATTTACCTGAGTTCTTCAAAAAACATAATGTACATGTTGTAAGTTCTATGCCACATTGGACACGTGGAAAAACAGATAAACAACGAGGAGATGGAGTTTTTGACAAATCAATAAAAGCATTACAAGATTTAAATGCTGTTGGTTATGGTTTACCTAACAGCAACCTTAAATTAGATCTAGTTTATAACCCGTCGGGCGCTTTTTTACCAGGTGATCAGGCATCGATGGAAAAAGATTTTAAAAAAGCTTTAAAAGAAGATTTTGATATTCAGTTTCATAATTTATTTGCGATTACTAATTTACCTATCTCACGGTTTTTAGATTATTTAATTGCTTCAGAAAATTATGAAGATTATATGTATGCACTCGTAGAAGCATATAATCCCACTGCCGTAGAAAACGTTATGTGCACCAACACACTGTCAGTAAGTTGGGATGGCTACTTATTTGACTGCGATTTTAATCAGATGTTAGAATTACCGGTAAATAGTAAAGTAAAACATATTTCAGAATATAACGAAGAGCTATTAGAAGGACGTGATATTGTAATCTCTCAACACTGTTACGGTTGTACCGCTGGAGCAGGATCTAGTTGCCAAGGTGTTGTAGCTTAAATAAATATTCAAAAAATGACGAAAGAGCTTGTTATTGTTTTTGTTAAAAACATAAAACTTGGTAAAGTTAAAACCCGTTTAGCAAAAACGATAGGTAATCAAGGAGCCTTTGATGTATATAGCGAATTGGTTAAAGTTACTGAGCGTGCTACCAATAATATAATTACAGATAAGCGTATTTATTTTTCTGAAGCTATTGAAGATAGCCTATGGAAAAATGATGAAAAAGGAGTTCAAAAAGGTACCAGTTTAGGCGAACGCATGAAAAATGCTTTTAAAAAAGGATTTGATGATGGATACAATCGTATTGTTTTAATCGGTTCAGATTTGCCAGATATAAGTTCTGAACAAATAGAAAGTGGTTTAATAGCTTTAAAAAATGATAAGGTTGTTTTTGGTCCTGCCTTAGATGGTGGATATTATCTTATTGGTTTATCAGAATTTAAACCATGTGTTTTTAAAAATAAACCTTGGAGCGATTCTCTATTACTTGAGGTAACGCTTAACGAATTAAGGCAAAATGATATTTCTTTCTCTTTGTTAGATCCTTTAAACGATATTGATACTTTTGAAGATTTATTAGCTTCTAAATTTTATCAATCCAATTTAAAATTACAACAAAAAATTAAACAATTAAATGATTAAATTTATAGAAGAAACCGCAGAATATTTATTTAATAAAGGATTCAAAAAACCAGAAATAGGAATAATTCTAGGTACCGGATTGGGTCAATTAGTAGATGAAATAAATATCTTAAAAGAAGTAAGTTACAATCACATCCCTAATTTTCCGACGGCCACCGTGGAATTTCATAAAGGAAAACTTATATACGGAGAATTAGAAGGGAAAAAAATTATTGTGATGCAAGGACGCTTTCATATCTATGAAGGATATACACTTCAAGATGTAACGTTTCCCGTGCGTATAATGCAAAAATTAGGAATTAGTACTTTGTTGGTTTCAAACGCTGCTGGAGCAATAAATTTAAATTACAAAAAATCAGAACTTATGATAATTGAAGATCACATAAATCTTCAAGGAAGTTCACCTTTAGCTTTTAAGGGTGTTGAAGAATTAGGCGAACGATTTGCAGACATGAGTGCACCCTATGATTTCGATATTAATTCGAAATTTAAAGCCATAGCTAAAGCAAATAATATTACTCTGCACGAAGGCGTATACGCTAGTGTTGTTGGACCTCAACTCGAAACTAGAGCAGAATACCGCATGTTAAAAATTTTAGGAGCAGATGCGGTTGGAATGAGTACAGTTCCAGAAATAATTGTTGCAAATCATTTAAATTTAAAAGTAGCTGCCGTGTCAGTTTTAACAGATGAATGCGACCCAGGTAATTTAAAACCAGTTGATATTGCCGATATTATTGCAAATGCAGAAAAAGCAGAACCAAATATGATTGTGCTGTTTAAAGAATTAATAAAAAATTTATAAAAATGAGTTATTTAGAAACGACACACAATGTATATAAAGAAGCAGCACTAACTCCAGATGTAGGCTTATGTTGCACCACAAATCCTATTTGGGAATTACCAGGATTGAAAATCCCAAAAATCATGCAGGAAATGAATTATGGATGCGGTTCTACGGTACATGCCAGAGATTTAACAAACAATCCCAAGATGCTTTATGTTGGCGTTGGTGGCGGAATGGAATTATTACAGTTTGCTTATTTTAATCGTCAAAAGGGAGGTGTTATTGGTGTTGATGTGGTTGATGAAATGCTAGAAGCCTCACGTAAAAATTTTGTTGAAGCAGAAAAACAAAATGATTGGTTTAAAAGCGAATTTGTGGAGCTTAAAAAAGGTGATGCTATGAATTTACCAATTGAAGATAACAGCATAAATGTAGCCGCTCAAAATTGTTTATTCAATATTTTTAAAGCGGATGATTTAAAGAAAGCCATAGCAGAAATGTATCGCGTGTTAAAACCTCATGGCAAATTAGTTATGAGCGACCCAACTTGTGAACAACCTATGAATGAGGCCTTAAGAAATGATGAGCGTTTACGTGCCTTATGTTTAAGTGGGAGCTTATCAATTAAAGAATATGTAAAAGCCTTGACCGACGCTGGTTTTGGTACAATTGAAATTAGAGCTAGAAAGCCATACAGAATTCTGGATCCAAAAAATTATCCGACGGACGAATTAATTTACATAGAATCTATTGAAGTTGCGGCCATAAAAGATCCAATGCCTGCAGATGGGCCATGTATATTTACCGGAAAAGCAGCCATTTATTATGGGAACGAAGACTTTTATGATGACAATAATGGTCATATTTTACTAAAAAATCAACCCTTAGCAATTTGTGATAAAACAGCTAATGCGCTAGCTTCAATTGGAAGAGATGATATTTTTATTAGCGAATCCACCTATCATTATGATGGTGGTGGATGCTGTTAATAAGAAATATTTAAATGAAATATTTACAACTATTTTTTCTATTAATTCTCACATCTACTTGTTTAGGTTCTAGTCGCGTTGTTGAGCCCGTTCCCAATAAAATTTCCGAAACCAAGAAAAGTGTTGAAGACACTATTATTGAAAAAATAGTTATTGTAGAAAAAAAACTTGCCGATACTATTAATAACGAGTTAATTAAAAAACTGACTCTAGACACAATTCAAATAAATAGTTTTGATCATTCTATTTGGAATAACTTGCTGCAAAAATATGTTTCAGCAGAAGGAAATGTAAACTACAAGACCTTCAAAACTGATAGAAACTTACTATTACAATACTTATTCAGTTTGGGTGAAAATATACCACATGAAGATTGGACTAAACATGAAAAATTAGCATTCTGGATTAATGCTTATAACGCCATGACCATAGATTTAATCTTGCGGCACTACCCTATTAAAAGTATTAAAGACATCAAGGACCCGTGGGAACAACGTTATTGGAAATTGGGCGATAAATGGTACAATCTTGAAGAAATTGAACATCAAATATTACGAAAAATGAATGAACCCCGAATCCATTTTGCTATTGTTTGTGCCTCCTATTCTTGCCCTAAATTATTGAATGAAACTTATAAAGCGGAAACTTTAGAAAATCAATTAACAGAGGTTACAGAAGAATTTTTAAACGATAAAAAAAGAAACAATATTTCGCAAAACAGATTGGAGCTCTCAAAAATATTTCAATGGTTTTCAAAAGATTTCAAACAAGATGGAAATATTATAGATTTTATAAATCAATACTCCCAGATACAAATTTCTGAGAAGGCCAAAATTATTTATATGGATTATAATTGGGGTCTAAATGAATAAAATTTCCATTATAATACCGGTTTTAAACGAAGAGTTTTCAATTGGCAAACTCTTGAAATATTTACTTGCTAATTCTTCCGAAAAAAATATTTCTGAAATTATATTGGTTGATGGAGGAAGCACTGATAAATCTGAAGATATTATAATAAGTTTCCTTGAAAGGAACAATAATTGTATTGAAAAATATCAATCTGCTAAAAACAATGTAAGAACATTAATAAGATTTATAAAATCTGAAAAAGGTAGAGCCAAACAAATGAATTTAGGCGCAAAATCTGCTACAGGGAATATTCTTTATTTTTTACATGCCGATTCTTATCCTCCAAATCAGTTTGATGAACTAATTATACAAGAGGTTAAAAAAGGAAATAATGCCGGTTGTTTTAAAATGCAGTTTGACAGTAATCATTGGTGGTTAAAATTAGCAAGTTGGTTTACACAATTTAATTGGCGTATATGTAGAGGTGGTGATCAAAGTCAGTTCATAACAAAAGAACTATTTAATGAGATTGGTGGTTTTCAAGAAGATTACATTATCTATGAAGATAATATTCTGATAAATGAATTATATGCTAGAAATCAGTTTATTGTTATAAATAAAAATTTAAAATCTTCTGCTAGAATGTACAGAAAGCACGGTATTTTTAAGCTCCAATATTTTTATTGGACTATTTATGCAAAACGCCTTTTTGGTGCTGATGCCGATGATATATCTAGTTATTACAAAAGGTATGTCTCATAAAATGCTATGACCGATTTCTTCCTTTCTCATTTGGATATAAAATTGGTAAATTATCACTTTGAAAAACTTCTTTAGAATTTATATTTATAGCGGAAAGTTTTCCAGTAAAAGCTGCGCCTGTATCAATATTCCATACATTAATGGCACCCATAGGAACATTACATCCAAAATTTATAGTTGGAGTATGTCCTATATAAATTTCGCTATAATGCTTTAGTCTGTTTGGATATTTAACAGAATCTTTTTCTATGCGTTTATCCATAGTTAAAGCCATTTCCCATAAGGTTCTATCAAAGTACAAAGTGGATTCATATATTTCCTTATCAACGCCATGCATCGATGTAAACCCAGCATGCAAAAACAATCTGTTTTGTTCATCAAGATGATACATCTTTAAATTTTCAAAAAACTCTAAATGAGACTTTTTTTCTTGAATAGAAAATCCGTTATAACTTTCGATAGTTTCTTTTCCACCATGCATATACCAAGTCATATTTACCTCACCGGCTCTCAACCAGTCTTCGCACCAAACATCATGATTTCCTTTTATAAAAACACATTTTATTCTTTCGGAAAGCTCTATAAGGAACTGAATAACTTGTGCAGATTCACTCCATCCGTCAACATAATCGCCCACAAAAATAAGCATGTCTTCATCTTTTATTTCCATTTTATTTAGAAGCTGTAGCAACGCTTTTAAACCACCATGAATATCTCCTACTGCAAAAATTCGCATATTTTATTTTTTTAACAAAACTACTGGATTATTTAAATTCGAGAACAAATAACTTCATTAATTTAAACTGTATTGCTTACGAATCAAAGTCTCTACTGGTTTGTTTTGTGGAGTAAACTGGTGATTATTATTTCCTCCACTTTCGGAATAATTATGAAACCATTTCCAAATAAAACCTCCTGCAAACCAATCTTCTTTCCAAAATGTTTGAAACAAAGCCTCAGTTGTATTAGATTGAGCCTGGAGATTTACTTGATTCATACTTCTATCACTTTTCCACGGTGCTTTACCAGAGAAGTCAACACTTCGATAGCCATATTCAGTAAACAATATTAGTTTATTGTATTTATCACTAACATTTTTCACATCCTGTTTATGGTTTTTCCATCCTTCTAAACATTCTTTTATTGTTGGTGTTTTACTATCGCTAACAGGAAAATATGCGTCAATTCCAATATAATCCAGTTTACTCCAAAATGGCGTCTTATTAAACTCATTCCAATTTGCTGCATAAGTTAATTTACCGCTATAAGTTTTTTTAATTTCAGTTATCAATTCTAACCAATAAGCTGGTCGGTGGGCAACAAAGTTTTCTAATTCTGTGCCAATACAAAAAATATCGGCCTCAGTTTCTTCCGCCAATTCCGCATATTCTAGTATAAATTTCGAATAAGACTGTTCTAAAAGTTTCCAATTCTCTTCACTTTCCATTTTAATTAAACCTGTAAATTCGCCGTGCCAAACCCAAATTTGTGGTTTAATCATGATTTTAAGATGGTTTTTACTTAGTTCTTTTATGTATTGTTTAGCACCCGCCCGAGTTTCTCCAAACCATTGCCTATCTGAATTATGAATAATTTCGGGATGTGATATATCTTTTACAAAACCAAAGGGCATAATGGCCGCGTAATTTGCATTTAACTTAACTACGGAAACAACATGCTCGTTAGTTATCGTGTCTCGAGATGCTACAAAACTCACACCATTAATCTTTTCTTTTTTAACTGGTGCCATTGCACAAGTGCAAAATATAAGCAAAAAACAAAATTGTAAAATAAAACGCATAAGTGTGATTTTATCTCTAAATTTAAAAAAAAATGAACATACAAAATTAGGTTTTATCATTTCTATCGACAAAATTTATAACTAGCAAAATTTATGGAACACATTGTTATTATAGGAAATGGTATTTCGGGTGTTACAGCTGCACGACACATTCGAAAACTTTCCGATAAAAAAATTACCATAATTTCAGCAGAATCCGATTATTTTTTTTCCCGTACAGCACTTATGTATATTTATATGGGTCATATGACCTTTGAGCATACACAGCCTTATGAAAATTGGTTTTGGGAGAAAAATAAAATCAACCTTAAGAAAGGTTTTGTTGAAACGATTGACACGGATGCTAAAACACTTCATTTTGCAAAAGGCAGCACCCTAGAATACGACAAACTCATTATAGCCACTGGCAGTAAACCTAATAAATTTGGCTGGCCAGGGCAAGATTTAGAGGGTGTTATGGGTATGTATAGTAAGCAAGATTTAGAAAATCTGGAAACACATGCGCCAAATAATAAAACGTGCAAGCGAGCTGTAATTGTTGGCGGCGGACTAATTGGTATTGAGCTAGCCGAAATGCTAAATTCACGTAATATACCTGTAACGTTTTTGGTTAGAGAAAATAGTTTTTGGAATGGAGTTTTACCCGATGGTGAGAGTGAAATGATTAACAGACATATAAAAAATCATCATATTGATTTACGTTTAAACACCAATTTAAAGGAAATAATTTCTGATGGAAATGGAAAATCTAAAGCGGTTATTATTGAAGAAACAGGTGAAGAAATTGCCTGTGATGTGGTTGGATTAACCGCAGGTGTTACACCCAATATCGATTTTATAAAAAACTCAAAAATCGAAACAAATCGTGGTGTAAAAGTAAATAGGTATCTAGAAACCAATATTCCTGATGTTTACGCAATTGGCGATTGTGCGGAACAAAATGAAGGTATAAATGGACGCAGACCTATTGAAGCCGTTTGGTACACGGGTAGAATGATGGGTGAAACGTTGGCACAAACCATCTGTGGCAACAAGATTCAATACAAACCTGGACATTGGTTTAATTCTGCTAAATTTTTAGATATAGAATATCAAACTTATGGGTGGGTTCATAGTAGTAAGAGTAAACCTGATTATGAACAACATTTCCATTGGAAACATGATGATGACACTAAATGTATTACCGTTTCTTATCATAAAGAATCCAATTTATTCTTAGGTATAAATACGTTTGGCATTAGGATGCGACATGAAACTTTCGACAGATGGTTAACCGAAAAACGTGATGTAGATTATGCACTAAACCATTTAATAGAAGCGAATTTTGATCCAGAATTTTACAAATCATTTGAATCAGCCATTCAAAAAGCTTTCCAAAATCAACTTCAAACTATTTAAAAAGAAAGACATGAGCAATAAATTAAATCAAAGTATGTCTTTAGCAAAACCAGAGGCGAACAATTTATCAACGAAACAAAAAATCTCTGTTTTACTAGGTGTAACAGGTCTTTTTATTTTGGCACTTGCTGTTTTTAATACAGATTTTCCTAACAAATCGTTATTTCTATCATTATCGCTCGGGCTCATAGCAATTGGCACTATTCTATTCACAAATGACTTATATTTAAACAAATTAGAAGGTATTAAAAATGATGGTATTTGGTTTAAATCAATATCATCGAGAGGTATTTTAGGCTGGATTACTGGAATTGTGCTTACCGGATTTTATATTGTACTTTATTTTTATCCTCAATATTTAGGACAAGCATCAAACGGTGAAACTAACACAGGACTTATTTCTTTATTCGACCCTTTAAGCTATTTACTTAGTGGAAGACCCGCAAGTCAATGGTTTGTATATGGTACACTTTACACCTTAGCTATATTAATATTTGGATATAAATTCATGCTTAAATATCGTCATAATAGGTACGAACAATTACGCACAGCTTCGGTGATGTTTTTTCAATTAGGATTTGCTTTTCTAATTCCAGAATTTATGGCGCGTTTAAATGAAAGTCCCGATTATAATTTACCTTATTATGATTTAAAAAGCATTTGGCCATTAAACTATTATTTGTTTGATGGTTGGTCAATAAACGGTTTTTTATCCTCCGGAAATCTTGGTTTATCACTATTGATTTTTGGTGTTCTATCAATTTTTGTAGTGTCACCTATTCTAACTTATAAATATGGAAAACGTTGGTATTGCTCATGGGTTTGTGGTTGTGGAGGTTTAGCTGAAACAGCAGGTGATTCATTTAGGCAACTTTCTTCAAAAAAATTATCAGCATGGAAGCTAGAACGTTGGCTAATACATACGGTATTGGTGTTTTCGGTAATTATGACAACCGCAATGATTTATACTTATTTAGGAAAAGATCCTAGTAAATTCTGGCTCACTCGAAGTGCATTTTTGATAGGTGTTGGTATTATTTTAACATTAGTTTTTTCGATTACAATGATTTACAAACGCCACGAGCTTGGTAAAGATGCCCTTTATGGTGCAATTGGCTATTTTGCAGTAATTGCTACCCTAATCATTATGCACTATACAGGTACAACCGATAAAATATTTTTTATAAAATCCAGCGCTCTAAGATCTGTATATGGACTATATATTGGATCTTTATTTTCGGGTGTTATCGGAACTGGATTTTATCCTATTTTGGGTAATCGTGTTTGGTGTCGGTTTGGTTGCCCTATGGCTGCTATTTTAGGTTTCCAACAGCGCATGTTTTCAAAATTCAGAATAACCACCAATGGCGGACAATGTATTTCTTGTGGTAACTGTTCCACTTATTGCGAGATGGGTATAGATGTTCGTGCTTATGCTCAAAAAGGTGAGAATATTGTGCGTTCTAGTTGTGTAGGCTGTGGTATTTGTTCAGCAGTTTGCCCAAGAGGTGTTTTGAAATTAGAAAACGATTCGTTAAAAGGACGAATTAATTCTAACGAAATATTACTAGGGAATGATGTGGATCTGATGGATTTTGTGAATCAAAAATAATCATTTTAAAACTTATTTCTTTTATAATTTACCTATGCACATGCCATTTATAGCTAAGTGAAATATCCCAATTTCGATAGGTTAATCAAAAGAATTACCTTTGCAACTTTAAACAGAAAATCAACTATCTAACTTTCAATGACCAAAATAAAAGTCATTATTCCTGCTTTTAATGAAGCTGATTCTATTGCGCACGTAATTAATGATATTCCAACTATTGTAGATGAAGTAATTGTTGTTAGTAATAATTCAACCGACCTTACTGAAATTAATGCCAAAAAAGCGGGTGCTACAGTTTTAATCGAGACAAAAATGGGTTATGGGAATGCTTGTTTAAAAGGCATGAGTTACATTTCGAAACAAAATGAAAAACCAGATATAATTGTTTTTTTAGATGGTGATTTTAGCGACTACCCCGAAGAATTAACAAAATTAGTTACACCAATTATAGATGATAATATAGATTTTGTAATTGGTGCTCGCGATAAAAATTTAAGAGAACCTGGTTCTATGACAAAGCCTCAAGTATTTGGTAATTGGCTAGCAACCAGTTTAATGCGTTTGTTTTTTAATGCTAAATATACAGACCTTGGCCCCTTTAGAGCTATTAAATACGAAAAACTTTTAGCCCTTAATATGGAGGATAAAACCTATGGTTGGACCGTAGAAATGCAACTAAAAGGACTTCGGCAAAAACTCAAATATACTGAAATACCAGTAAATTACAGAAATAGAATTGGTGTTTCTAAGGTGTCTGGTACGGTAAAAGGTGCTATATTTGCAGGCGTAAAAATCTTAGGTTGGATTTTTAAATACAGCATAAAAAAATGATTTTAGAAACAGTAATTATAATTATTTACACCATAGCATTAGTGTTAATTTTCATGTATGCGTTGGCACAACTAAACCTATTGTTTAATTATTTGTCGTCAAAAAAAATAAAAGACAATTGCGAAAAATTTGATTTATCTAATCCCAATGAAATTCCTTTCGTAACAATTCAATTACCCGTTTATAACGAAATGTACGTTATGGAAAGGTTATTAGACAATATTGCTAAAATCGATTATCCTAAAAACAAACTTGAAATTCAAGTGTTGGATGATTCAACGGACGAAACTGTTGAATCGACGGGTCAACATATTAAAAATTTACAGGAAACTGGATTAGATATACAGCACATAACAAGAACAGACAGATCTGGTTTTAAAGCGGGCGCACTCAAGGAAGGGTTGAAAATTGCTAAAGGTGAATTTATTGCTATTTTTGATTCAGATTTTTTACCACAAAAAGACTGGTTAAAACATACAGTCCCTTATTTTAAAGACGACCAAATAGGTGTTGTACAAACACGTTGGGGTCACATTAATCGCAATTATTCTATACTTACAAGAATTCAAGCATTTGCTTTAGATGCCCATTTTACTTTAGAGCAGGTAGGCCGAAACAGTAAAGGGCATTTTATAAACTTTAATGGTACAGCAGGGCTTTGGAGAAAAGCGTGTATTATTGATGCTGGAAATTGGGAAGGAGACACACTAACAGAAGATCTTGATTTAAGCTACCGTGCTCAATTAAAAAACTGGAAATTTAAGTATTTAGAAAATGTTGAAACTCCAGCAGAACTTCCTGTAGTTATAAGTGCAGCAAGATCACAACAATTTAGATGGAATAAAGGTGGTGCCGAAAATTTTAAAAAAATGCTTTGGCGCGTATTAAAATCTAAAAATATATCATCAAAAACCAAAGTTCACGGGTTACTGCATTTGTTAAATAGTACTATGTTTTTAAATGTACTAATTGTAGGTGTGTTAAGCATTCCAATGTTGTATATTAAAAACGAATATGCCCACTTGAAACCTTATTTTTATGTAATGAGCTTCTTTGTATTAAGCACCATCATATTTTTTATATGTTATTGGTTTATGTATAAAAACACATATGGTAGTGGCTTTAAAAACTTTATTCGATACATCGGAATGTTTTTTGTGTTTTTTTCTATAGCGATGGGCTTTTCACTACACAATTCCATTGCGGTTCTAGAAGGACATTGGGGTAAAAAATCAGAATTTGTTCGTACACCAAAATTCAATATTAGTAAGTATAAAGACAATTGGAAAAACAACAAATACATGAAAAAAAATGTATCGATCCACGTTATTTTCGAAGGTCTGCTTATGCTTTATTTCGGTTTTGGAATGTACAGCGCATTTATTGTGGGCAACCAAGGTGGCGATTTTGGTCTCTTTCCTTTCCATCTTAT
Source organism: Flaviramulus sp. (assembly GCF_013001275.1). Lineage (GTDB taxonomy): Bacteria > Bacteroidota > Bacteroidia > Flavobacteriales > Flavobacteriaceae > JABDMV01. The sequence continues at coordinate 28,203 of NZ_JABDMV010000127.1, forward strand.
GCTTTTTATAGGCTTTGGTTATGTTTTCTTTAAGTCTTTATTTTCGAAAGTTTAATTACATTATCTAACAAAACTAAAACCACTTTTTCTTCTTAAAAAATAATAGCATTATAATGGCTATTAATATCATCAAGGACCACATTATGAAGTAACTGTATTTAAAAGATAATTCTGGTAAATACTCAAAGTTAGTTCCGTAAATACCTGCAATAAATGTTAGTGGTATAAAAATGACTGAAAATACAGTTAAAAATTTCATGATATCATTCAACTTACTACTAATCGTAGTATGATAAATATTAAGCTGGTCTGACAAAATCTCACGATAATCATCCGAAGCTTCATTTGCTTGACTAATATTATCCTCAAGCTCTTTAAAATGAAGATATGTGCTTTCAGTAATTAAATCGGTGTCAGTTTTGGCCAAAGAGAAAATCATTTCTTTAGCAGGCTTTATGCTTTTACGTAAAAAATTTAAATCACGCTTATAATTATTAATTTCATTGATAACTTTCTGATCAGGATTAAGTAAAAGATTTTCTTCTAATGTTTCTATTTTTTCTCCTAATAAACTAAGAACATATAAATAATTATCTACTACTATATCAAGTAATGCAAATGCTAAATAATCTGTGCCACCGTTTCGTATTCTTTTTTTCTGTTTTCTAATTCGTTCTCTAACAGGCTCAAACACATCTCCTTTTTGTTCTTGAAAAGATATTAAAACAGATTTTGTAAGAATCAAACTTAAATTTTCCACTATGGTTTTTCCAGTAGTTTGGTCTTCACGAAGCATTTTGATAGTAATTAACGTACAATTGTCATATTCTATAACTCTAGGCCGTGCTTCAGTATTTAAAACCTCTGCCATAACCAATGTATCAAGATTAAATGCTTTCGTAATTTCTTCCATTATTATGGTGTTGTGAAGCCCATCTACATTTAACCAAGTAACGGTGTCTTTATACTGAAACTCACTTACTTCTCGAACTGTTTTTACGGCATCCTCTTTTAAATTAGTTGCATCAAAATCGATAATGCGTAGTAAAACTTGTTCAATTTTTTGTGTGCCACGAAAAATTAAATCATCAGGGGAAAGCCCTATTTCCTCCTTTTTCTTCTTTATGAATCTGGTCATGTGATTGTTCAAAATTACTTTAATGTTTTTTGATACAACAAAGTACAAAATATAGTTCTGAATCTTCATTTTAATTGGGGATAAACAAAAACACACTTTATTCAAAAAAAGGAATTGTATAATTCCTTTTAAAATTCTACTAACAAATAATATTATATTTGGAATATGCTTTTAAACTCAGCTCTTTTTAAAATCTACAAAGCTCCAATTTTATTAATAATTGCTAGTATAATATGTTACGCAATCTTCGCTTATGATTTGATTCGAACTGACTATTTAAAACTAGTCTCCCTTTATTTTGCGCTGTTTATTCTATTTTTCAAACTTGTTCAAATATTTAAGCATAATATTAAAGGGCTAACTTATATTTCATTTGGTATAAGGGCTATTTTTATTTTATCTATACCTAATTTATCACAAGATTTTTACCGCTTCATTTGGGATGGCAGAATGATTATTGAAGGAATTAATCCTTTTTTATTCACGCCATATTCATTTATTGAACAGAACGAATTCCCAATTGCGCAAGCGCAAGAATTATTTATTGGAATGGGAGAATTAAATGCGAGCCATTTTTCTAATTACCCACCTTTAAACCAACTCTGTTTTTTAATAGCGGCATTATTTTCAAGTAAAAGTATTTTGGGATCGGTAGTAGTGATACGTTTACTTATTATCGCTGCTGATTTTGGAACGTTACATTTTGGCTTTAAACTATTAGATAAACTGAGTTTACCTGCACACCATATATTTTGGTATATTTTAAATCCTTTTATAATAATAGAGCTAACAGGGAATTTACATTTTGAAGGGTTAATGATTTTCTTTTTAGTCTGGGGTTTATATTTATTACATATTAATAAATGGAAATATTCAGCTGTAGTATTCGCGTTATCAGTTTCTGTAAAATTAATTCCATTAATGTTTTTACCATTACTTTTTCAAAAATTAGGTTGGAAAAAAAGTATTGGTTTTTATACTATTACCGGACTTGTAAATTTATTACTTTTTCTTCCTTTTTATTCTACTGAATTTGTTCAAAACTATACAAATACCGTGGCATTATGGTTTCAAAATTTTGAGTTTAACGCAAGTTTGTATTATATAGCGAGAGAAGTAGGGTATACATTTCGAGGAAGAAATGAAATTGCTATTATTGGCTCTTACATTCCTAAACTAGTAATTATTTTCGTTTTGATTCTTACTTTTTTAAGAAAAAACAAAACAACAAAACAACTTATTACTGCAATGTTATTAGTATTGACGTTTTACTATTTTACTGCTACAACAATTCATCCGTGGTATGTGGCTACACTCCTTTTACTTTCAGTGTTTACAAAGTATAAATTTCCATTAGTCTGGAGTTTTGTGATTATTTTAAGCTATTTGGCTTATTTAAATGTTAATAAAGCAGATAAGGCTGAAAATTTATGGATAATTGCATTAGAATATGCAATAGTTTATGGTGTGTTTTTCTGGGAAGTCCTAATAAAAAAGGCTCCCAAACTGGAAGCCTAATTATTTTTTATGAAAAAATATGATTCTTAAACTTTCTTACGAGATGAACAATTTACAATTTTTCTAACTGAGTAATAGTATTTATTTCGTTTTCATCTTCAAAACCATCACCGTCTGTAAAAACATCAATTACCGTAGTAAATGAAACTTTAAATTTTGAACCAACATGAGTTTCCGAATTTAAGTCAAATGCTTCTAAGACTTCAGAATTAATGTTTTGAAAGGTAATTGTGTATTCATCATCATTTGTGTTTTTAGCTATAAAATTATAGCCATAATCTTCATGTCCATCATAAACTGCTGTTATAACTTTCGTGTCTTGAACAACGCAATCAGTAATACTTGAAATTGTTGCGTTTGTAAAACTAGTGAATGATAATACTACAATTAAAAGACTACCTAGCATTAATAAATAATTTGATTTCATTTGGATTGTATTTAAAAGTTAAATTGAATTAATTTATCGGAAAAATCTACCCAAAGTCCGAATTGCTTATGTAGTCTTACTTTAAAACTACAAGTAGTTTGTGATTATTTTACTACTTCAAAAAAAATTTTAAATTATGAATTAAACATGTCATTTGAATTATTAAAATTCTTAAATTCTAACATATATTCGTTCGGATCTTTTATGAAAAATGATGTGTGCTCACCAACTTTATCTTTTAAAAATGTACTTTCAGTAACCAACTCTAAATTCTGTGATTTTAATTTTGAATGAATTGTTTCCCACGTTTTAAAATCTAAAATAATTCCGAAATGAAAAGATGGTAAAATTTTACCTTCAAAAACATAGTTAGGATTATTAAAATTAAATTTTCCTGCTTTTATAAATGTTATTTGATGACCAAATAAATTTACATCAATCCAATTTTGTGTCATTCTTCCAAAAGAAGCTCCAATATTGGTGTAAAAACTTTTTGTCTCCTTGACACTGATGCAAGGCAAGGACATGTGAAAGGATGTTTGCATAAAGCTTATTTTAAATGGGTTTTAAACTCTCTACTCTGTAAAAAACGTCATCGCCATCTTCATCCTCAACAAACGTGATTCTGAAGTCTTGATCAACTAAACTTTTATCATTTTTTAAATCATATTGTTTTAAAACTCTGGGATGAACATCTTCAAATACCAACTCTTCTCCATTCTCAAACCAAAACTTGTAATAACCGTTTTTGTAAGACTTAAAAACAGCTGTTCTCATAATACTTATTTTTTATTAATTATTGTCGTCGTCCTCATCTTCTTCGTTTAAATCCGGGTCTTGTACTGCATCTGGATCATCTTCTTCAAAATCTTCATAATCATCTTCATCATAATTTTCCATTGTCACGGCAAGTTTAGTACTTACTTTAACTAAATACTTTGTGTCTTCAGTAATTACTTCCACGGCTTCAATAATTTCATTGTTTATATTTTTGAATGAAATTATCTGATCTTCATCATAACCATCAGGATATCTATCAACTAATAAGGCTAAGATTTCTGGGGTAAGTTTTTTAAAATCTACAATAACACGTTTTAAATTATCGTTTCCTTTTTTCATTTAATTCAGTAAAAATGTTTCAATATTTGTTTTAAAGATACTATTTATTGATAATTATTTTCTAATAACATCATAAAAATCTTTTCTTCTATCTTTTAAATTTTTAACAGCTCCAAATGAGTGGAGCTCTCTTAATAAACTTATATCGACATCGGCCACCAATATCATTTCTGTGTTTGTAGTAGCTTCTGCTTTAATACCACTACTCGGAAATGAAAAATCGCATGGAGTAAATACCGCTGATTGTGCGTATTGTATATCCATATTATTTACATTAGGCAAGTTACCTACACTTCCCGAAATAGCTACATAACATTCGTTTTCAATGGCACGTGCTTGTGCGCATAAACGCACACGAGAATACCCATTTTGCGTATCGGTTAAAAATGGCACAAAAAGAATATCCATACCTTCATCAGCTAACAGGCGTGATAATTCCGGAAACTCAGAATCGTAACAAATTAATATGCCTATTTTTCCGCAATCGGTATCAAAAGTTTGCAACTTATTACCTCGTTGCATACCCCAAACTTTAGCCTCATCTGGTGTAACATGAATTTTTTCATATCGCTCTATACTACCATCTCTTTTGCATAAATAACCTACATTATAAAGTTTATCATCCACAACTTCTGGCATACTTCCAGAGATAATATTGATATTATACGATATAGAAAATTGTTTCAGTTTATTAATTATCGTTTCAGTAAATTTTGCTAATTCCCTTATGGCATCGGACTCTTTCATATGATTAAATTCCGCCATTAATGGTGCGTTAAAAAACTCTGGGAAAACCGCGAAATCCGATCGATACGCAGACACACTATCAATAAAATATTCTACTTGTTGCATCAACTCTTCCAAACTCTTATAACTACGCATTTGCCATTGTATAAGCCCTAATCTAACGACGGTTTTTATGGTGCTCGCCTTTTTATTAGGTTTGGTATAGTAAATATTATCCCACTCCATTAAAACCGCATATTCATTTGATGCAGTATCGCCTTCTAAATAACCTTTTAAAATTCGTACTGGATGAAAGTCGTTTGAAATTTGAAAGTTTAATACTGGGTCATTAATTTCTTTACGCTTTACTTTTTCAATGTATTCTTTTGGCGAAAACTCTTTATGCTTATGGTAATTTGGCATTCTACCTCCAAAAACGATGCTTTTTAAGTTTAAAGTTTCGCATATTTCTTTCCGGTAATCATATAGACGTCTTCCTAAACGTAACCCACGATATTTTGGTTTTATGAAAACATCAATCCCATAGAGTACATCGCCATCTGGATTATGGTTTTTAAACGAATCTCCTGCAATAATGTCTTCATAAGTATGCTCGTCATCAATTTTATCATAATCTACAATTATCGATAATGCGCAACCTGCTATGTCTCCATTTATTTTAATAATCACTTGCCCTTCTGGGAACATAGAAGTTAAATCTTCAATATGATGTTTCTTCCAATAAGAGGTAAGCACACCTCCGTAAGATTCTAAAGTCGCTTCTTTAAGCTCTTCAAAATCATTTACTGTTAAGTACTTAAGCTCTATGTTTTCAATTTTTTTTGTATCCATGATTATTGACCTAATAAATAGGCGAAAATTAACGGCGCTACAATGGTAGCGTCACTTTCTATTATAAATTTAGGAGTATTAATATCTAATTTACCCCATGTAATTTTTTCGTTTGGTACCGCACCCGAATATGACCCATAACTTGTGGTTGAATCACTTATTTGACAAAAATAGCTCCAAAATGGAGTGTCAGTACGTTCCATATCTTGATATAGCATAGGAACAACACAAATTGGAAAATCGCCAGCAATTCCACCGCCAATTTGGAAGAACCCAATTCCTTTTTTAGAATTATCAGTGTACCAATCGGCTAAAAAAGTCATATACTCAATTCCAGATTTTACGGTGCTTGCTTTTAATTCGCCTTTAAGCACATAACTTGCAAAAATATTTCCCATAGTGCTATCTTCCCAGCCAGGACAAACGATAGGTAAATTCTTTTCAGCTGCAGCATACATCCAGGAATCTTTTATATCGATTTCATAATACTGCTCTAAAACTCCAGATAGTAACATTTTGTACATATATTCATGAGGTAAATAGCGTTCTCCTTTTGCTTCTGCATCTTTCCAAATCTTATGAATATGTTCTTGTAATCGTCTAAATGCTTCATGCTCAGGTATACAAGTATCTGTCACACGATTTAATCCTTTCTCTAACAAATCCCATTCTTCTTGAGGTGTTAAATCACGATAATTTGGCACACGCTTATAATGCGAATGTGCTACCAAATTCATAATATCTTCTTCTAAATTAGCACCGGTACATGAAATAATATGTACTTTATCTTGACGAATCATTTCTGCAAAACTTTTACCTAATTCGGCAGTACTCATGGCACCCGCAAGCGATACCAACATTTTTGCTCCAGAATTTAATTGTGCTTCATACCCTTTTGCGGCATCAACTAATGCCGCTGCGTTAAAATGTAGATAATGCTTTTCAATAAATTGAGAAATTGGTCCTTTAGTAGTCATCGTCGTCTGTGAATTTTGAAGCGTTATTTTTTGGTTTCGAATTGTCGTATTTATTGTCGTAATCTTCATCAATAGCTTCATCCATAAATTTATAACTTAACATTTTATAATACAATTTAGCAGCTAAAAAATCGGACGATTTATCAATCTTATTTGGGCACAGTTCAACAATATCGAATCCTACAACGTTTTTTTCAGCAAAAACTTGTTTTAAAAAATCTAAAGTTTCATACCATAATAAACCGCCTGGTTCTGGTGTTCCTGTACTTGGCATTATCGATGGGTCAAACGCATCTAAATCAAAAGTTATAAATACATTTTCAGTCATTTGATCAATAGCAGAATCTCTCCATGTGTCATCAACCGCCATATCATGGGCAAAATAAGTTTTCTCCTCATCCATCACGGTTTTCTCCATAATATCCATGGAACGAATTCCAACTTGAATTAAATTGGTGTTCTGGCTAGCTTCGTAAACTGCACAGGCATGATTACATGTGGTGCCGTCATACTCCTTACGTAAATCGGCATGCGCATCAATATGTAACACAGTTAAGCTTGGAAACATTTCGTTAAAAGCTCGAATGGTTCCAATAGAAATAGAGTGCTCGCCACCAAAAATAGTTACAAATTTATTTTTTTTAATATACTTTTTTGTCGCTTGATGAACGGCTTCAACCATGCTTTCTGGTGTAACATTTTCTATAATAGCTTCAGCTAAATAAATACCTTGTTGATAAACTTCTGTTTCCGTTTCAATGTCATAAAGCTCCATATTAGCTGATGCATCTAAAAAAGCCTCAGGGCCTTTATCGGCTCCTTTTTGCCATGTACTAGTACCATCATAAGGCACAGGGATTAAAACAATTTTTGCTTGTTCTAATTTTGCAAATTCTCCAGGTATTCCTGCGTAGGTATTAGTTTTCATAACCTAAAATTTTAAGTAAGTCTTCACTTTTTTGTTGTTCACTAAATAATTTTGTTGTTATATTTCCATCTTCATCTCTATCAATTAATATATGCTTTGGAGACGGAATTAAACAGTGCTGTAATCCTCCAAAACCGCCGATGGTTTCTTGGTATGCACCTGTATTAAAAAAGCCGATATATAATGGTTTTTCCTTGTTGTATTTAGGCAAGTAAATGGCATTCATGTGCTGCTCACTATTGTAATAATCATCACTATCACATGTTAAACCACCTAATAACACACGTTCATAACTATCTTGCCACCTATTGATTGGAAGCATAATAAATCGTTTATTTATAGCCCAAGTATCTGGTAATGTAGTTATAAATGATGAGTTAATCATATTCCATTTTTCACGGTCGTTTTGCTGCTTTTGGTATAATACTTCATAAATAGCACCGCCACTTTCCCCAACGGTAAAGCTTCCAAATTCTGTAAATATATCAGGAACTTCTACTTCACCTTCTTCACATGCTATATTAATCTGATTCACAATTTCATCAACCATATAGGCATAGTCAAAATCAAAGACCAATGAATTTTTAATTGGGAATCCGCCACCTATATTTAAACTATTTAAAGTTGGGCAAATTCTTTTTAAACTAACATAAACCTTTAAACATTTAGCTAATTCGTTCCAGTAATATGCATTATCACGAATACCTGTATTAATAAAAAAATGAAGCATTTTAAGTTCAACTTTTTTGTTATTCTGGATTTGATTTTTGTAAAAAGGGACAATGTTTTTGTATCCAATACCTAAACGCGAGGTGTAAAACTCAAACTTTGGCTCTTCCTCGGATGCTATTCGAATACCTACTTTAAATTTGCCTTTAATTTCTTTAGACAGCAAATCTATCTCTTCATAATTATCAATTATTGGAATAGCGTTTTTATGTCCATTATTTATTAATCTGGCAATATTTGTTACATATTGTGCACGTTTAAAACCATTACTAATTACATAAGTTTCGTTGCCAATTTTGCCTTGAGCTTTTAAGTTTTCCACTATATCAATATCAAAAGCAGATGAAGTTTCAATATGGATATCATTTTTTAAAGCCTCGTTTAAAACATGATTAAAGTGTGAGCTTTTAGTGCAATAACAATAATTATATTTTCCTTTATATTCATTTTTTTCAATGGCATCTGCAAACCATTTTTTAGCACGTTGAATATTATTTGATATTTGTGGTAAATACGTGAATTTTAATGGTCCTCCGTAAGTTTCAACCAAGTTCATTAAGTTTATCCCGTGAAACTCCAATGTTTTATTTTCTAATGTAAATTCCTCTTGTGGAAAATCGAAAGTTTGATTTATTAAATCAATATATTTAGTATTCAATTTATTTTATTTAAAAGTTAAAGATGTAAACTGCAAATTAATACAGCATTAAACTAATGAAAAAAATTGAATATCAAACTTGAATTTCCCGTTGGGTAGTAGGCACAAAACCATATTTATGCTGGATAGCATATATAGGTGACACGGAAGTTAGCTTTAAAATTCGGTCGCTTAATCGGTAAGCTGCTTTTGAATATGACTTCCTAATTTTCAAAAGCCCGAACATAGAAACATCGTTCAATTTGTTCAGCTAAAAGTGCCGCAAATGTAATTTATTTTTTAATACAAAAAACTTTTTTATTTTATTTTTAATATTAATTATTTAGGGCGTTTCCCTTTGGGTCGGGCTATTCGCTACAAGTCCTCTCTCGTACCTCGCTGTGGGCTTTTCACTGCTATCCCTAACGCAAAAAACTGAGTAAAATAATAAACATTCGTTATCTTGTAGGTTACTAAATCAATTAAAATGAATCACAATATAAAATCTATCAGAACCTTTATTGGAGCTAAAGACTATAATCTTTCACGACAATTTTATTTGGACTTTGGGTTTGAAGAAATTAAAATTCCTTTCAAAATGTCTTATTTTAAAAGCGGAGATTTCGGGTTTTATTTACAAGATGCTTATGTTAAAAAATGGGTAGATAATTTGATGCTTTTTTTAGAAGTAGACAATGTAGAACAACATTTCATTTATACAAAAAAACTAAATCTAGATGTTAAATACAAAAATGTAAGAATCTCAGAAATACATTATAACGACTGGGGAAATGAGTATTTTATCCATGACCCTTCAGGGGTGTTATGGCATATTGGAACCTTTAATAACTAATTAAAGCATTTTTAAATTATTCAATTCTTGTTCAGTTAAATGTTTCCAACTACCACGAGGAATATCTTTTTTTGTTAAAGGGCCAATGGCTACACAATCTAAACTTACAATTTCATATTTTAAGTAATCAAAAATGGTTCTTAAAATAGTGTTTCCTGTATTTTTAATTTTTAATCCAATTTCTTTTTTGGATGCGCCATCAATATAACTTATTTCCTCAACAGCTATGAGCTTTCCTTCAACTTTAAAGCCTCCTTGAATTTTTTTTAAATCTTCAAGTTTTAAATTCTTATTTAATTCAATATGAAATAAACGAGGAACTCCTTGTTTCGAATTTGTAAATTTATCAACAATAGTATCATCATTTGTAAATAGCAAAAGGCCTTTTGAATTTCGTCCTAAACGTCCAATAGGTTTTATACGAGACGATGTGGCATTTGCAACCAAATCCATCACAGTCCTTCCTTTTCCTTCACTTGTGGTAGTGGCAAATCCTTTTGGTTTGTTTAATAAAACATAAGCCTTTTTCTCTGGATTTATTCGGGCGCCATCATAACGAACTTCATCACCAATTTTAACTTTATGACCCATTTCTGTAATAACCTTCCCGTTAACCGAAACTAATCCTGTGGCAATATGCACGTCGGCTTCTCGACGAGAACACATTCCAGAATTTGCAACATATTTATTTAATCTAATTTCATCAGGATTACTTGGTTTTTTTTGAGCCGGTGCCGATTTTTTAATGGGCGCATTCCCTCTTGCATAACTAGTTTTTCGTGTGTTTCCACTACCGCGTCCAGATGCTTTTCCCTTTCCATTACTCCCTTGATTTCTATTCATTACCAAATATTTTATGCAAAGATATACTTAAAATTATGATTGATGATTCATGATGAATGTTTTTATTTGTATTGCCTATAAGGCAATTGTCTATATTCTATTTAACACAACACCTACATTAATTAACACAATACTAAATACTCCAGCTACTATAATAAATTTTAAAATATTATGTAATATTAAGTAGTGAGTTTTTGTTTTAGATTTCCAAAGTAAAAGCATAAATAATCCCAATAGCATTATACTTAAATAGAAATAAATAAACATATACCCTATGTCAAAACGATATAAAAGCAAAAAATTGGGTATTAGTGTTAATAGCGTTAAGGAAGTAAGCATAATTTTAGAAGCGCTTTCTCCATAAACTATAGGAATAGTTTTATATCCTAAAATTAAATCTCCTTTTATATTCTCTAAATCTTTTGTGAGTTCACGCATTGATATAATCAATAACAAAAAAACAGCATGCACAAAAATGACTGTTTCAAAATTTTTGTAATAAAGAAAAATTGCAAAAAAAGGTGT
>NZ_JABDMV010000130.1 GCF_013001275.1 Flaviramulus sp.
AGCTAAGGTAATATCCCCATTATTGGGTAACCCTTTAAATACATAATTTTGCAACGTTGAAATTGGTACAGATCCTGCAGTTCCTTTCATAGTAAAACCTTCACCGGCGGCTAAAGATGAATTTTCATCAATTTTAGCCCAAGTGTAAACATTATCTGCCGCTCCATAATACTTATATAACCAATATGTGCTTATAGTTCTAGCAAATCCTGGTGGTGGAATACCTCCACTTCCATCAGGATCTGAGTTATAAAGAAGACTTTGATAAAATGCAGATTGCGTTCCATCATTTAATACATCGCTTATAGAATGATTCGCATTGGTTGTTGAAATACCAGTTCCGCGAGTTGAAATATTACCTCCAATTGGACCTACAGATGACGACCAATAATTGTAATTATATCCATTTGCGGTACCTTGCTGATCCCTTTCAATAAATCCACCACTATCAGCATCAATAATACTACCTTCTGATTGTACTAATTGAGATTCCCCCACTAGATCAATTGTTCCATCAAGTTCTAAATAGTGTGATATAGTTAAGCCTTGTCCAGAATTGGTTTCATTCTGAAAATCTGTAGGGTCTGCAATGGTCAATATTCCATTTGTTTGAATCAAACCTAAAAGAGAAATATCCCTATCACCTGAAATTATATCATGAGACGCATTAACGATATTCCAATTAATGGTTGTGACACCATCTAAACTTAATGAATTAGGGATAATTTGGTCCGTGCTATTAACCCAAGTGGCTGGAGTATCCCAATCTCCGTTTGCCGCTGAAATATATGGCAAAGGAGTGGTTTGGTCTTCTAGCAAAGTTTTATCCTTATCCAAATATTTTAGTCGTAAAAAATAACGCTCGTCAGTTAATCCTTCAATAGTCGACCCGTAATATGAATTAAAATCATAATACACTCTTAAACTATTCCAAGGTATTGAAGCTGTTTCGTTACTTGTCGCAGCCTGAGGTAGAATTTTGCCATTAACATAATCGGTTCCAGCAATGTCAAATCGTTCAACTTCTTGATTCATTAAATATCGTATCTGGTTTTCAGATAGTTCTAAATCCCAAACATAAACTTCATCAATTTCACCTAACAACGGATTTATAACATTGTCTTTGTCAATATATAGTGCTCCAATACTATAATTGTTGAAATTTGGTGTAGGATGAACAACGTTTTGCACCGAACTATCAAGCACACCATCTACGTACATTAATAAAGTACCACTGTCATAAATATATGCAGTATGATGCCATTTACCATCATCCACATCCATATTAGAAGTAAACTTTGGAGTAATTGCATCATCAATATAAACTTCTACATTACCCGTACTATTTAATCGTATTTGTAGTTTATCGCCTTTCGCCATTACGGTTCTATCACTTGCATTAGCGGGACATTTAATCCAAGCTGAAATTGTAAAATTATCTACACTTAAATTAAGATCTGACTCACCAACTAAATAATCTCCTGATGCAATGTTTATAGAATGATTCTCTGACAAATTAGAAACTTTACCAAAAGTAAAATATTTTGTTCCATCAAAATTATACCATGTTTGAAGGTTGGTGCCACCATCGGACCTCAGCGGAATTACGTCAATTATATCGTTGTCACCAAAATTAGAATTATCGGCAACAATTAAGGCATACTCTTCAGTAGCTGTTTTTGAAAAACCGCTAAATGCATCAGACGGAATAGTTACATAAACAGTTGCTACATCCCCATTTACATCTTCATTAGATTCTACAATCTTCCATTTTCTATCAATTCTGGTTAACGAAGTGGTTATTCCTGTTGCAACAGTAACTGTATTTGTATTTGTGCCGGTATAAGCAGCATTATTATTTCCCCAAACTAAAAAATCACCATCTTTCTTAAATTCATTGGTGTTTGAACTATTTGTTGTAAAAACATTTCCAAGACTAATACTTACTTCGTTTATTAAGTTTAAAGTTTTTGATTGTTTTTGATTTAAATCAGAAATACTATCTCTACCAATCCCAGCCACATTATAATTAAATCCTGCGCTGGCAGTGATATCCCAAACTTTAGTATCAAATGAATTGACATAATCCTTTTCTGCTTCCGTGGCAGACCCTAAGGTGATCCCATATTTTATACCTAAATACGATTCTACTTTTTGCCTATCTGCATCTGTTAAACGTTCTGCGAAGGTAAATATCTCAGCCACACGCCCATTTAAACTACCTTGAATATCGTAATTTCTACCAATCCAGTATTTGGAGCCATAAACTGTGTAAGGTGGTGCTGCATCTGTCCATCCAACATTAGCATAAGCTAAGTCATTTACCGTACTTGTTGTTAGTAAATCTGAATTATACAAAAGTTCTTGCGCGGTAGCTCCTGTATTATTTCGTACATTAATAATTCCAGCATTATCGAAAGATGTAGTTACAATATCAGCAACACCATTAAATAATCCTGGTGGCGATGGCACATCTTGGTTATAAGATAGAACTTCATTTGTAAATCTTGTTGAATAATCTCCAAATCCAACCCCAGTTATATCGCCTGCTAAGCCAGAACGCGTTCCAGAGAAAATCGTATTTCTAGAAGACGACGAGGTCATGGTTGCATCGGGTATCATGACTATAAAAATATCTTGACTGTAAAAACCATTGCTAGTGTTCTCCAAATATTGTTCTACACTGCCCCCATCGTTTTCAAACTTAATAACCGGATTGAAATTGATATTATCTGTTGCAGTATCCAAATAAGTTGGTTGGTTATCGGATATTGCTTGAGTAGCGTCTTTTCCATTAGTTCCTAAATCTTCCCATGTAGACACTTTAGCTGTTGTTTCGGTAACCCCTCTTGTTGATTTTAACCATAATCTAAAATCGGCAGTTACACCACCAGGTCCAGGGATATTAAAGTCGAACATTTCTGCCGTAACGGTAAATGTAAAAGTTGTATTATCCGAATTTCCAATGCTAATAATAGCTGTTTGTGTTCCAGAGCCTGCAACTGGTGCAGTAAAAGTTACATCGAATACAATGGCGTCATACGGAGCTATATTATTCCAGGGAATTGGGAAAGGTGACGTCGTCACAAAATCACCATTAGAGCTTGATAAGGAAGAAATATCTAAATTACAACTTCCTATATTAGAAATAGCATACCTTCTGGTTACCGAAGCGCTTTCTTCTACAACCCCAAAATAAGTTCCATTTGTATCAGATGTTGTAGTATCACCATGATAAATATCGGCATACGGACTTCCGCCTAATACAAAAATCTCAGGTGCGGAATTTATTTGTAATGTAAATGTAAAATCGGTTTGATTTTTTATTTCTATTGTAACCAATGTACTTGAAGTTGTACACGTACCACTAACATTTTCAATTTCAAAATCAAGTTCTTGATCGCCATTACAACTTTGAGGTTTAATTTTATCTTTAGGATTGTTTGGCGATATATCAAAATCGGCGGTATTTGCAATATCAACACCTTTTATATCTAAATTTGCACAATTACTCGTTTCTATATTAGTAATTCTGAAATCCAGGCTACTACCGGCATTTATAGTTACAGTTGACCCCTGAGTAACAATAGCGCCCCCGAGTATTTCTACTTGTATAATTTGTGAATTACCGACATTGCTTATTAATGCAAAAAACATAATAAGAATTAGGTAAAATGAAGAATAGATTTGGGTCTTTATCATTTTTAAAATAATGAATTTATCAAGTTTTAATCGATGAAATACATATTTGTTCGACAAATGTAATTATAATATTTACTTTAACAAACATTTTCACATATTAATTTATTTACCTAAAATATATTTTGATAATTACAGGAAAATCATTTTCGAAATAAATTTATATCTCAAAAATTGTATTAAATTTAATAATTGAAAACGGCATGTTATTTGTTGCCTTACTGCTATGAAAAAATTGTTTATTCTTTTAATATTTTTAATGCCATTTATTAGCTTAAGTCAAGCAAATAAACTTTTAAGGCAAGCTACAAGAACAAACGATTTAAATGAGAAGATTGCTTTATTAACTCAAGTTATAGATTTAGAACCTAAAAATTTAGATGCCTACTTTTACCGTGCTTTGGCAAAAAATGATTTAGGTGATTATCATGGAGCTATTGTAGATTACTCTAAAATAATTATTGAAGAACCTGATGCTGATACTTATTTTAATCGAGGTAATTCCAGATACAGCATTAAAGATTTTACGGGTGCGAAAGAAGACTATGCAAAAGCCTATATGCTTGATGAAAATTTTACTGATGCGCTATATAGTCTTGCATGTGTAAAACTAGATTTAGAAGAATATGAATCGGCTATTTCAGATTTTAGTGGCGTTATAAAAGTTCTGCCAAATCAATCAGAATCCTATTTACTTAGAGCTATGGCATATAAAGCTTTAGAGAAATATCAACAAACATTAATGGATTATAATACAGCCATTTTAATCGATCCAAGCGCCAATACTTATTACAATCGTGGTGTGTTTTTTATGGAAATAAATTATTACAAAGAGGCATATGATGATTTTACAGTGTCGTTAAAAGTTAATAAAAATAATGCTTTCGCTTATTTTTATCGAGGAGCAGCTAGTCTATTACTAGGTAAATTTCTTGATGGAATTTCTGATTTTACAAAGGCCACTGAATTTGATTCCTTGGATTTTGATGCTTACTTAGGTCTTGCGATCGCTCATAATAAAGTAAATGATGCTGCGAGTGCAAAACTAAATTTCAATAAAGCCAATGCTATACTTTTTTCAGGGGAGCCTGTAAACTCAATAGAAGAATATGCAAATACCTATTGGTTCCAAAATCAATATTTCTTTTTCAACAGTAACATTAATGAGCTTGTAAAATTAAAATAATTAATTATCCTCTAAACTTTAATGGTAAGTAAACGACTTTTTTTGTTTCATAAAATTCTTCAGAAAAATAGTCACTTAAATTATAAATTTTAGTGGTTTTATAATCTTTAAGTTCTATAGTTAAATCACCTCCTTTTAAATAAAGTATTCCGTTTTTAAGATCATTATTTTGCTGTTTTGCAATTTTCCCTTTTACCCATTGAACAAATGTTGGCATTACGGCAACGGCTCGACTCACTATAAAATCGTATTGTCCTTTAATTTCTTCAACTCTACTATGCGACGTTTTTACATTAGATAAACCTAAACCCTGGACAACCTGATCAACAACTTTTAGCTTTTTAGCAATACTATCTACTAAATGGAATGAACAATCTGGATACAATATAGCCAATGGTATTCCAGGAAATCCTCCACCTGTTCCAACATCAAGAATTTTACTGCCATTTTTAAATTGAATTACCTTGGCTATTCCCAATGAATGTAAAACATGGCGCAAATACAATTCGTCTATATCTTTTCGAGACACTACATTAATCTTTAGATTCCAATCTTTATAAAGTGATTCTAACGTTTTAAATTTAAATTTTTGGTCTTCAGTAAGGTTAGGGAAATACTTTAAAATAAGTTGCATTTTTGTTAAATTTTAAACAAAAATATACTTTTTAGATACATATTTTTACAAAAAAACGTTATTACTTCAGTTGCTTTATACCTATCTTTGCTCCGTAGGTAATAAATCGATTTTTATTAAATTTCATTTAAAATCTAATTAGTATGACTAAACAGACATTATCCTTTTCGAGAACAGACTCTGCAAAGTTTTTCAGAACGCTGAATAAACGTGTAAACGATTACTTTAAAGACAATAATGTAAAACGCACTGGAAACTGGAAAATATGGGTTAAAACCATTGTGATGTTTGCATTGTTTTTAGCACCATATTTTTTAATATTATCATTAAATATTCCTGGTTGGGCTCAACTATTACTCACTGTAGTTATGGGTATTGGAATGGCTGGAGTTGGAATGAATGTAATGCATGATGGAAATCATGGTTCTTTTTCGAATAAAGAATGGATTAATCGATTGATGGGCAGCAGTATATATATTCTTGCAGGAAACGCATATAATTGGAAAGTACAACACAATGTTTTACATCACACTTATACTAATATTCATGGGCATGATGAAGATTTAGATGCCGGTAGAGTATTAAGATTTACGAAGCATTCTGAGTGGAAATGGCACCATAGATTTCAACATTATTATTCAGTTTTACTTTATGGTTTATTAACCATAAATTGGGCGATTACTACAGATTGGCAACAAATGAGACGCTACATGAAGCGTAAATTATCTTATGGGAAATTCCCGAATCCGGTGTGGAACTGGAGCAAACTGGTAATTTCAAAAATTATTTATGTTAGCATTTGGATAGTAATTCCTATGGTATTTTTGGAAATTTCTTGGTGGAAAATATTAATTGGCTTTTTTGTAATGCATTATACTGCAGGTTTAATTTTAAGTGTTGTTTTTCAATTAGCGCATGTTATGGAAGAAGCTGAAATGCCACTTCCAGAAAAAAATGGAACTATGAAAAACACATGGGCCATTCATCAATTAAAAACAACTATAAATTTTAGCACAAATAATAGATTAGTTAATTGGTTTACTGGTGGTTTAAACCATCAAGTAGAACACCATATATTTCCGCATATTAGCCACGTTCATTATACTAAAATCTCCAAAATAGTAAAAGAAACTGCTAAGGAGTTTAACTTACCATATAACGAATACAAGACAACCCGAAAAGCAATCATTGCACATTTTAAATATTTAAGAGATATGGGCATGAAACCAGCTTTACAAGTATAACCACCTTATTATTTACTACTAAATAAATGCAATTACTATCTAATAGAATTTTAAACATGGCTACGTCTGCAACGTTAGCTATGGCTGCAAAAGCACGCGAACTTAGAGGAGAAGGAAAAGACATTATAGGATTAAGTTTGGGAGAACCAGATTTTAATACCCCAGATTTTATCAAAGATGCCGCAATTCAAGCAATCAATGAAAATTACAATTCATATACACCTGTTGATGGATACGGCGACTTAAAAGAGGCTATTATAACCAAATTTAAACGCGATAATAAATTAACTTATACTCCTGCACAAATTGTTGTTTCTACGGGTGCCAAACAATCGTTAGCCAACATCGCTGCGGTTTTAACTAATAAAGGTGATGAAGTTATTTTACCTTGTCCATATTGGGTAAGTTATGCAGATTTAATAAAACTGAACGATGGTGTTCCTGTTGAAGTAAAAACTTCTATTGATACTGATTTTAAAATGACGCCCGCTCAACTTGAAGCTGCTATTACTCCAAAAACTAAAATGATTTGGTTTAGTTCTCCTTGTAATCCAAGTGGATCCGTTTATAGTAAAAACGAATTAAGAGCTTTAGCCAATGTTTTAGTAAAGCACCCCAGCATTTACGTAGTGTCAGATGAAATTTACGAACATATTAACTATGGTGAAGGTCATTCAAGTATGGCAGAATTTGATGACATGTACGACAGAACCATTACGGTAAATGGCGTTTCAAAAGCATTTGCAATGACTGGATGGCGAATAGGATTTATCGGTGCTCCAGAAAAAATTGCGCGTGCATGTAACAAAATGCAAGGACAAATTACAAGTGGCGCCAACTGTATTGCTCAACGTGCTGTAATTACTGCTTTAAACGCATCACCTTCAAAAGTTCAATACATGATAGACGAGTTTAAAGTTCGTCGTGATTTAATTTTAGATTTATTAAATAACATTGAAGGATTTAAAACAAATACACCAGAAGGTGCTTTTTATGTATTCCCAAATGTTACTCATTTCTTTGGAAAAACATTACGCGGAAAAACTATAAACAATGCATCTGATTTTTCAATGTATTTGTTAGAAGAAGCTTTAGTGGCTACTGTTGATGGAGGTGCTTTTGGAAACCCCGATTGTATCCGAATTTCTTATGCCGCTTCTCAAGAACAAATTATTGAAGCCATAAAACGTATAAAGGATGCTGTAAGCTAATAACCATCCAATTATAAAATTTAAAAAGTCGCTAAATAAATTAGTGGCTTTTTTTATGAAATAAAGTTAAAAGCTTATCTATTTCGCCAAAAAAATGGCGTTAAAAGTATTAAGACGGTGAACAATTCCAATCGTCCAATGAGCATTAAAAAAGACGCCCACCATTGAGCTAATGGTGGTAAAGATGAATAATTGTTTACTGGACCAAATTCACCCAAAGCTGGTCCGACGTTACCTAAAGTAGAAGCTGCTAAACCAATAGCAGACTCGAATTCAATTTGAAACATAGAAAACCCTAATGCTCCAATTATAAAGGATAGCATATAAAGTATAAAAAATCCTAAGATATTGAATACAATATCCCCAGAAATAGCTCTTTTATTATACCGAACAGGTAAAATAGCATTTGGATGTAACGTGCGTTTAAACTCCATAAACCCATTTTTTATCAATATTAAATGACGTACCACTTTTACGCCACCCGACGTACTTCCAGCCGAACCACCTAAGAACATAAGTCCGAAAAAAAACACCACTAAAAAAGGAGTCCATAAAGTATAATCAGCAGTTATAAATCCTGTTGTGGTTACCACAGTTAAAACTTGAAATAACCCATGTCTAAAAGCACTTTCAGCTTGACCCCAAACCATTGGATGAGATATTGAAGACCCTGAAACATCAGCCCTAAAATAAATAATTAAAGCGGCGATAATTGTGAAAATAACTATAAATTTAAAGTATAATTTAAACTCTTCATCATTAATTATTTTTTGAACTTTACCTTTAAAAGCAAAATAGCTTAGTACAAAATTCGTGCCTGCTAAAAACATAAATAAAATAATAATATACTGAATTATAGGTTGTCCATTCCAATGGGCTACACTCGCGTTTTTTGTTGAAAATCCTCCAGTGGATAACGTGGCCATAGAATGATTTATAGCATCAAAAAACGACATTCCCGCAACTTTTAATAAAATAGTTTCTGCAACAGTGTAACCAAAATATATAAGCCACAAACGTTTAGCAGTGTCTGTAATTCTAGGGTGTAATTTATCTGCATTTGGTCCTGGAGCTTCTGCAGCAAAAAGTTGCATGCCTCCAATACCTAATAATGGTAAAATTGCAATTGCCAAAACAATAATTCCCATACCACCTATCCAATGTGTAATGCTTCGCCAAAACAAAACCCCTTTTGGTACTATTTCAATATCATTTAAAATAGAGGCTCCTGTAGTGGTGAACCCAGACATGGTTTCAAAAAAAGCATTCGTGAAATTGGGAATAGTATCAGTTAAAACATAAGGTAAAGTGCCCGATAAGGACATAATAATCCAACCGAAGGTTACAACAATATAACCTTCGCGTTTATTCATTTCTTTACTATGATTTTTTGTAAAAACCATTGCAAGCAAACCCGCAACTAATGTTGTTATACCTGCTAAAAATATTTCAAGGGTAACACCATCTTTATAGATTAAACTGATGAGTGCCGCCAACAACATGAATCCGCCATTAAACAATAGCAGAAGTCCTAAAAAATGAAAAATAATTTTAAAGTTTAACTTCATTCTATCGGAATAGTTTTTCAACTCCTTTTATAGATTGTAAAAGGCTACAAACTACTACCCTATCACCTTCACTAATTTTAAAATCACCTAGGGCAATAACGCCTAGGCCGTTTCTTATTACTCCACCTATAATAGCAGATCTAGGAAAATCAATATCTTTAATAATTTTATTGCAAATAGCAGATGTTGCTTTAACTTCAAACTCTAGTAATTCAGCATTCATATTACTTAATTTAGTCATAGCCACTACTTCACCTTTTCTTATGTACCTAAATATGTTATTCGCCGCAAGCAGCTTTTTATTAATAAGTGTTTCGATACCAATAGAGTGTGATAACTCAAAATAATCCATGTTTTCAACTAAAGCTATCGTTTTTTTAACACCTTTCGATTTTGCTACTAAACACGCCATAATGTTGGTTTCGGAATTTTCAGCAACAGCAATAAAAGCATCCATTTCACTAATATTTTCCTCATCTAATAAATCAACATTTCGCCCGTCACTATGAATTACCAAAATATTTGGTAAATCATCTGCTATATCAAATGCACGTTCTTTGTTTTCTTCAAAAAGCTTTACATTAAATCCTTTTGCACTTAAATCTCTTGCAGATTTGTATCCGATTTGTGTGCCGCCCAAAATCATGACATTTTTTATCTCTCTGTTAGATTTCCCTGTAAGTTTACATAACTCTTCACCGCCTCCTTCAGAAGTTATAAATACGACATTGTCGCCTCGTTTAAACACAGTATCACCTCTTGGAATAATTGTATATTGTGTACCGAATCGTTGAATAGCTATAGGTACAAAATGTATTTCTGGAAAAATTTTAGCCGCTTCTTTTACAGTTTTACCTACAAAAGATGCAGATCGAGATAATGATAAGCCTACCATAGTTAGTGCACCGTCTTCAAACTCGTATGTATCATTAAAAGAAGATTGTTTTAATGACAATTCTATTTCAGCTGCAGCTAATGATTCTGGTGATATTAATTCATCTATACCGAATTTGATAAAACCTACTTCCTCTTTATGTTGAATAAACTCTGTATTAGTTATTCTTGCTATAGTTTTTTTAGAACCCAATTGCTTTGCTAAAACACAAATTGTAATATTTGTAGTTTCACTTGCCGTTACAGCTATAAACAAATCAGAGCTATCAACCTTTGCATCTTTTAAAACACGAATAGAAGTGGCGTCGCCTCTAATAACTTTTATATCTAAATGTGTATCAGCGTAGGCTAAACTTTCTTTATCAGTGTCAATTAAGGTAATCTCTTGAGACTCGTAGGATAGTAATTTTGCCAAATGAAATCCAACTTCACCAGCACCAGCAATAATAATCTTCATTATTTATGTATCATAAAAAGTACGGCAAAGATACTATAAAATACATATTTACTCATCAAATTGATTCATTATAATTATTTAGAAACCTTTTTCGCTATGCTATGGTAAAAGTTTATCTTTGCCAAAAAATTACACGAATTTGTCGAAAGTAAAACCATATAAAAACAGTGATTTAGGGAAAAAAGAACAGGTTACAAAAATGTTCGATACGATTTCTGGCGATTATGATGGATTAAATCGCGTAATCTCATTTGGTATTGATATCAAATGGCGTAAAAACGTGGTGAAAATAATAAAAGAAGCCAATCCTGAAACAATACTAGACATCGCAACCGGAACTGGTGATTTAGCCATTAATTTAGCCGAAACTAATGCTAAAAAAATTGTTGGTTTAGATATCAGTAGTGGCATGCTAGAAATAGGCAAAGAAAAAATTAATAACAAAGGATTAGAATCTAAAATAGATATGATTTTGGGTGATAGCGAAAATATGCCTTTTGAAAATAATAGTTTTGATGCTATAACAGTTGCTTTTGGTGTAAGAAATTTTGAAACTCTTGAAAATGGCTTAAAAGAAATTTATAGAGTGCTAAAGCCTAATGGAACTTTTGTTATTCTAGAAACTTCAATCCCAAATAAATCACCATTTAAACAAGGATACAAGTTTTATACTAAAAACATTTTACCTCTTATTGGCAAAATGTTTTCAAAAGATAAAAGTGCCTATAAATATTTATCCGAATCTGCGTCTGTTTTCCCATATGGTGAAGCGTTAAACAATATTTTACGTAAAATTGGGTTTATTAATGTTGTAGATTTTCCACAAACCTTTGGTGTGGCAACAATTTATAAATCATCAAAGTAACATATGAAGCAGTTTTTTGCATTTTTATCACTTATATTCATTTTTCAAACTAGTAATGCTCAGCTTTTTAAAAAAGAAAAAGTGACTTACGATGCTAACCAAGGTCGCGGTTCTACTGACAATAACAGGCTTCGTTGGGGTTATTTCTTAGGCATTAGCAATTACGATTTCAACTTTGATTATAATGAAGATTTACGTGATATTTATGTAAAGCGAAGCCCTGGATTTAATGTTGGTTTAATTGGAAATTTACGGATTAACAGTTTTATAGACATAAGATTGGAACCTGGGTTATTAATTACCACCAGGGAATTATATTACAGCCAAACTTATTTTAATGGCGTACCCGATGTAAAAAGTTCCGATTTAATTAGGGAAGTAAAGTCTACCTATATTCATATCCCTCTTTTAGTAAAAATATCAACCAAACGTATTAACAATTTTAAACCATTTGTTGTGGGTGGTATTTCAACGGCTTTGAATCTTTCAAGCAATCAAGATAACCCTGAAGATAACAGTAATGGCCAGTTTAGAACTACTAAAAACTCTTTATTTTACGAACTTGGATTCGGTATAGACTTCTATTTATACAACTTTAAATTCACACCGTCTATTCGTGGATTATTTGGAATTAATGATGAATTAATAAGAGACGAAGACCCTAACAGCCCTTGGACAAGGAATATTACAAGTATGAAAACAAGAGGGATATTTGTAAATTTTACGTTTCAATAGCGTATTATCTTCTTTTAAATTCGCTTAGCAAAACCGCAGCTGCCGTCGCCACATTTAAACTTTCTGTAGCTTGAAAATCGCCAAATCGAGGAATAGATATTTTTTCAGAAATTAAAGATTCAATTTCTTTTGAAACACCGTTTGCTTCATTTCCCATCACTATAATACCATCTTCAAGTGTTGTTTTTAAATAAACGGATTCGCCTTCCATAAAAGCTCCATAAACTGGTAAATTAGACGCTTTTAAAAATTGAGCTAAATCAACATAATTAACATTTACTCGAGCAATAGAGCCCATCGTTGCTTGAATAACTTTTGGATTATAACAATCTACCGTTTCTTTACTACACACTAACTCTTTTACTCCAAACCAATCGCATAGCCTAATTATAGTTCCTAAATTCCCAGGATCGCTTATACTGTCTAATGCGACAATTAATCCGCTTTCATCTATATTCTTTGCTTTTGGTGTTTTAAAAATTGCCAGTGCTTTATTTGGTGAAGTTAAAAAGCTAATGCGTTTTAAATCGGAATTAGAAATTATTACTTCATTTATGGCATTAATATTGAATGAATCTGTTGTATATAACGTGTGAAGAACAAAATTAGAATTTAATAACTCGTTTATTGTTTTAATACCTTCAACAACAAAAAAGCCATGTTGTTGTCTATATTTTTTTTGCTTTAAACTCGTTATTAATTTTATTTGACTTTTAGAAAGCATTTAATCTTAATTAATTTTTTATAAAGAAAAGAAAATTATAATAAGATTAACTAATGATGATTTATTTTAATATTTTTTTTCAAATAGAATAATGTATTTTTGAATCGTTAAATAAGCAATTATCACATCTCTTAAGTTCATAAAAAAAACTTAAATTTTTAACTAGAATTAATTTCGATTGAAACAATATTTTTTTAAAATATTAATACTTATAATCCTTTCCGGAAGTTACACATCTTGTAATGTTGTAAAACGAGTTGCTGATGATGAACATTTACTATCAAAAAACACTATTATCATCAACGATAAAAAAGACAAATCTGAATCCATAAACAATCTTTTATATCAAGAACCCAATAGTAAATTACCGCTAATAGGAAATTTAAGACTACATATATATAATTTGGCCCGCCCAAATATTGATTCCATCATATATCAAAACTTAAATAAAAGGCCTAATAAAAAAGAAAATTTAGAACAGTTTTTGTCAAAAAAACAATTAGATAAATACATAGCTACTCGTAAAGGATTTAACCAATGGTTAAAAAAAACTGGAGAAGCACCCGTTATTGTTAGTGAAGAAAAAACTATAAAATCTGTAAAACGCCTTAAAGAATATTACATAAATAATGGGTGGTTTGATGTTACTGCTAATTATGACATTACTAAAAATGATAAAAAACGTGCTGAAGTTGAATATAATGTTGAAACCGGCAATGCGTTTATTTTGGATACAATTACAGCGTCAATAAAATCTCCTATTATTGACACATTATATAAGAGTATTAAAAAAAATGCGCTTATAAAAAAATATGATCAATATCGAACATCAAATTTTGATCAAGAACGAGATAGAATATCTACTGAATTGCGAAACTCTGGTGTTTATCACTTTAAGCAAGATTATATCACTTTTGAAATGGATACTATTGGCACCAATAAAAAAGTTAATGTAGATATAAAAATTCAAGACAGAGCAATAAGAATTCATGATTCTGTAGTACATAAACCATTCAATATTTATAAAATAAAAGACGTTAATGTTATCACCGATTACACTTTTGAGAATCGAGATAAACCATTTCAAGACTCCGTTTATTACAATGGTTATAAAATATTTAGTTATAATAAACTACGTTATCGCCCTAAAGCCATAACTGATGCTGTTTTTATAACTCCTGGAGAAATATTTAGAGATATTGATAGAACTAGGACATACAGACACTTAAATGAATTACGCAGTTTTAAATATCCAAACATTGAATATATTGAGAATGCCGGTAATACACTTACAGACACTATTAGATTAACGCCATTAAAAAAATTCAGTTTAGGGTTTAGCACCGATGTATCTCAAAGTAACATACAAACTATTGGGTTTTCTCTTAATCCGAGTTTGCTTATTAGAAATATTTTTGGTGGAGCAGAAATACTAGAAATATCTGCTATAGGTTCTGTGGGCGCCTCAAAAGATGGTAAAGTTGAAGGAGATCCGTTTTTTGATATAAATGAATACGGTCTCGATTTAAAATTAACAATACCAAGGCTATTCTCACCATTTTATACGGAAGGTATTATCCCGAAATACATGTCTCCCAATACACGTATAAGTTTAGCCACCTCGAGCCAAACTAATATTGGTTTAGATAAACAAACGCTTAGTGGTATTTTTAGTTTCAATTGGTATCCAAATAAAAAAACATCAAATAGACTAAATGTATTTAATGCTCAGTATGTTAGAAATTTAAATGTTGACAATTACTTCGGTATTTATCAAAATTCACTTGCATCTCTAAATGAAATAGCCAGAGATATTGATTATATTAATGATAATGAAGAATTGACGTTTCCAGAACAAGCCAATACTTTCATAGATTATGTTACGGCTGTCACTACCCCTTCCGAAGTATCTGCTTCACAGTTATTAACTGTGAACGGCGTAAAAGAACGAAAAGATAGGCTCACAGAAAACAACTTAATTTTATCATCTAGTTTTAGTTTTACGAAGGATGAACGTACTAATTTATTTGATGAGAACTTTTCCATATTTCGTTTTAAATTAGAATTAGCAGGTAACTTACTCTCTGGAGCTTCTAATCTTTTGGGATTAAATAAAAATGCTGATAATCGCAATGAACTCTTTAATGTGGCGTATTCGCAGTATGTAAAGACAGAATTTGATTATATAAAACATTGGGATTTAGGAAGAAAAAACATACTGGCCATTAGAAGTTTTTTTGGTATTGCTATACCATATGGTAATTCCAATAGTATTCCTTTTGCAAAGAGTTTCTTCGCTGGAGGACCAAATGATAATCGTGCATGGACCGCATATAGTTTAGGCCCGGGTAGTTCAGAAACTACAAACGAATTTAATGAAGCCAACTTAAAAATATTATTAAGCGCAGAACAACGATTTAATTTATTCGGCGATTTAAATGGTGCCTTTTTTATAGATGCAGGAAATATATGGAATGTTTTGGATAACATTGAAGATGAAAGAGCTACTTTTTCTAATTTTAATTCTTTAAAGGACTTAGCTATTGGATCTGGATTTGGCTTGCGATATGACTTTAGTTTTTTTGTGTTTAGATTTGATATTGGTTTTAAAACCTACGACCCTTCGTACCAAGATGAAAACAGATGGTTTAATGATTATAACATATCAAATGCCGTATATAACATAGGTATAAATTACCCTTTCTAGCAATACTTTTACTATAACGTTTTAGTTTATTTTTGTACGCTTCTAGCTATAAAACAGTATCTAGTTATTTAAAAAATGATTACTTTTGAATATCTATTACTAATCAAAATTAATTCATAAAAATGGGACACAATATAAAACCAGGAGTTGCTACGGGAAAAGAAGTACAAGATATTTTTAACCATGCAAAGGCAAATAGTTATGCCCTTCCTGCGGTAAATGTTATAGGTTCGGATACAATAAATGGTGTATTAGAAACTGCAAGAGATTTAAATGCTCCGGTAATTATTCAATTTTCAAACGGTGGCGCACAATTTAATGCTGGTAAAGGATTAAGTAACGATGGCCAAAAAGCTGCAATTGCTGGTGCTATTGCTGGTGCAAAACACGTACACACATTGGCAGAAGCATACGGTGTTCCTGTTATTTTACATACTGATCATTGCGCAAAAAAATTATTGCCTTGGATTGATGGTTTATTAGATGCTAGTGAAGTACATTTTAAAGAAACTGGAAAATCATTATTCAGTTCCCACATGATTGATCTTTCTGAAGAGCCAATTGAAGAAAATATTGAAATCTGTAAGACTTATTTAAAAAGAATGTCTAAAATGGGCATGACTTTAGAAATTGAACTTGGTATTACGGGTGGTGAAGAAGATGGTGTAGATAATACAGATGTTGATGATTCTAAATTATATACACAACCAGAAGAAGTAGCTTACGCTTATGAAGAATTAAGTAAAGTAAGTCCACAATTTACAATTGCTGCAGCATTTGGTAACGTTCACGGTGTTTATAAACCAGGAAACGTAAAACTTACTCCAAAGATTTTAAAGAATTCTCAAGAGCATATCTCTAAAAAATATGGCGTAGAGCACAATCACATTGATTTCGTATTCCACGGAGGATCGGGTTCAACGGTTGAAGAAATTCGTGAAGGAATTAGCTATGGCGTAATTAAAATGAATATTGATACAGATTTACAATATGCATTTATGAGTGGTATTCGTGATTATATGGGATCAAAATCAGAATACTTAAAAGGTCAAATAGGAAATCCTGACGGTGCAGATGTACCTAATAAAAAATATTATGACCCAAGAATTTGGTTACGTGAAGGAGAGAAAACCTTTGTAGCACGACTAAAAAAGGCATTTGAAGATTTAAATAATGTAAACACATTATAAAAATATTTTAGGTTACAATTATCCTGTTTGAAACTTTTTAAAAGAAGTATTAAACAGGATTTTTTATTTTATAAAAATAGTTTCGTAGATACCTAAATCATTTTTTGAGTTTCAATAATAAAAACAGTAATTTTGTAATGCTTTGCAAAAGCAAACATAAACTAACTAATAGCATCGATTAGTATTTTAAATTAATCGGTAATTCAAAATAATAAATCATATGTCTTGGTTTAAAAGAAAAACAAAAGGAATTACAACAACTACCGAAGAGAAAAAAGATACCCCAAGAGGTCTCTGGTATAAATCTCCAACGGGTAAAATTGTAGATACAGAAGAGTTGGAAAAAAACTTTTATGTAAGCCCTGAAGATGGCTATCATGTTCGTATCGGAAGTCATGAATACTTTGAAATTCTTTTTGATAATAATAAGTTTAAAGAATTAGATGCCGATTTAGAGTCTAAAGATCCTTTAAAATTTGTTGATACTAAAAAATATCCTGATAGACTAAAAGCTGCTCAAGCAAAAACTAACTTAAAAGATGCTGTGAGAGTTGGTATTGGCAAATCTAAGGGAAAACAATTGGTAGTTGCTTGTATGGATTTTGCTTTTATTGGCGGTTCTATGGGAAGTGTAGTGGGTGAAAAAATTGCACGCGCAGCAGATTATTCACTAAAAAACAAAGTGCCATTAATGGTTATTTCAAAATCGGGTGGTGCAAGAATGATGGAAGCAGCATTATCATTAATGCAACTGGCTAAAACTTCAGTAAAATTAGCGCAACTAGCAGATGCTGGAATTCCTTATATATCATTATGCACAGACCCAACTACAGGAGGTACTACAGCTTCCTTTGCAATGTTAGGTGATATTAATATTGCAGAACCTGGAGCTTTAATAGGTTTTGCAGGTCCTAGAATTGTAAGAGATACAACCGGAAAAGAATTGCCAGAAGGATTTCAAACTTCAGAGTTCTTGCTAGAACATGGTTTTTTAGATTTTATTACACATCGAAAAAATCTAAAAGACAAGGTGAATCAATATATTGATTTAATATTGAATCAGCCATTAAGAGCATAAATTAAAACGTTTTTTTGTATTACTTATTTCTTTTAGATCAAGCTATTGTGAATCATTAAAATTTACTATATTTGCCGCTCGAAAGAAAAGCTTTCGTGTACATAACAATCATTTACAATAATATTAGCATGTATTTATCAAAAGAAGCAAAAGAAAAAATGTTTGCAAAACACGGTAAAGGAAAAAACGATACCGGTTCAGCAGAAGGTCAAATTGCGTTATTTACGCAAAGAATTGAGCACTTAACTGCACATTTAAAAAACAATCGTAAAGATTATAACACAGAACGTTCATTAGTAATGTTAGTAGGTAAAAGAAGAAGCTTACTAGATTATTTAACTAAGAAAGATATTTTAAGATATCGTGCTATAGTAAAAGAATTAGGATTAAGAAAATAAAAAAAAGAGGCTTTACAGCCTCTTTTTTGATTTAAAATAACTCTGCGCAGAGTATAAACCCGTATTGAAGAAGCTAATTACAGTTTTTCATTGGTCTACACACAACAACTACACACAACAACACAACGACCATTGTTTAATTAGAATTAAAAAATTTATGATTCCAAAAGTTTTTAAAGAGGTCATTGACCTAGGAGACGGTAGAGAAATTTCTATCGAAACCGGAAAATTAGCAAAACAAGCTCATGGTAGCGTTGTAGTGCAATCTGGAAAATGTATGTTATTATGTACAGTAGTTTCCAATTACAGACAAGCAGATGTTGACTTTTTACCATTAACGGTAGATTACAGAGAAAAATTTGCTGCTGCAGGACGCTATCCTGGAGGTTTCTTTAAAAGAGAAGCTAGACCTAGTGACGGTGAAGTTTTAACGATGCGTTTAGTAGATCGCGTTTTACGTCCGTTATTCCCTAAAGATTATCATTCTGAAACCCAGGTGATGATTCAATTAATGTCTCATGATGATGATGTTATGCCTGATGCTATGGCGGGTTTAGCCGCTTCGGCAGCTATTCAATTATCAGATTTCCCTTTTGAATGTCCAATTTCTGAAGCTAGAGTTGGTCGTGTAAATGGTGAATTCGTTATCAACCCAACACGTTCTCAATTAGCGGAGTCTGACATCGATATGATGATTGGGGCTTCTGCGGATTCTGTAATGATGGTTGAAGGTGAAATGGATGAGATCTCTGAAGAAGAAATGCTGGAGGCGATCAAATTCGGACATGAAGAGATCAAGAAGCATTGCAAAGCTCAAGTCGAATTTGCCGAAGCAGTTGGCAAGAAGCCTGTAAGAGAATACGACAAGGTTGAGGTTGACGAAGCACTTGCTGCAGACGTGACAGCAAAGACTTATGATAAAGTTTATGCTGTAGCAAAAGGCGGACTTGAAAAGCAGGCCAGAAAAGAAGCATTTACAGCTGTTCTGGAAGAATATACATCACAGTTTTCTGAAGAAGAATTAGAAGAAAAAGGTGATAACATTAAGAAGTACTTCCACGATGTAGAAAAGGAAGCGATTCGTAGAATGA
>NZ_JABDMV010000138.1 GCF_013001275.1 Flaviramulus sp.
TGTATTCTTCATGTAAAATGTACGCGGTAAAACATTTTCAAAAACAAATAACATACCTTGTTTATTTTGCATCGAACTGCGATACATTATTCCGGTTTGGGTTTCATAGTCATTATCGGCAATTTCAATGTCAAAAGTTGTAATAATAGAATCTTTTTTAAATACAGTAAGTTCACTTTCTTTTTTAAAACTAACTTCGGTTTGCTTTATATGCTTATTGTCTTCTTTACACGAATTAAAAGCAAAAAACACTGTTAGCGTTAAAACAATTATATAGCGTTGAAAACTCATTTTATTTTAAAGTGGATTTAGGCTTGTATACAAACATAAAATAAAGTCCAATTAAAATAAAAGGAATACTTAACCATTGGCCGGTATTAAGCCCAAACCAATTGATATACTCGTCTCCTTGAGGTTCTTTAACAAACTCAACAAAAAATCTTACAGTCCATAATAATATTAAAAACAACCCAAATAAAAACCCAGTTTGGTCCTTCTTTGTTGTTTTAGAGTAAAAATACCACAAGATTAGAAATACGAAAATATAACTAAACGATTCATATAATTGTGCCGGATGTCTGTAAGGAACGGCATCCAATAAATTTTGAAATTGAGGATTATCCGTTACAGCATTATATGCTTTTTGAACATCTTTTATTCCTGTGCGTTGTACAATTTCACTTTTATAATACTGATCTTGAATAAAACGAACACCAAAAGCCGAGTCAGTTATTTTACCAATAATTTCAGAGTTAATAAAGTTTCCAATTCTTATAAATACAGCTCCAGAAGCTACAGCTAAAACTATTCTATCTAAAATCCATAACAATGATTTATAATTGTATTTTTTTCTATATAAATACATGCCAATTATAATTCCTATGGCTGCTCCATGACTTGCTAAACCTTGAAAACCTGTAAACTCAAAACCACCTTTAAAACGGAAAGGTAAAAAGATGCTGAAAAAATCTTCACTTATTAATTCTGATTGATAAAACAATACATGCCCTAATCTAGCTCCTAACATAGTCGCTAAAACAGTGTAAATAAATAGAGGATCTAAATAGTCTAAAGAAATTTTTTCTTTTGTAAAAATGCGCTTCATGATATACCAGCCTAAAATAAAAGCGATAACCCACATAAGGCTATAGAAGTGAAGCTTGAAGTTACCAACAATATCAATGCCGGTTATGGGATTCCAATCAAGTTTTAATAGTTGCATAAATTTTAGTTTCAGGGTAAATATAAGCCTTAAAGTTGTGTATAATGTTAAAAATTATTTAAGAAGTCTAATAATTTCAACTTCAAAAATAAGGTTAGATTTTCCAGGTATTCCTCTATTTCCGTATTCACCATACGCTAAGTGATAAGGAATAAAAATAGTAGCTTTATCCCCAACATGTAATTGTTTTAACCCTTCTTTAAACCCTTGAATCATACTTGCATCGGGGCCAATATTAGCTTTAATTGGTTGGTATTTATTAGCTAATTTTCGTTTCTCGTTAACGGCATCCAAGGCCTCGGCAATTTCTAATTTACTAGTTTCTAAAAGTTTGCCGTTTTCGAAATAAACCGCATAATGTACTTGCGCTTCGGCATCATTCGGTAGTTTTTCGCCAGTTCCTTTTTTCGATATAAAATATTTTAATCCGGACTCTAAGATAATTGCTTTAGATTCTTGGTTATTAAATTTTTCTTTTGATGCTTTAATAATGGATGCTGCTTTTGCTGCTTTTTCTTTTTTAAGTCGTTCTTCTTCTGCAAAATGATTCACAAATATAGCGTTAGCCTTAAACTTTTTTGCAGCCTTCCCTTTTCTAATAATATTCAACTCTTCAATTACTACATCTTTTATAGGTTTATTCCTTTTATCAACTTTTACATTTGAAATAGAATCTTGAATATTTAAACCAATTACCAACTCTCCAAATACACTATGTACATTATCCAGATGTGGTTTTGGTATTTCGGTAATAAAAAATTGACTCCCGTTAGTATTAGGTCCAGAATTTGCCATAGATAAAATACCGGCTTTATCGTGTTTTAAATCTGGATGAAACTCATCCTTAAATGTATAACCAGGTCCGCCCAGTCCGTTTCCTTTTGGGTCGCCTCCTTGAATCATGAAACCATTCATTATACGATGAAAAATAAGACCATTATAAAATTTTTTACTGCGATATGCACTATCAACCATAGTGTTGGTGCCTTCGGCAAGTGACACGAAATTGGCAACTGTAACAGGTGTTTTTTCAATTTCCAATTTAGCCACCATCACACCTTTATTGGTGATAAATTCAGCATAAATACCTTCTCCTAATTCGGGGTATTGCGCTTTGCAGGAAGTGAAATTTAAGATTATTGCAAGTAAAGCAATTTTAAATACATTTCTAAGTAGGATCATTTTAATTTGTTTGATTTGGGGTTATAGAATTTATTGTGACTTCACAAATTAAAGGTGTATTTCTGGTTATTTTATTTTCATCGCCATAATAACCATATGCTTTCTGTGATGGGAATAAGAACGTTACTGTTTCTCCAGTTTTCATGAGTTTTAGTCCTTCACGAAGGCCAGTAAATAACTCTTGTTTATCTATAACGTAGTTTTGTGTTTTTAGATCTTCTTTTGAATATATTACCGTGCCATTTAAATTTTTTACATTGTAATCATAATTCACAATATCACCAAAATTTGGTGTGTATAATGTGTCTACTTCAATTTTATTATTGTAGTAATACCAAAATCCACTTTCCGAAGCGATGTAATCTTTCTGGCCTTCTTGTAATAGTTTTTCTATCGAAGTTTGTTCTTTTGCGTTAAGTTTCCGATTTCTTTCAACCGAGGCATCAATAAAAGAACCAGTTTTAACAGAAACTGGGCGTCTGGCTTCTGGTGTTTTACAGTTAAATATTAGCAAAACAAAAACGAGTGTAATTAACTTATTCATTATTTAGGGCTTTTTTATAGGTAGACAATATACTAATAAATTTTTCAACTGTATCGTTTAGAGATAGGCTACTCCTACCTCCAGCGGCATTTGTGTGTCCGCCTCCGTCAAAATGCAAACGCGACATTTCGTTCACAGAAAAATTTCCTTTCGAACGTAATGATATCTTTATAATGCCTTCATTTTTGTCTTCAATAAAAATAGCAGCGAGTACGACGTTTTCAAGTGACAACCCATAATTCACTACACCTTCGGTATCACCTTTTTTGTAATTAAATTTATTCAATTCTTCTTGTGATAGTGTTATATACGCTGCTCTCGATTCAGGAATAACTTTTAAATTATTTAAAGCGCAGCCTAAAAGTTGTAAGCGCTCAAAACTATTTGTGTCATATACATCATTATGAATTTCATCATTTTTAGCTCCTTTTTCTATAAGTTGTGCTACAATTTGATGTGTTTTACTCGATGTTGAAGAAAACCTAAAAGAACCAGTATCAGTCATTATGCCCACATATAAGCAGGTTGCAATAGTTTCATCTAATAAATTAGTATCATTAAGCATCGAAATAAAATGATATACCATTTCGCAGGTGGAGCTCATGTTCGTGTCGCTAAATGTATAATCAGCATAATCATCTGGTGCTTGATGATGATCTATCATTATTTTTTTCGCTTTACTTTGAGTTAAAGCAGTTTCCATATTTCCTGCTCTGTGAAACGCATTAAAATCTAAAGTAAAAATGATATCGGCATTATTAATTAATTCGTCACATTCCGTTTTTTGAGAATCATGTCTTAAAATAATGTCGTTTCCAGGAATCCATTTTAAAAACGATGGATAATCATTAGGCATTAAAACGCTTACATCATGCCCACCTTTTAACAGATAATGATACAATCCTAGAGATGAGCCTATAGCGTCACCATCTGGATTTTTATGAGATACAATAACAATCTTTTTTGGCGCTTCTAATAGGTTATTTATATTGGTAATTTCGAGTTTATTCATAGATGACGAAGATACAATTTTTTTAAAATTGAATACCTTGTTTTTAATTAGAAATACCTTACTTTTGCACGCAAATAAAAATATAATAATGGCAACAAATAGAACATTTACAATGCTTAAGCCAGATGCTGTTGAGAAAGGACACATTGGTGCAATATTAGAAAAGATTTCAGCTTCAGGATTTAGAATAGTAGCTATGAAATTAACACAAATGACAAAAGCAGATGCACAAGCATTTTATGCAATACATAGCGAGCGTCCGTTTTTTGGAGAGTTAGTAGAATATATGACACGTGGACCAATTGTGGCGGCAATTTTAGAAAAAGATAATGCTGTTGAAGATTTCAGAGCTTTAATAGGTGCAACAAATCCAGCAGATGCAGCAGAAGGTACTATAAGAAAATTATACGCAGCATCAATTGGTGAAAATGCGGTTCACGGAAGTGATAGTGATGAAAATGCTGAAATTGAAGGCGCTTTTCATTTCTCTGGAAGAGATATGTTTTAATAAGTTTAAAGATTATATATAAACAAAAATCCCGCAACTTGGTTGCGGGATTTTTGTTTTAAATAGTATTGTATGTTTTACTAAACTACTTTTACATTTACGGCGTTTAAACCTTTTTTACCTTCCTGTAAATCAAATTCAACAATATCGCCTTCACGAATTTCGTCGATTAATCCAGAAATGTGAACAAAATGCTCTTTGTTTGAACCTTCTTCAATTATAAATCCAAAACCTTTTGAATCGTTGAAGAATTTTACTGTTCCTTTACTCATTGTTTTAAAATATTAAATTAATTACTAATTATTTAGCAAATTCAGTGCCAAAAAAAATGATTCTGAATTATCAGTCATTAAATTAATAAATAAAAAAAAGTCTGCAAAATTTATTTTGCAGACTTTTAAATTGTAATTGTTAAAGTATATATCTTAGATTACTTTTACGTTTACGGCGTTTAATCCTTTTCTACCTTCTTGTAGATCGAATTCAACTGCATCACCTTCACGAATTTCATCGATAAGTCCTGAAATGTGTACGAAATGTTCTTTGTTGTTGTCATCTTCAGTAATAAATCCAAAACCTTTTGAATCATTGAAGAATTTTACGGTACCTTTACTCATTGTATTTGTATTAAAATAATTAAGCCGCAAAGATAATATAAATTGTAATAACTTTATAAATTTTTATGAATTATTTCTAATTTAAGGTGAAACAGGCTATCTTAAAATTAATTTTTTTATTATTTCTTTACCCAATTCTTCATTAAGCATGTTTATTATTTTTTGTTTGCCGTAGCTCAATTCCTCTCTTAAAACACTTGAATTTAATTGAATATAAAGCGTTTCGCGTTCTAAATTCACCGATGTTGTGTAATTGTTTACGCCGTTTCCCATAAGTTTAGCCCAAGCATCAGCTACATTAACTTTGTTTAAGCCTCTTTCAAGTTTATTTGTTTCAACAAATTCCTTTAATGCGTCACTTATTTTAATATGTTCATTATTTCGCTTTGCCATGTTTTAAATTTACAATTTAAAAATTTCATAAGACTGATGCACTTGTTTTACGGCATTTTCTGTTCGTTCTGCATGAGTATCGCTTATAAAAAGTTGCCCAAAGTTTTCATTATCAACCAATTTAATTATTTGTGAAACACGGTTTGCATCTAATTTATCAAAAATATCGTCCAATAATAAAATAGGATTGACACCGCAATGCGCTTTTATAAAATCAAATTGGGCTAATTTTAAGGCAATTAAAAATGATTTTTGTTGTCCTTGACTTCCAAATTTTTTAATGGGATGGCCTTCGATATCGAAATTTAAGTCGTCTTTGTGAATTCCAACACTAGTATAGTGTAAGGCTTTATCTTTATTAATGGCATTTTTTAAAAGCACGTTTAAATTTCCCTCAAACAAATGACTGTTGTAAATCAAATCTACATTTTCATTGCCATTACTTATTGCTTCATATCGTAATTTAAAAATCGGAATAAACTCTTTTAAAAATGCATCCCGTTTTTCAAAAATATGTGTTCCGTAAGTAGTCAGTTGCTTATTGTATACTTCTAAAGTATCGTTATTAAAGGTATGGTTTAAGGCAAAGTATTTAAGCAATGCGTTACGTTGTGCCAGTATTTTATTGTAATTAATTAAATGGCTCAGATAACTTTTATCACTTTGTGAAATAACACTATCTATAAATTTTCGTCGGGTATCACTTCCTTCAATTATTAAATCCCTATCTGCCGGTGAAATAATAACTAAAGGCAAAAAACCAATATGTTCACTAAATTTCTCGTAAGCTTTACCATTTCGCTTAATTACTTTTTTTTGACCACGTTTTAAGCTAATTGCTATTTTTTCGGTTTTTGTATCTTTTTCATAATCTCCATTAATCACAAAAAAATCTTGATCGTGTTTAATATTTTGAGTCGCAACCGGATTAAAATAGCTTTTTCCGAAGGATAAATGATAAATCGCATCTAGAATATTTGTTTTCCCAATACCATTGTCACCAACAATGCAATTAATTTTATCATTGAAAATGAACGATTTACTATCGAAATTTTTATAATTAAGTAAAGAAAGGGATTTTAAAATCATACAAAAACTAACTTATTTTGCAATTAAAGGCTTAATCGCTTAAAGAAGTGCAAATTATTGAAAAATATCAAATAAATACCCTTTTAGTTCTGAAGAAAAATTATATTTTTGCGCCACAATAAATTAGACAGCAAAGGATGGCGACTTACAATAAAAGAGGTTATAAACCTAAAACTAAAAAAGAGAAGCAGGATAATATAGAAGAAGGCTCAACAACTGCAGAGGTTTTCAATACACTTGACGAAACAGCTTCAAAAACAGAAGCTTTTGTTGAAAAAAACCAAAAGTATATTTTTATAATAATTGGTGTAGTTGCGTTGGTTGTTTTGGGCTCTTTGGGTTATAAAGAGTTTATTGCAAAACCAAAACAAACGGCGGCAATGAACGATATGTTTCAAGCGCAAAAATATTTTAATGATGCTGTTAATGGAACCGCAAAAGATTCATTATACAATTTGGCCTTAACAGGAGGCGAGGGTAAATTTGGTATGTTAGATATTATTGAAGAATATAGCGGAACACCATCGGCTAATTTGGCTAATTACTATGCTGGTACAGCATATTTAAGATTGAAAGATTATAAAAATGCTGTTTCTTATTTAGGAAACTTTAAAAGTGATGATGAGATTTTAGCACCATTGGCAAAAGGTAATATTGGTGATGCTTTTGTTCAATTAAATCAACCTGAAGATGCATTAGGGTATTATGAAGAGGCTGCAGAAATGCGTGATAATGAATATACAACACCAATGTTTTTATTTAAAGCTGGATCGATAGCATTAGATTTGGGTAAACCAGATAAAGCCTTAAAATATTTTAAAATAATAAAAAACGATTATTCTAGTTCAACTGAAGCCACTAAAGTGGATGTTTTTATAGGTAAAGCACAAGTATTGGCAAATAAATAATTATGGCTACGGTAAATAAAAATTTATCCGATTACGATAAAAGTTCAATCCCAAACGCGAATAAATTTCGGTTTGGGATTGTTGTTTCTAAGTGGAATGATACTATTACAGAAGGTCTTTATAAAGGTGCTTACAATACTTTAATTGAAAACGGTGTTTTACCAAGTAATATAATTCGATGGGATGTTCCTGGAAGTTTTGAATTGATTTATGGCAGTAAAAAAATGCAAGAACAAATGGTAAATGCTGTAATAGCTATTGGAAGTGTTATTAAAGGAGAAACAAAACATTTTGACTTTGTTTGCGAAGCAGTTGCTCAAGGCATAAAAGACTTAAATGTAATACGTGAAACGCCAGTAATATTCTGCGTTCTTACCGATGATAATTTACAACAAGCTATTGATCGTTCAGGTGGTAAACACGGTAATAAAGGAACAGAAGCTGCTATAGCAGCTATTAAAATGGCAGAAATACGTAAAAATAGTTAGTTACGAGTCTTTTTTTCATTCATTTTTTTTTACAATTTTTAGCATTTCATTTTAAAGAATCTGTCTATTTTTAAGTACTTTTGGTGTATAATGACATTCAATTTTGTTTAAACAACGAAAGCATAGAACCTTTAATTATCAACGTAGATTTTCAAAAGAAAACCAGTTAGAATCTAATTCAGATAACATAAACAACAATATAGGTTTTGTTTCAAAATGGAAAGAACAACGAGCTGTTAAATCAAAAGCTCACAGTAGTAAGTCACTGAGAATATTAATATTGGTATTGTTATTATTATTGATATGCATGTATTTCCTGGATAAAAATTACATGTAATCAAAAACTAAAAAAGTCATGGGGATTT
The DNA here is from genome assembly GCF_013001275.1 of Flaviramulus sp. GTDB lineage: Bacteria > Bacteroidota > Bacteroidia > Flavobacteriales > Flavobacteriaceae > JABDMV01. The sequence goes on from NZ_JABDMV010000138.1 coordinate 8,329, forward strand.
TTAAATTACGAAAAAATAAAAAATTCAATTATACACCTCGATATTATGATGATAAGGGTGAAGGCAGCCCTTATGAAATAAAGCATAAATTTGATGAATTTAGAAAAACGGTAGGTAGTAATAAAGGAATAAAGTCAAAATTTAACGATGCCATTGAAGATTATAAAAATCCAGATAATGCTGCAAATAAGCGTATTTTAATCATTATTGCGATACTAGTTTTAGTTTTTTTAATTATTATCGATTTCGATTTATCTATATTCTTTTCTAAATAATATATGGCAGATATTATACAGCTTTTACCCGACCATGTAGCTAATCAAATAGCGGCAGGAGAAGTTGTTCAACGTCCAGCATCAGTAGTAAAAGAACTTCTTGAGAATGCTATTGATGCAGATTCCACAACAATAAAACTTATAATTAAAAACGCGGGAAAAACTCTAGTGCAAGTTATAGACAATGGAAAAGGAATGAGCACAACAGATGCTCGATTAAGTTTTGAACGCCATGCCACTTCAAAAATTAAAACTGCAGAAGACTTATTTAAGTTACACACAAAAGGTTTTCGGGGTGAAGCACTAGCCAGTATTGCGGCGATTGCACATGTTGAATTGAAAACTAAACAGGAACAAAATGATGTTGGTAGTTCAATTTCAATAGAAGGAAGTAATGTTGTCTCTCAGGAAGTTGTTGTTACACCAAAAGGCACATCAGTTTCTGTTAAAAACCTCTTTTTTAATATTCCTGCCAGACGTAATTTTCTAAAGTCTGATAGTGTAGAGTTACGACATCTTATTGATGAATTTCATCGAGTAGCATTAGCGCATCCAAATATTAGTTTCGTTTTCTATAATAATGGCAGCGAATCTTTTAATTTACCCATTAGTAATTTTAGACAACGTATTGTAAATATTTTTGGTAATAAAACCAATGAAAAATTAGTTCCGGTTGAAGAAAGTACTGATGTACTTAAAATATCTGGTTTTGTTGGTAAACCCGAGTTTGCTAAAAAAACAAGAGGAGAACAGTATTTTTTTGTAAATAACAGATTTATAAAAAGTGCGTATTTAAATCATGCTATTGCTTCTGCTTTTGAAGGGCTATTAAAAAACGGAACGCATCCTAGTTACTTTTTAAATTTGGAAGTAGATCCACAAACTATTGATATTAATATACATCCAACTAAAACTGAAATTAAGTTTGATGATGAGCATATGCTTTATGCACTGTTGCGTTCGGCAGTCAAACATAGTTTAGGGCAATTTAATATTGCACCTGTTTTAGATTTTGAACGCGACCCTAATTTAGATACACCGTATACGTTTAAAGGGAATGATGCAAGTACTCCAAAAATTGAGGTAGACAGCAGTTTTAATCCATTTCGTGAAGAAAACAAATCGAGAGGAAATACGATTACTTTCAAAAAAGAACCTAAAACGAGTTGGGAAAGTTTGTATGTTGGGTTAGAGTCAAAAGGTAATGAAAGTCAGCAAGATTTTAGTGAAGTTCATTTTGAAAGTGACCAGCACACTGCTTCAATTTTTAATAATGAAAACCCTATAGAACAGACTAATACAACGTATCAGCTTCATAATAAATATATTATTAGTAATCTTAAATCCGGGATGTTGGTTATCGATCAACATCGAGCGCATCAACGCATATTATACGAAGATTATCTAAAAAATATTACCATTAAAAAAGCTACAAGTCAACAATTATTATTTCCACTCCAGCTTCATTTTTCTTTACAAGACATAGAAATTATTAATCAATTAAAAGTTGATTTAGAATATACAGGATTTGTTTTTTCTAACGTTAAAGAAGAATCAATCGATATTTCTGGGGTTCCTGTTGGAGTTCCAGAAAGTGAAGTCTCAATTATTTTAGAACAGCTTATTAGTGACGTTGAAAATGAAGTGCCTGATAGTAATTTTAGTTCCACTGATTTATTAGCAAAATCATTGGCTAAAAGTTTGGCTATTAAAACGGGACAAACATTGCATAAAGATGAGCAAGAACATTTAGTGAATAAACTGTTTGCATGTAAAGAACCAAACGTGTCACCCACAAACAGAACAACATTTATAACAGTAAGTGTTGATGAATTAGATAGAAAATTTATTTAAAATATGATGAGGATATCTGAAAGTGTTAAACATTTAATAATCATTAATGCCATTATGTTTGTCGGTACTTTAGCGATAGGGAATGGTGTTTTGTTTTATGATTGGTTTGCTATGCATTTTCCAAAAAATGACGCTTTTCAGCCTTGGCAAATCGTTACGCACATGTTTATGCATGGTGGCGCGATGCATATACTATTTAATATGTTTGCTCTATGGATGTTCGGCACGCCTGTTGAACAAGCCTTGGGTTCAAAACGATTTTTATTTATTTATTTCTCTGCTGGTCTGGGAGCCGTTGCTTTGCAAGTAGGATACTATTATTTTAAATATCTTCCTATGGAAGCAGAAGCCTTAAGTTTAGGTTTTACCCATGAACAAATTGTTGAAGTTTTTAAAGAGGGAAAAGTTTTTAGAGCGATAGGACAACAATTTAATGAAATATATTATGCATCAATGGTGGGAGCATCAGGATGTATTATGGGTATTTTAGTGGCGTTTGGTATGATGAACCCCAATGCTGAATTGATGTTGATATTTTTACCGATTCCTATAAAAGCGAAATATTTTATACCAGGCATTATTATTTTAGATTTAATTTCTGGTGTCACCGGTCAGTCATTTTTTAGCCCAAGTAATACAGCTTATATGGCTCACGTTGGTGGCGCATTAACTGGGTTTATTATCATGTGGTATTGGAAAAAAACACAGTTTAACAAAAACCGTTGGAATTAATGACTTCGTTAACTCAAGATATAAAGGAAAAATTATCTAATCTTAATGTATTGGAAAAAATTATAGCCATTAATGTGGTTATTTTTTTTATTGGATTATTATTTAAATCGATACTAGATTGGTTTGAATTACCCAGTGATTTGTCAAACTTTATAACAAAACCATGGACAATTATTACATATGCCTTTTTGCATTATGATTTTTGGCACTTACTTTTTAATATGCTATGGTTGTATTTTTTAGGCCGCATGTTCTTAAATTTATTTGGACCTAAAATGGGATTGAATATTTACTTTTTAGGCGCAATTACCGGCGGATTGTTGTTCATGCTAGCATACGCGATTTTTCCAAATGTTTTTGGAGGTAGTTCAAGATTATTAGGCGCATCGGCAGCTGTAAGAGCGTTATTAATATTTTTGTGTGCTTATATGCCTAATCAAGAAATGCGTTTTTTTACTTTTAATTTAAAACTTTGGTATTTTGGTGCCGCCATTGTGGTTTTAGATATTTTAGGCCTTTTTGGTGTTAATGCAGGTGGAAATGTGGCTCATTTAGGAGGTGCGTTATTGGGATATTTTTACGCAAAACAATTGTTAAAAGGACAGGATATTGGAAAAGGGTTTGAGCGTTTAATGGATAGTTTCGCAGGCTTGTTTAAAGCTTCAAAAAAAGGACCGCTAAAAACGGTACATAAAAATAAACGTAAAGCAGGCGGTTATACAAATCGAGATTTTAAAGAGTTTAATAACCAAAAAAAAATTGACGTTATTTTAGATAAAATAAGCAAAAGTGGCTACAATAGCCTGACATCTGAAGAAAAAGAATTTTTATTCAAAGTAGGGAAATAACTATTTATTACACAAGATTGAATTAGATACATGAAAAAATTTAGTTTTATAAATAAAATTATCTATTTCATAAATGTTTTTGTGGCCGTATTGCTACTTCTATCGTTTACGTTACCATTTTTACCTCCAAAAACATTTTCATTTTTATCAGTTCTAAATTTAGGTGTTACAATCTTAATTTTTATTAACAGCTTATTTTTCTTGTATTGGCTTGTTAAGTTAAGGAAACAAATGATTTTGTCGCTTTTAATCTTAATTATAGGGTATTTGTGTTTTGGGTCGTTATATAAATTTTCAACTTCAAAAAACATTGAAAGTCCCGGTAATATAAAAGTAATGAATTATAACGTGAGACTGTTTAATTTGTACGAATGGCTTCCAGATAGAAATTTAGAGAAAAAAATTGTAGATTTTATTAAAGCAGAATCGCCAGATGTTTTAAGTATGCAAGAATACCGATTGAATGACAATGTAGACCTTTCATTTTTTAATTATAAATTCGAAAAAATTTCTAGTAAAAAATTAAAGTCCGGTCAGGCTATTTTTTCAAAATTCCCTATTGTTAATTCTGGTTCAATTGAATTTCCAAATACCTTTAACAATGCCATTTTTGTAGATATTTTAAAAGGCAAAGATACTATTAGAATTTACAATATTCATTTGGAATCCATGCGTATAGATACAAAAATAGAAAGCTTAAAAAAGGAAAATTCAGAAAGACTTATTAATAGAATCGGTACCACTTTTAAAATGCAACAATTTCAAACTGAATTATTTTTAAAGCATAAAGAACAATGCAATTACAAAACAGTAATTTGTGGTGATTTTAATAATACGGCACTATCTTACGTATACCGAAAAATTAAGGGCGATTTAAATGATGCGTTTAAAGAAGCCGGGAATGGGTTTGGTAGAACATATGATTTTAAATTCTTTCCAATACGTATTGATTATATTTTTGCAGACCAGGCTTTTGCAGTGAATGGATTTAAAGCGTATAATGAGCATTTTTCAGACCATTTTCCTATAATGGCGACTATAAGTTTAGAAGATTGATTTTAAATAAAGGAACAGTCAACTAAGTCGGCAAAAATATGAATTACCAACCCCAAAGCTACTAACCTTGATTTCTTTGGAATTAAAAGAAATATATAAAAGATTATAGCAAAATAGGAATGCAAAGGATGAAATCCAATACTACATCTATTCGGATCAAAAATAGGGTTGGCTAATAAGTGGTCTAGATCAATTAACATGCCCGCAATCATGATTAAAAAGGCAAATTTCCAAAAAGGTTTATACCAAATTAAAGCAATTATTAAAGGAATTAAAATATGACAGCCATAGTGTAAAATTGGTTGTAACATTAAAGTGGTGTTATGTTCTGTGATTCTAAATAAGTTACCGCATTTGGTCCCTCGTTAAATAGTAAATCTAAAATACTTAGATTGGGAATAAAACCGTGTTTATTACTAAATACTTGAGTGTATTTTTGAATCGGTTGCGGTGTTTCTTTTTTAGCATTTACGAGAAACCTAAAATCGATTATATCATTGACGATTTTATAATATGCATCAGTTTTTGAAATATTTATATCTAATTGCAAACAACCGCAAATCGCTTCAAAGCATTTTAAATTAAAATCTAAAAGAAATTTAGTTTTTTGACTAAATAATGGTTGAAGTTCATCTTCATAATATTCAAAGAAAGGTGAAGTTCTATAAGCCGATAGTAATGATTTCCAATGAATGTCTTGCCATTTTTCTTCATTAAAAATTTTCACATCTTTATATTTTTGACGATTTTTTTGAGAATGAATAACCGGAATATTTAAAGCTAGTTTTCCATTGGCGCCATAAATATAAGTTCGGTTTCTATAGGTTTGTTTCAAAAAGTTATCCTCCATCTCAAAGATAATTCCTGTTGCATTTACAGCAGCCACAAATTGTGCTATGTTGGGAAAGTATGTTGGATGAAGTAAAATTTTCATTAGGGATTTATTGGCATTATTATTATTAGTTGCTCAGGAATTCCATTCACGTAATTGCTAATTATATCTAATTTTTCAGCTAGTTCACAACCCTTAAAACCTGTTAAATCTTTATCAAAAATATTACAATTGTAAAAATTTAAATAGTTTGCAGCTAATGGCACATATGACCAATGCCATTTTTCCAAATTATATCCTGTTCTGCCAGTTTCTTTTGAAGTGTAGACTTGAAAAAACCCAAATTTGTTTGCGTTTTTTGTAAGCCATTCATATACCTTAAAACCTTGTCCTTTATCAAAATAAGAGTTTCTTAAGCTGTTTAAATCTATATCTGTACCCCAATGGTGTCTGGATGTTGAAGGCATCGAACTATATTCAAGAATTTTTTTTGCTCTGTCTTCGGGTTGCAGGTATTTATATTTGTTCCATTTCCGCTCCCAAATTATTTTCTGTTCAATAAAATTTCTTGTACCTGAAATAATTTTTAATTCAATATTATCATTTTTTGCCTCATCAAACATTCTTTTAAAAGCATTATAAACATCTTTATTTAAGTAGGTAGTTTTTGAACTGTGTTGTGCTTCAACCAACACAAATAGCTCATTTTTCTCGTAATTGAATTTCCCTAACACAAAATTTTTATCGATTTGTGTTGGTTTTTTAGAGTTTAAATTAGTGTCAATTTCAGATTTAAATGGCTCAATATTTTGAGTATTAACGAATTGTTGATTACAAAATGTAAGCAAAACCGATAGGATAAAAATTCGATTATGGATCAAAAACATTATTAATTAATTCTGAATATGAAAGAAATTAGAACTAAACGTTTATTTGTTTTCTTTTTTACGTTTTCTCCATTTATTAAACCCAATCCATCCAAAGAGTAGTACTAAAAAAGGAATGAGGTATGAGGTGGCTTTTCCACTTCCTCCAACGGTTGTAAAAAAGCGTTCCCAACGTGGGTTTTTTCCATCCCAACTCATCCAAATAAATACTGGTTTTCCCACAACATGGTCAAAAGGTACAAATCCCCACCGTCTCGCGTCGATTGAGTTATGACGATTATCTCCCATCATCCAATAGTAATTTTGCTTAAATGTATATGTATTTGTAATTTCACCGTTGATAAAAATTTGGTTTCCTTTAACTTGTAAAGTATTACCTTCATATTCAGTTATAACTCGTTTATAAAGTGGCAATACTTCTAAATTAATCTCAATTGTATTTCCTTCTTCAGGGATGTATAAAGGACCAAAGAAATCAACATTCCAATTATAATTAATATCATGTGGAAAAATATTGGAATCTCTAACACCATTTTCTTGTTTGTTTGGACTGATGCTTGTAACGTTTGGATGATTTTTAAATTTGGCTAATGCCTCATCTGAAATTGCTGAAAAATAATAAGTGTTTTGGTTATTTATAATTCCAAAACCATCCGTAATATCGTATCGTTCTTTAACGTATGCTGGATTAAACTGATTTGATTTGGGTTGCACAAAATAACTAAATTGTAAATGTGCTCTATCAGGCAAATCATTTTTCTTACCATTAATATAAACGAAACCATCGCGAACTTCTAAAGAATCTCCCGGAATACCAACACATCGCTTAACTAAATTGGTTTTTTTGTCAATAGGTTTATAATAATTTCGGTCTGGAGTAAAATCATTCATGTCCAACAAAGTATCGGCTGGTTGATTGAATACTACTATGTCATTTCTCTCGATTTTTTCGAATCCTGGTATACGTAAATAGGGTAGCTGTAATTTATTTTTCCAGGATTTACTCCCTTTATGGTCATCAAATAGATAAGATTTGTTTTTTAAAATAGGAATTGTATCATGAACCATAGGAGCTCCAACAGTAGTCATTGGTACTCTTGCTCCATAATGAAATTTACTTACAAATAGAAAATCCCCTACTAATAATGATTTTTCTAACGATGACGATGGAATAGTAAATGGTTGTATAAAATAGGTGTGTACAATTGTTGCAGCCACAATTGCAAACAGAATGGAACTTGTCCATTCACCAGAACTTGATTTAGGTTCTAAACTTCTGTCTTTAATGTAGTTTACATCGGCTCCATAATTTAAATAATAGTTATAAAAACCTAAAGTGATAACTGCTAAAAAGGTATCAAATATGGCATTTTTTCCAAAACTTCTTGCTGTTTCTACCCAAACAACAATAAACATGATAAGGTTTACTATAGGTAAAAACAAAAGTATAATCCACCACCATGGGCGATTAATTATTTTCATTAAAATAACGCCATTATAAATAGGAATAAATGCTTCCCAAGCTTGTCTACCAGCCTTTATATAAAGTTTCCAGGTTCCTAATCCGTGAATTAATTGTATAATTAAAATGAATATAAACCACTGTGTCCACGTCATAATTTTAGTTTTTTAATATTTTATTTGTAGTAATATCAATTTATATTGTTACATAATCAATCGGTATTAACCAATATTTAACACATCATTCATAGTAAAAACACCTGTTTTTCCTGCTAACCATTCTGCTGCTATAACAGCACCTAAAGCAAAACCTTGCCGATTGTGTGCTATATGTTCTATTGTAATGGTATCTACTTCACTTTCATAATTAATGATATGTGTTCCTGGAATATCGTCAATACGTTTTGAAACAATAGGAATAGTATTTTCACCATTTTCGTCTAACTTCCATTGGTTAAAATTTTTATTATTTGAAATAATATCATTTGCCAAAGAAATAGCTGTTCCACTTGGTGCATCAAGTTTTTGGGTATGATGAATTTCTTCCATCGATACATTATATTGCTTAAGTGCATTCATCATTTTTGCGAGTGTTTTATTCAATTCAAAAAAAATGTTGACTCCTAAGCTATAATTTGATGCATAAATAAATGCACCGTTTTTTTCTTTACAAAGAGAGACTGCTGTGTCGTAACTATCTAACCATCCAGTTGTCCCTGAAATAACCGGAACTCCATGATTTATACAATTTGATATGTTTTTAAAAGCTACTGATGGAATACTAAAATCTATGGCAACATCGGCCTTTGTGATATCATAATTATCATCTCCTTTGTCAATTTTTAAAACGATTTTATGACCACGATTTATAGCAATTTTTTCAATGGTCTTTCCCATTTTTCCGTAACCAAGTAATGCTATATTCATTAAAATTTAAAATTTAAAGTTAAACCAAGACTACTCGAGGCATCAAGTTCATCAATTTTAAAATGAGGAGCTAAAGATAAGTTTTCATCTACATTATATTGCAATAAATGTGCGTCTACATTTGCATCTATAATATTTAAAGCATAAAGCCCAATGGTTACTAATAAGGATATTTCTTTATTTCGCCTGTAAAATTTTTGCGCTCGCTCTAATCCTTCAGTTGTTACTCTGGGACTTGATAATTGATTGCCAGCCGCATCTAAATAAAACTCATCGTTAGTAAAACCCGCTAATCTACTTTTATAAGCATCTCTATATCTGTTGTATTTTTTATTATTGTTAACATACCAATAAACACCGGTACCAATAGCTCCGTAAACAATTGGGATTTTCCAATATTTTTTATTGTATGCTTGTCCTAATCCTGGTAAAATGGCTGAATAAAAAGCTGCTTTTGCTGGAGAAAGTGCGTTAATGGGCTCTCTAACTTCTACAATGGAATCTGCTGCAACCCCTTTTAGAATCTGTTTTTTTTTTGAATTTTGATTTTGAGCTATCAAAGATAAACAACACGAAATAGTGAGTAAATTTGCTATTAGAAATTTATTTAGTGTCACCTTGAACTAATTTTTTAATGCGATTAAAATCTTCTTCTGAATGAAACGGTATTGTTATTTTTCCTTTTCCGTTTTTAGAGACTTTAACGTCAATTTTATGTCCAAAGTATTCTGAAAAAGTACTTATGCCTTTCTTAACAAATTTAGGAAGGTACTCTTCATCTGTATTCTTTGTTGGTATATTTTTATTTCCGGAAGCATTCAAATTCCGAACTTCATTTTCAGTTTCTCGTACCGACAATTTATTAGCAAGTATCTTTTCGTAAATATCTAATTGGATTGCTGTGTCTTCAATTGTAATTAATGCACGGCCATGACCCATAGATATAAAACCATCGCGCATACCTGTTTGAATTATAGGGTCAAGTTTTAATAATCGTAAATAATTAGCGATTGTAGACCGTTTTTTACCAACACGTTCGCTCATTTGCTCTTGAGTTAGGTTTATTTCGTCAATAAGTCTTTGGTATGATAATGCGATTTCAATTGGATCTAAATCTTGACGTTGTATATTTTCTACCAAAGCCATTTCCAACGATTCTTGATCGTTTGCAATTCTTACGTATGCGGGAATTGTTTCTAGAGCTAATAATTTTGAAGCTCTAAAACGGCGTTCACCAGAAACTAGTTGGTATTTGTTTAAACCTAATTTTCTTACTGTTATGGGCTGTATAATTCCTAATTCTTTTATTGAAGACGCTAATTCGCGTAAAGATTCTTCACTAAAATTAGTACGAGGCTGAAATGGATTAACTTCAATAAAATCAATATCTAATTCAACAATATTGCCAATTACTTTATCGGCATTTTTGTCTTTTACCGATTGAATATCATTACTAGGATCATTTAATAATGCTGATAAACCTCTACCTAAAGCTTGTTTTTTAGTTGCCTTAGCC
>NZ_JABDMV010000011.1 GCF_013001275.1 Flaviramulus sp.
TTGCTTCCACCGTTGCTTCCACCGTTGCTTCCACCGTTGTCGTTGTTGTTGCCGTTGCCGTTGCTGTTGCCGTTGCTGTTGCCGTTGTCGTTATTCCAGTTAAATGAGTTGGTTGCAAAGGTACTAGTTGAAAATGAAACAGCCAGAATAATGAGTAAAGCAGTTAATGCTTTTGAAATTTTGTTATTAAATTGCATTAGTTTGTAGTTTAAGAGATTAATTAATAGCACTATAAAAATAATTCTTATTAACATTAAAAAATAGTGTTTACAAATTTTTTTTTTAAACTGTTGTTTTTTATCGTTAAACTGTTGTTTTTGTTGGCTTTGTGTCGATAAAGTGTTATTTTTATACTTTAAAATGCGTCAAGAAAATACTCCGTTGCCTATAATTTTTAATTTTATTCTTTATTTTTATCGTTATGTCATAAATATATCAACTATTTCTTACTTATTTTTTAAAAAATCAATAAGTGCTTTTACTTTTCATTACGCATAATTTGGTGTAAACCGTTATTAATTGAATACTTTTTCTATTTATTAATAAGAGTTTCGAAACTATAATAATTTATTAATATGTAACATTTTTTGTTGAATTTCGTCTAACAACTATCAATCAAAAAATCACCATTATGAGACAAGACAATCAACTTTTAGTTATTACCCATTTAAGTCAGCTTATTACATTAGTTACTGGTTTTGGAAGTTTGTTATTGCCATTAATATTATGGCTTACACAAAAAGAAAAAGTGTATCAAATGGATGCGCATGGTAAAAACATTATAAACTTTCAGCTTAGTTTAATAGTTTACTGCATTATATGTATTCCTTTAATATTGCTTTTTGGCTTAGGTTTATTAGGCTTTTTACTTTTAGGAATTATATCTATTATATTCCCCATAGTTAACGCTATTAAGGCTAGTAGAGGCGAAAACCCAAAATATCCTTTATCTCTTAATTTTATTAATTAGTTTAATTATCACGAGATAAAATAAAAACGCTCACCAATTGATGAGCGTTTTATATTATTTATATTTTAAATCATGTTAGTTGTTAAGCATTACTGGCATAACCAACATTGTTATTTGTTCGCCTTCATCAAGTCCATCGGCGGGCGTTAAAATACCAGCCCGATTAGGCATACTCATTTCTAATTGAACTTCATTTGAGCTTAAATTATTTAACATTTCGGTTAAAAACCTTGAATTAAATCCAATTTGCATATCATCTCCTTGGTAATCGCAAGTTAAACGCTCTTCGGCTTTGTTACTATAATCGATATCTTCTGCTGAAATGTTAAGTTCTGCACCAGCCACTTTTAATCGTATTTGATGCGTTGTTTTGTTTGAGAATATACTAACACGACGAACAGAGTTTAAAAACTGATTTCTATCTATTACTAATTTGTTTGGATTCTCTTTTGGGATAACGGCCTCGTAATTAGGATATTTTCCATCTATTAACCGACAAATTAATTCTGAATTATCAAATGTGAATTTCGCATTCGAATCATTGTATTCAATTGTTACATTATCATCACTCGATGCCAATATACCTTTTAAAAGATTTAATGGTTTTTTAGGCATAATAAACTCAGCAACCTGATTTGCACTAACATCTTCACGAGTGTATTTTACTAATTTGTGTGCATCGGTCGCGACGAAAGTTAGGCCTTTTGTTGAAAATTGAAAAAACACACCGCTCATTACCGGACGTAAATCATCATTTCCAGCGGCAAAAATTGTTTTGCTTATTGCTGTAGCTAAAACATCGCCTGTGATAACTGTTTTACTTGGGTCTTCAAGCTGTACGGCTTTCGGGAATTCATTTCCATCAGCGTATGCCAAGGCATATTTACCATGATTAGAGCTTATTTCGACCGTATTATTATCTTCAACCACAAAAGTTAAAGGTTGCTCTGGAAACGTTTTTAAGGTATCAAGTAATAGTCGTGCAGGAATTGCCACACTACCTGTGCTATCGCTTTCAACATCTAAAGCCGATGACATGGTTGTTTCTAAATCACTAGCAGAAACAGATAGTTTTGTTTTATCTAATTCAAATAAAAAATTATCTAAAATAGGCAGGGTGTTCGAGTTGTTAATAACGCCACCTAAAACTTGTAACTGTTTTAATAAATATGTACTGGATACTATAAATTTCATGCGTTTAGCTTAGTTTTAATTGAAAATATGCTACATACAAATATATTCGAATCAGTCTTTATTTCGAAACAAACTTATTAACATTTAAGAAGCATATTTTTTCTTTCTAAAGTAATTAAAAAGAAACCCAAATATACTTAATAATATCAGTGGTAATACAATGTTTAAAAGCTGCCACTTTGTTTTTTGGGCTGTAATTTTTTGTTGATTTAAAAAGGCAACGGCAACTTCTTTTGACCGAATGTTTATAAGTCCGTCATCATCCAATAAGTAATTAACCGTATTCAGTAAAAATTCTTTGTTTCCATAAGTTTGTCCTGTCCATCTGTCAAACCCCAATTGCTGTGGTACATTTCTAATAACATCATTTTTAATAATATCTCCATCAGCAATAATTACCATCTTAGTTGGAGTGCTTTTATTTTTTTCATCAGAAAGGTTAAAAGGTTTCACACGATTATCATAAACCGAATTAAATGATCCTTCTAATAAAACGGCCATGGTTTGATTGCCTTTGTTAAATGAAGCGGGATTCTGTTCTTGAGTAACAACCTCTAAACTGATTTCTCGTGGAGCTGCTTCGAGCCTTGTAAGTGGTGCAGATTCCAAAAGTATGGTCTTTTTTATATTGTTTTTAAGAGTATCAATTTGGCTTGCAAAATCAAATTTAACAAGGTTTAAGTTATTTATAATTGGATGATTGCTATTTGATGACGCTAATGGCGAATAAAGCCATTTTAAATGTTGAAATTGTGAGTCGCTTCCAGTTCCCATTGCTAAAGTGATAGGAGCGGAATAAAGCGTGCTTACAATAACTGGATTAATACGAGCTCCATATTTAAAGAAGAAATCTGTTAAATTTATATCTCTGGCCAAAGCAAAATTAGCGCCTTTATCATTAAATAAACTATCTTTTTCCATGGCTATTGCATCAATTAACCAAAGGCTTTTACCTCCGTTCATGGTAAATTGATCTAGAACTAATTTTTCTGATTCAGTAAAAGCTTCTGTTGGTTTTGCAGATATAATTAAATCGAAAGTATTTAAATCTTCTAAGGTTTTTTGCGGATTACTTGAGACACTATCCAAAGTAAAAGGCGCAATAAAATAATACTCGCCTATTTTTTTTACAAAGTCTGATATATATTTATCATCGAGCTGTTTATTGCCTTTTAAAATAGCTATTTTATGTTTTTTTGGTTCAGTTAGTTTTTTAAATCCTTCTGCGAAAGTATATTCCAAATGTTGCACGGAATTGCTTACTAAATCTTGTTGTGAAGCACCAATTTTGTTTTTTACTAAAGGAATAATTAACGTTTGGTCATTATAACTTGCTAAGGCCCAAGGAAAAATAATTGATCGCGATGATTTTCCGCTTTCTTGAACACTTAACTGCATCGGTGTTAAACCACGTTGTGATAATTTCTGAATGTTTAATTCGCGACTAGCATCATCTTCTATCGGATTAATAAAATTATAAATAACATTGTTGTTTATTGCTGAAAATTCCTCAAGCAACTGTCTCGTTTCTTTTTGTAAGCGTCTAAATTCTGAAGGAAAATCGTCTCCCTCTAAAAACACATCAATTATCAAGGGATATTTAATGTTTTCTAAAATTTTTGTAGCCGATTTGCTTATTGTATAACGCTTATCACTTGTTAAATCAAAACGCATGTAATATGAATTGCCCAAAAAATTAAAAGCAATTAAAACTATAGCAAGGGCTAATATGTATTTATAGTTTTTATTCAAATTTTTGTTCTAATTGATATTGTTTTACTCTAATCACGGTATCATTTTTAAATTCAAATTCTAAACACTCTTGTAAATTATTAAATGCACCTGGTTTAAAACCTAAATTGTAATTCCACTTTTCTGGTGAATTAGCTTTGATTGAATCGTCCCAACCATACCATTCAGCCTTTCCTAAAAGGGCTTCAATTTCGGCTTTATTGTTTCTAATAAAGAGGCTGTCATTTAAAATTTGCTCACTCATTTCATAACGTAATGCTGGTTTTTCGTTCCAAGCTTCGGCGTCAAAATATTTTTGATGGTGATAGTTATTAAATATATTCAGCATTGGATAAAATAAATAAAAATATACAACAGGTGTAAGTGCTAAACTAATTAAAAAAGTTAACCATTTTCGGTCATCAATAGTGTTTGTAAATAGCCAAATTAGGGCAAATACGAGAATTAAAAAAAACACAAATAATGGGGATATAATCATTTATTTTGTTTTACTAATATTAAGTTTTGTAATGAAAATAAAAAATGCCGATACACTTAAAAAATACAAAATATCTCGTGTATCTAACACGCCACGGCTCATGCTTTTAAAATGGAATTTCATACTTAATTGATCTAAAAAATCACTTGATGTAAAATCTGCAATAGACTCAAAGCCAATATAAAAAATTAAACAAATAAATGCGGCCAATATAAAAGCTACTATTTGATTGTCGGAAAAGGTGGAAGAAAAAACACCAATGGCCGTGTATGCGGCAATTAAAAATAATAGACCAAAATACGACCCTAGCGTACTACCAAAGTCTAAATTCCCCAAAGGATTACCTAATTGATAAATCGTATATACGTAAAGTAATGTCGGAATTATTGCACTCACTATAAGGATAATCGCACTAAAATATTTTGCTAAAACAATTTGAAAATGCGAAATGGGTTTTGTCAACAATAGTTCAAGGGTCCCTTGTTTTTTTTCATCTGAAAAACTGCGCATTGTTACGGCAGGTATTAAAAAAATTAATATCCATGGAGATAATACAAAAAAGGATGATAAATCTGCAAATCCGTAATCTAGAATATTAAATTCTCCTTTAAAAACCCATAAAAATAATCCGTTTAAAATTAGAAAAACAGCAACTACTAGATAACCAATTGGTGACGAAAAGAATGAGTTTATTTCTTTTTTAAGTATGGCTATCATTTAATTTTAATTTAAGCTTTCCAATTTCTCTACGCTCCAAGCTTTCGCAGCTTTGCTAAAAAGTGGTTTCGTTTTAGACCAAACGGAGTTAAATAAATCAGATTTTCGATATTTCTCTAAATCTTCTTCAGTTTCCCAATGGCTGTATGTAAAAAAAATTGTTGGATCATTTTTGTCTCTATATAATTCCAAAAATTTGCAACCTTTAAAATTTCTAATTTGATGCTTGTTTTCATTAAAATTAGAAAGAAAGGTTTCAATATTTCGTTTATAAAACCCCATTTTTACTATTCTAACAAACATAAATTATATACTTTAAATTAAAAATCATCGACATTAGAAATATTTTGAGGAATATCTTTTCCTTTCGGTATTATTGGAATATTTATAAAATTTACGCTTACAGAATCCATTAATCTCAGCCCTAAAAGTGTTGATGCACTTCCAAATGTTTCACTATTACTTTTATAAACAGCGATTTCTAAAAATCCTCCTGAATTAAAAACTACTAACTTTCTACCTTCATCATTTCGCTTGTTTTCTGGAATCTCAAAATTAACAAAATCACTATATTTTTGATATATTTTTTTGAAGGTATAATTACGTGCTGAAATTTTAAAATCACGACCTTTTTGTAAGGTTTCAAAAAAGCTTTGTTTAATATTAGTTACGACATTGCCATAATTATCAATATAAATAACGCTACCAATAATTTGAGTTTTATCGTCATTCACATACGGTACAATGTTTTTTATAGGTTTTATTTCTGGTATGGATTTACCAATTACATCCAAAGTGCCGCCTCGCGCAATATGACAGGCAACTTTCACAAACACATCTAATACCGGAAAACTTGTTTGTATTTTATCATGAATATTTATTTCTACAATTTTCTCAGGTACGATTTCTTTACATATCATGCTCATTATTCCGTTATTAGCGCATATAAAATAATGGTCGTCCAATTTTACAGCTATATGCTGATTTTCCGGATTTATTTCAGAATCTATACCGATAATATGAATTGTACCCTTAGGGAAGCTGCGAAATGCATTTTGAATAATATAAGCAGCTTCAGGAATATTAAATGGCGAAACTGAATGGGAGATATCAACAATTTTAACATCGGGAAGTTCACTATATATGGCGCCCTTTGTTGCGCCAGCAAAGTAATCCTTTTCACCAAAATCAGTTGTTAATGTTATTATCGCCATTGGCAAAATTGTTGATATGTTTTTAGCAAAGTGTCCCTCAAATTTATGTATTTTTGAGCTGCACACAAAACTAATAAATCATTTGGTCTGATTACCTATAAATTTTAATTAATCAATTGAATTTTCAAAATTAAATTTACGCCTTTGAACGAAATCATTATCGAACTTGAAGAGATTACTCCAAAAGAGTTTTTTGGAGCACAAAATGCCAACATCGAACTTTTAAAAAAGCACTTTCCTAAATTAAAAATTGTAGCACGCGGTAATAAAATTAAAGCTTTTGGTGATGAAGAATTACTAGAAGAATTTGATCGTCGTATTTCTATGCTTTTAAAACATTTTGCTAAGTATAATAAACTTGATGAAAATGTTATAGAACGTGTATTAACAAGCCAGAGTAGCGATGATTATAAAACATCAAAACAAAGTGGTGAAGTAATTGTACATGGTGTAGGTGGAAGACTTATAAAGGCTCAAACGGCAAATCAACGAAAAATGGTTGAGCTTATGCGTAAAAATGATATGGTTTTTGCAATAGGTCCTGCCGGTACAGGTAAAACTTACACAGGTGTAGCATTAGCTGTTCAAGCATTAAAAAATAAGGAAGTAAAGCGTATTATATTAACTAGACCTGCTGTTGAAGCCGGTGAAAATTTAGGTTTTTTACCGGGTGATTTAAAAGAAAAGTTAGACCCATATATGCAACCGCTTTATGATGCTTTACGTGATATGATAGCGCCTGAAAAGTTGACACATTATATTGAAAATGGCACTATTCAAATTGCACCTCTAGCATTTATGCGTGGACGGACATTAGATAATGCTTTTGTTATTTTGGATGAAGGACAAAACACTACGCATGCACAAATGAAAATGTTTTTAACAAGAATGGGTAAGAACGCAAAATTTTTATTAACAGGCGATCCTGGGCAAATAGATTTGCCGCGAAGAACAATTTCTGGTTTGAAAGAAGCATTGTTGATTTTGAAGAATGTGGATGGCGTAGGAATTATATTTTTAGACGATAAGGATGTAATTCGTCACAGATTAGTAAAAAGTGTCATTGAAGCTTATAAAAGCATTGAAAACATAGAGTAATGAGTAACACAATTATAGATACTAATTTTAATTTCCCTGGTCAGAAAAGTGTTTACAAAGGTAAAGTAAGAGAAGTTTATAATATTAACGATGAACAGTTAATAATGATTGCAACCGATAGGCTTTCTGCATTCGATGTTGTAATGCCAAAAGGGATTCCTTATAAAGGGCAAATATTAAACCAGATTGCAACAAAAATGATGGCTGCAACCGAGGATTTGGTTCCAAATTGGTTAACCGCATCACCAGACCCTAATGTGGCTATAGGTCATTTATGCGAGCCCTTTAAGGTTGAAATGGTGATTCGCGGATATATGTCTGGTCATGCTGCACGCGAGTACAAAGCTGGAAAACGTATGCTTTGTGGTGTTGCAATGCCAGAAGGAATAAAAGAAAACGATAAGTTTCCAGAACCTATAATTACCCCTGCTACTAAGGCAGAAATAGGTGATCATGATGAAGATATTTCTCGCGAAGATATTTTAAAGCGTGGAATTGTTGGTGAAGCAGATTATTTAGTTTTAGAAGATTACACCCGTAAATTATTCCAACGAGGCACTGAAATAGCAGCCTCAAGAGGATTGATTTTAGTAGACACTAAATATGAGTTTGGTAAAACTAAAGATGGTAAAATTGTCTTGATTGACGAAATACACACACCAGATTCATCACGTTATTTCTACGCCGATGGTTATCAAGAGAGACAAGATAAAGGAGAAACTCAAAAACAATTAAGTAAAGAGTTTGTGCGCCAATGGTTAATTTCTAATAATTTCCAAGGATTAGAAGGACAAACAGTTCCTTTGATGAGTGATGATTATATTGAAACAGTTAGCGAGCGTTACATTGAACTTTATGAAAATATAACAGGCGAAACTTTTGTTAAAGGCGATGTTAGTAATATTCAAGCTCGAATTGAGGCAAATGTTTTAGAGTTTTTAAAGTAGGCTAAAACTTTATATAAAAAAAAGACCTTGTTTTACACAAGGTCTTTTTTTTTTGAAATTTTAGATTGTGATAATAGATCGTTTTAATGTTTTAGAGCATCCGGATAAGAAAAATATTTTTTTCGAATGACAATTATCTTCGTTGCCCTGAAAACTGCATCGCCTCACCTTTACCAAAACCATAACTTATACCAAAGGTTACAAAGCGCCCACGTTGTCGGCTATTAAACAAATAAAACTCGGGTTGTGTGGTGGTGGTTTGGTCTATTCTAGAAGCAAAAACATCACGAATACTTAAATTTAAAATCACTTTTCCTTTAAGTATCTTTTTTCTTAAACCTAGGTCTGCAAAAAGGTTATCGGCAATCTCGTTTTGTATGGTTTTAAATTTAGACCTGTAATCGCCAGAAATTTCTAAATCAAACTCTGCGGGCAGTTTAATTTTTGTGGTTAGGCTAGCGGCCCATCTATTGCCTTTAAAATCAAAAGATGTCATTTCAAAAATACCTTTTCTAGAAAAATAATTAATATTAAAATCACCATTTATAGAAAACCATTTTGAAGGCGCATATTTTCCGTTGGCTTCAAAACCTGTGGTGGTATTTGTGCCCACATTTTCTGGTCTGGAAGTGCTTACATTATTTTCAAAAGTTGAAATGCGTTCTACAACTTCAATAGTATAACGGTTATATAAACTAAAATTTAAGGAAGCTTT
>NZ_JABDMV010000023.1 GCF_013001275.1 Flaviramulus sp.
AATTATGATATTGTTAAAAACGAAGATTTAACTTATAATTCAGGTTTGGTATTATCTAGTTACAAAACTACTCTTGATAAATTTGACTCAAGAACTTTAAGAGGTAACTTAGGTGCTCCTGGACAAAATGACACAAATGTTGTTTTAGTTTCTGAAGGTGAAGACATAGGTGAAATTTGGGGGCCAGTATTTACTGGAGAAGTTGTAGACGGAAGCCAAGTATTGGCAGATATAAATGGCGATGGAACGTTACAAACTGAGCAAGTTATTGGAAATGCTATTGATGCTGATGAAGATGGAGTAAGAGATGGTGATTTAACTAAATTAGGAAATGGTATTCCAGATTTCGAATTAGGTTGGTCTCATACATTAACTTACAAAAACTGGGATGTGAATGCATTTTTTAGAGGCGCATTCGGACATAGCATGGTAAATAACTTTAGAGTATTTTATGAGCCAAGAGTAGGTAGTCAAGGTTCTTATAACTTTGTAAATACAGAGTTAGCTGATCCAGCCATTCAAAATGCAAAGTTTAGTTCATTATACGTTGAGAAAGCAGACTTTTTCAAACTTGATAACCTTTCAGTAGGATATAACGTAGATATTGCTGAAGACAATAAGTACATTAAGAGTTTAAGATTGTCGTTGAGCGCTCAAAACTTGTTCACAATAACAAGTTATACTGGAGCAGATCCAGAACCTGCATTACAGGATAGAGGTGCTGTAGATAATGGTGGTTTCCTTGGAGGAGGAGCTGATCCATTAACACCTGGTATCGATAGAAGATATAATTATTTTGCATCTAGAACCATCACGTTTGGTGTAAATGTTAACTTTTAATAAAAAAAACTATGAAAAACATTTTTAAATTATTTTTAATGTGCGGTGCTCTACTTACAATGGGCGCATGTACAGATTTGGAAGAAGTATTGGTTGACCAAGTTCCAGAACAATTTAATGGAACAGAACCTACCTTCGCTACTTTTGATGGTGGAGGCGCTGGACCTGCAGATGCAATGTCATCAGCATTTAATCAACTAAGAGAATCAGGTTCTGCGAATCATGGCGGATATTTCTCAGTACAAACAGTATCTTCAGATGAGGCTGCTGTAACTCAAAAAGGTGGTGACTGGTATGACGGTGGTATCTGGATAGATATGCACAGACATACATTTGGAGCTACTAATGGACCAGTTGGTGGAACATGGGATCAGCAATATAATGCAATTGGAGCTTGTAATACATCACTAGCTTCTGGAAATCTTGATGCAAATCAAACTGCTCAGGTAAGAGCGTTACGTGCATTTTTCTACTACCGTTTATTAGATTTATATGGTAGAGTTAAAATATTAACTGAAGCTGGTGGAAATCCACCACAATCAACAAGAGCGCAAGTGTTCAATTTTGTTGAAAGTGAGTTATTAGCTGCTTTAGGTGTTGCTAATGTAATTGGTATGGATTTATCGTCTAGCCCATTAAATACTGCGCAAACACGTTATAGAATTAATCAATTCGCAGCTTTAGGTTTACTAGCTAAACTATATTTAAATGCAGAAGTATATACAGGTACGCCTAGATATGCTGAAGCATCTGCTGCTGCAGGATATATTATCGATAATGGAGGTTATACCTTATGTGACGATGGTTGTTCAGTGCCAAATGCGGCACAAAGACCAAGTGTTGCTTCAGATCCAGATGAGTTGAGTGGTTATGCTGCAGTATTTGCACCAAATAACCAAAACAACCCTGAAATGATTTGGGCTATTGCATATGATAATGTTTCTGGTGGAAACATGAATTTTGCGCAAATGACTTTACATTACTCAAGTCAATTTACTTGGAATTTACAAAACCAACCTTGGAATGGATATTCAGCTTTAGAAGATTTTTATAATTCTTATGAACCTTCAGATAAGCGTAAAGAAATTAGCTTTATTGTTGGACCACAGTTAGATTATGAAGGGTCCGCTATTTTAGATTATGCTGCTACTGGTGGTGATTTAGAGTTAGACTATACAACTGATATTAATGAACTAGAGCCTAATGCATCTAGAAAAGGTGGTGTACGTATGGGTAAATTTAGTTTCCGTCAAGGTCAAAGAGATAACATGGATAATGATTACCCAATCATAAGATTAGGTGACATGTATTTAATCCGTGGAGAAGCTGATGCGAGAGCTGCTGGAAACTGGAATTTAGCATTAACTGATGTTAATACGATTAGAGCAAGAGCTGGTGTATCTGCATTAGGATCATTAACTGCTGATGACTTTTTAGCTGAAAGAGGTAGAGAAATGTTTATGGAAGTAACACGTCGTCAAGACTTGATTCGTTTTGGTAAGTTTAATGATGCTTGGTGGGAAAAGCCAGCTTCTGCAGCTACTAAAAACTTATTTCCAATACCACAAGGTCAAATTGATAATAGTGGAGGAACTTTAACACAAAATCCTGGTTACTAGTACTAGAATTTTAAGTATTATTTGAATAAAAAGGGGTACTTTTATAAAGTATCCCTTTTTTTAATAACAATTTATTATTAGTCGTATTTGCATGAAAAACTTGTTGGTTATTTTTATTTCAAGTTGTTTTCTACTTTCCTGTAATACAGAACAAATCAATCCAAATTTATTTTTACTAAAAAATAAATCAACTGGCATTACTTTCGAAAACACTTTAGAATACACAGAAGAATTAAATCCTTACACCTACCGTAATTTCTATAATGGAGGCGGTGTCGCTTTAGGCGATATAAATAACGATGGGTTATTAGATGTCTATTTTACTGGTAATTTAGTTGATAATCAATTGTACTTAAATAAAGGCAATTGGCAATTTGAAAATATTACCGATAAAGCAGGAGTTGCTTGTAAAAATGTGTGGTCTTCGGGCGTTACATTTGTTGATATAAATCATGATGGACTGCTAGATATTTATATTTGTAAAGCAGGACCGCCAAGTGAGAGTGCTAATCGCCATAACGAATTGTTTATCAATAATGGCGATTTAACATTCACAGAAAAATCAAAAGATTATGGTTTAGATATTGTAGGACTGGCTGTTCAAGCGAATTTTTTTGATTATGATAAAGATGGCGATTTAGATTGTTATTTATTAAGTAATTCCATAAAAGCCGTTGGGAACTATGATTTTATTAAAGATCAAAGAAAAACCCCGACAAAGAATGGAAATAAATTATTACGAAATGACAATGACATTTTTGTAGATGTCACAGAAGAAGCAAATATATATTCTAGTGCCATAGGTTTTGGTTTGGGTATTACTGTTAGTGACTATAATAACGACTCCTGGCCAGATGTTTTTATATCAAATGATTTTTTTGAAAGAGACTATTTATATATTAATAATCAAGACGGTACATTCAATGAGAATTTAGCCAATCAATTTGGTTCTATATCAATGGGTTCTATGGGAGCTGATGCTGCTGATTTAGATAATGATTCTTATCCAGATATAATGGTTACAGAAATGTTACCAAGAACTATAGAACGACAACGTACAAAAACAATATTTGAAACTTGGAATAAATATGAAATGGCTGGTAAAAACGGGTATCATCAGCAATTTTCAAGAAACGCACTTCATAGAAATATGGGTAATAATTCATTTCTTGAAGTAAGCCGGTTTTCAAATGTAGCCGCATCCGAATGGAGTTGGGCATCTTTATTATTTGATGCTGATAACGATGGTTTAAAAGATATTTTTATTAGTAATGGTATTTTTAAAGATTTATTGGATAGAGATTATTTAACGTATATGGCGAATGAAGATAAAATTCGCGATATGATTAAAAATGACAAGGAAGTCATGAACAAGTTAATCGATCTGATGCCTTCACAGGCAGTTCCAAATGCGGCCTTTAAAAATTTAGGCAATTTTGAATTTTCTGATGAAACAACATCATGGGGGTTGGATACACCTAGTTTTAGTAATGGGAGTGCTTATGGAGATCTCGATAACGATGGCGATTTAGATTTAGTTATTAATAATGTAAATATGCCAGCCTTTGTTTATGAAAATAAATTAGATTCGTCAGTACAAAAAAGTATTGGTATTAAACTTCATGGTGGTGAAAAAAACACTTTTGCTATTGGTACGAAAGCAGAAATATATTATGAGAATAATCAATACAGTGTTTTAGAAAATTATCCTTCCAGAGGATTTCAAAGTTCTGTTTCACCAAATTTGATTTTTGGAGTAAATTCGAATGACAATATTGATAGTTTAATAATTAGTTGGCCTAACGGGGTAAAAAGTAAACTTAACAACTTAAAAACTAATCACAGCTATACTTTTAACCAACTTGAAGCAGATAGTTTAGTAACTAATACAAGTGTGAATATCTTGAAATATAATAACTCATTAATAGAAACCAATGATTTATTTCGTTTCAGTCATAAAGAAAATAATTCAGTTGATTTTAATAGAGAACAGCTATTGCCTGAAATGTATAGTAACGAAGGTCCGAATATTACAAGTACCGATATAAATAATGATGGCTTATCAGATTTTTACGTTGGTGGCGCTAAAGGTCAAACCGGCGTGTTGTTTGTTTCTCAAGATAATGGTTTATATAAAGAAATCACTAAGCCATTTGCCCTAAACGCAAAATCCGAAGATACGGATGCAGCTTTTTTTGATAGTGATAATGATGGTGATTTAGATTTGTATGTAACAAGTGGCGGTAAATCTTTTTCAAAATATGACTTCGCATTAAGCGATAGGTTGTATATAAATGATGGAAACCAAAACTTTACGTTAAGTCAAAATTCTTTAAAATTCAGCGTACCCATAAGTACATCAACAGTCTCAATTTATGATTTTGATCAGGATGGAGATGATGATATTTTTATTGGTGAACGATTTAAAGTTGAAACCTACGGGATTCCTGGTTCAGGACTTATTCTTGAAAATAAAGGAAACAATATTTTTGAAATTACTGAACCAGCTGAATTAAAAAATATTGGATTAATTACAGATTCATTTTGGGCAGATATGAATAATGATGGAGTTAAAGATTTAATCATTTCTGGAGAATGGATGCCCATATCAATTTTTATAAATACAAACGGTAGGTTGTCAAACCAGACAGAAGCTTATGGATTGTCACAAACCTCAGGATTTTGGAAAACTATTAAAGTCGCCGATGTTAATAATGATGAGGCATTAGATATTATAGCCGGGAATAAAGGAGAAAACTCTTTTTTCAAAAAGGATACTAGAATGTATATTTCTGATTTTGATAATAATGGTGCAGTAGAACAAATTATTTGTCATAAAAAAGGAGACAAATATTACCCAATTGTTGATAGAGACGAACTTGTTTCTCAATTAGCAGGCTTAAAACCAAAGCTATTATTTTATAAAGATTATGCCAATGCAAATATGGAGTCTATTTTTACTAAAGAGCAGTTGGATAAATCGATTATTTTAGATGTTAAAATGGTTAATTCCACTCTGTTTGTTAATAAAAATAATACCTTTATAGCCCAAAAATTACCTAATGAAATACAATATTCAAATGTTGAGGCGATCGAGTTGTTTGATGTAAATAATGATGGAAATTTAGATGTGTTTTTTGGCGGTAATCAATATTTAATAAAACCACAATTTGGAATTCAAGATGCTTCTGAAGGATGGTTGTTATATGGAGATTATAAACAAGAGTATAAAAAAATTATACCATTAAATTTAAAAGGACAAATAAGAGATTTTGAAATATCAAAAATTGGCGATAAAACGTATTTATTTGTCTCTTTTAATAATGATAGATTGAAATGCTATGAAATAGCAAAACCAATATCGCAATAAAATAAAATAATTTTAAAAAGCATAACCTACAAATGAAATTAAACAATATTATTCTATGTATTTTACTGCTAGTTATATGTTCTTGTCAATCAGATTATACTAAGCTGGTTAAACAAGAATTAGCAAGTGGAAAAAAAAACGATTCTGTTTTTTTTAATTTGAAGTTTGGTCAAACAAAAAGTGAATTTTTTAAAACTTGTTGGGAGCTTAATAAAAAACAAATATTAACCCACGGTCCAAATAATAACTACGTTCAGAGTTTTTTATATCCGAAAGATTCAACAAATACTAGAGATAAAATTCGAATGTTGTTTTATGCTAAATTTAATCCAGAAAACATAATAACCGCTATAGATATTAAGTTTTCTTATACGGCTTGGGCACTGTGGAACGAAGACACGTTTGCAGAGAATTTACTTCCTAGAATTCAAGATACTTTGATGAAATGGTATCCTGGAAATCCTTTTATGAAGGTTATAGATGATAAACTAGTTAAGGTTGATGGAAATAGGCAAATTATACTCTCAGTAGAATCTCAGCGAGATTTATCTGTAGTCATTGAAGATTTAGCATATAAGTACAATAAATTGAATAAATAAATAATGATGAAGCATGCTTATATAATATGTGTTATCGTTTTATTGGTATCATGTAATAAAAAAGAAGAATTAGTAAAAGAAGCAAAGCCACAATTTGAATTATTATCGGCAGAATCTACAGGCATTAATTTTAGAAATGACTTAGTTTCTACGGATGATTTCAATGTATATAAATATAGGAATTTCTACAATGGAGGTGGTGTAGCGATTGGAGATTTAAATAATGATGGGTTACAAGACATTTATTTAACCTCCAATTTAAATCAAAACAAACTCTATTTAAATAAAGGAGATTTCAAATTTGAAGATATTACAGATAAATCTAACGTTGGAGGAACCAAAGCATGGTCTACAGGAGTTTCAATGATTGATATAAATGCCGATGGGTTTTTAGATATTTATGTTTGTAATTCTGGTGATGTAAAGGGAGATAACAAACAAAATGAATTTTTTATAAACAACGGGGATTTAACGTTTACTGAACAAGCATCGGAACTTGGATTAGACGATAAAGGATTTTCTACACATGCTTCCTTTTTTGATTATGATAATGATGGCGATTTAGATGTGTATCTTTTAAATAATTCTTATCAGGCTATTGGAAGTTTTAATTTAACCAAAAACGAACGCCCAAAAAGGGATGTTTTGGGAGGTGACAAACTTTTTGAAAATATAGACGGAAAATTTATCGATGTAAGTGAAAAAGCAGGAATATACGGAAGTGTAATTGGTTTTGGCTTAGGTGTTACCGTTGGTGATATGAATAATGATGGTTGGCAAGATATATATGTGTCGAACGATTTTTTTGAACGAGACTATTTGTACATAAATAATCAAGATGGAACATTCAAGGAATGCTTAACTACTTCATTAAATTCAATAAGCGGAGCTTCTATGGGAGCTGATGCTGCAGATATTAATAATGATGGGTATAACGATATTTTTGTTACCGAAATGCTACCTAGTGAATACGACAGGCTTAAAACAGTAACAACCTTTGAAGACTGGAACAAATACCAGTACAATTTAAAAAACGATTATTATCATCAGTTTACAAGGAATATGCTACAGCTAAACAACAGCAACTTGACTTTTAGTGAAGTTGGCCGTTTTAGTGGGGTTGAAGCGTCAGATTGGAGTTGGGGCGCGCTGTTTTTTGATATGAATAATGATGGCTTTAAAGATCTTTTTATTGCGAACGGTATTTATAAAGATTTAACCAATCAAGATTATTTAAAATACATTTCAAACGAAGAGGTTATTCAATCGATAGTTGTTAATAATGCTTTAGATTATAAAAAGCTGATTGATATTATTCCTTCAAATAAAGTAAAAAATCATGCCTACGTAAACAAAGGAGATTTAAAATTTGAACGACAAGAGAATGGTTTAAATACTGAAGGATTTTCAAATGGTTCGGCGTATGGAGATTTAGATAATGATGGCGATATGGACTTGGTTGTAAATAATGTAAATATGCCATTGTTTGTCTATAAAAATAACTTAGATCAAACTGATAATAATTTTTTAAAGGTTATTTTAAAAGGAGACGGATTAAACAAAGATGCCATAGGTGCTAAATTAAAACTTAGTACTGCATCGAATAACTATTATCTGGAACAACATCCTGTAAGAGGGTTTCAATCAACCATGGATAATAGACCAAATTTTGGTTTTAAAGATAGAGATAGCCTTAATTTGACAGTGACATGGCCATCGGGGAAAATCACTCAACTAAAAAATATTGAAGTAAATAAAACCATAACTCTTTTTGAAAAAGATGCGGTTTCGCCGACTGAAACAGAATTAGAAGTAGCTCCTATATTATTTGTTAAAAATGACAAAGTCATAGATTTTGTGCATAAAGAAAATAATTATATTGACTTTAATGTTGAACGATTATTACCTTTTATGCGAAGTGCAGAAGGCCCAAAAATGACCTTGGGTGATGTAAACGGTGACGGTGAAGACGATATATTTATTGGAGGTTCAAAAGGTAATTCGGCGAAATTATTTATTCAAAAAAACAATCACTTTACAGAAAGTAACTCCACATTATTTGAAAAAAATAAGGCTTCAGAAGATGCTGAAAGTGTCTTTTTTGATGCTGATGGCGATGGTGATTTAGATCTTTATGTATGCAGCGGTGGTGTAGAATTTTCTAAATTCAGCCCTAATTATTTAGACAGATTGTATTTTAATGATGGTAAAGGAAATTTCACCTTGTCTAATCAAATACTACCAACAGAAAATGGATATCACAGCAGTAGTACGGTTACCGTGGCAGATGTTGATAACGACAATGATTTAGATTTATTTATTGGTGAAAGAACGATTCCCAATGCATTTGGATTTCCTGGTTCTGGGTTTTTCTTAATTAATAATGGATCTGGTAAGTTCTTAGAAATGTCTAGTGATTTGGCACCCGAATTCAAGGATATAGGAATGGTAACGGATGCAACTTTTATTGACCTTAATGGTGATAGTTATAAAGATTTAGTTGTTGTTGGGGAGTTTATGGGTGTGAAAGTATTCGAAAATAATAAGGGTAGTTTTGTTTCATCTAAAAATGATAAGACATCTAACTTAAAAGGCTGGTGGAATACTATCGAGCAGAGTGATTTGGATAATGATGGAGATATGGATTTGATTTTGGGTAATCATGGTTTAAATAGTCGATTTAAAGCTTCAGAAAGTGAACCCATCAAATTGTATGTAAACGATTTTGATGGGAATAGTTTCGCAGATCCTATATTGTCATTTACTGCAAAAAATGGAAAGCAATATCCGTATGCGTTGCGACATAATTTGGTTGATCAATTAAAATATTTAAGTAAAAAGTATCCAGATTATGAGTCGTTTAAAGACGCATCTATTAGTGATATATTTACTAAAGAACAGTTAGATAGTAGTAAGATTTTAGAAGCTAATACATTAAGTTCAATCTTACTTATAAATAATGGCGATTTTAATTTTGAAGCTAAAAAGTTGCCTTTTGAAACAGATTTCTCACCAGTTTATGCAATAACAACCTCTGATTTCGATAAGGATGGCGATCAAGACATAATATTAGGTGGTAACTTAAATGGCGTAATGCCGGAGTTTGGAAGGTATGATGCTTCTTATGGTAATTATCTTGAAAATTTGGGAAACAATAATTTTAAGTATCACAAAAAAGGTAAAGGGTTAAAAGTTAATGGACAAATAAGAGATATTAAAGTTATAAATAATAAAATATTTATTGCTAAAAATAACGACTCACTGGAAGTTTATAATTATTAATATGATAAAAAAAATAGTCCTTATTTTACTAATAATTGTAGGATGTTCTAAAAAAGAGAACAATTCAATTGATGATACAGTTATAATTGAAAATGCAGCTTTTAATACTATAGATTCTAGTGTTTCCGGGATAGGTTTTTCAAATGACTTGTATGATAATGGTGATTTAAACATTATTGAATATTTGTATTATTATAATGGAGGTGGTGTGGCTTTAGGTGATATAAATAACGATGGATTAGATGATATTTATTTATCTGCTAATCAAAAACCAGATAAGTTATACCTTAATTTAGGAGGTTTAAAATTTAAAGATATTTCTGTAAGTAGTGGAATAAGTATAGATAGTACCTGGTCTACCGGCGTTACAATGGCAGATGTAAATAATGACGGTTTGCTTGATATTTATGTTTCCAAAGTGGGAAATTATAAAGGATTAAAAGCGAGTAATGAGCTATATATAAATAAAGGCGATAGTACTTTTAAAGAACTATCAAAAGATTATGGTCTAAAATTTTCCGGTTTTTCAACACAAGCTTCATTTTTTGACTATGATAATGATGGCGATTTAGATATGTATTTACTTAACCATTCTGTGCATTCGCCATATTCTTACGGAAATTCCGATTTACGAACAAAATCAGATGCGCTTTCGGGCGATATCTTATATGAAAATAAGAAAGTAAATGGTGAAACTAATTTTATTGATGTCACTGATAAAGCCGGAATATATAATAGTCCTTTAGGTTACGGACTTGCGATTGCAACTTCAGATATTAACAACGATGGTTTTATTGACATCTATATTGGAAATGATTTTCATGAAAACGATTATTTGTATATAAATAATGGTGATAAAACATTTACAGAGTCTAGCGCAGAATTTTTTAATCATACATCTAGATTTACAATGGGCGTAGATATTGCAGATATTACGAACAATGGAAAATTAGATATAATTACGCTCGATATGATGCCTTACAAAGCCGATATATTTTTAAAATCGGGAGGCGAGGATACAGATAAGGTTAATCAAATTAAAAAATCATTTGGCTTTCAGCAACAGTATGCTCGAAATCATTTACAGGTGAATAATGGGAGCTACTTTGTGGATGCCGCATTATTGGCTGAGACCCATGCAACCGACTGGAGTTGGTCTCCATTAATTATGGATTATGATAATGATGGATTAAATGATATTTATATAACTAATGGGATTTATAAACGACCAAACGATTTAGATTATATAAATTATTTAAGCAATTTGGACTTTGCCAAATATGCTAAATCGGAGCAGGACACTTTAGAGCAAAAGTTAATAAATACGATGCCTATGCTAAATTTACCAAACGTTTTGTTTCAAAATAAATCGAATTTGGTATTTGATAAAAAACTTGTAGATAATCATAATACAAGCACGTATTCGAACGGAGCAGCTTATTCCGATTTGGATAATGACGGTGATTTGGATCTAGTTGTGAATAATATAAATGAAAAAGCAACACTTTTGGAAAACAAAAGTTCTAATAACTATTTAACCATAAACTTATTGGGTAAAAATAATAGTATCAATACAAATGGTGCGAAAGTATATTTATATTCAGACGAACAATCGTTCTATAAAGAACAAACAACTGTAAAAGGATTTTTGTCAAGTTCAACAAGTAAAGTACATTTTGGCTTAGGCAATGTAGCAACTATTGATTCCTTAAAAGTTATTTGGAATAATGGTCATCAGCAAACCGAAAAAAACAACATTAAGATCAATTCTGAAATAACAATTAACGAGCAGAATACAAGTAAGTATGTTTATAAAAAATCTCCGAAAACAAGTTTTAATGAGTTCGGTTATGTGCATTCAGAAAATAAGTTTTTAGATTATGAAAGAGAAGGATTAATCCCAGAAAACCTATCTATAGAAGGGCCTTCAGTTGTTCAAGCAGATTTTAATTCAGACGGATTAACAGATTTATTTATAGGCGGTGCCAGAAATGAAAAACCAGTATTATATCTTCAAAGTAAAGATGGCAGTTTTAAAAATAAAATAGCATCAGTTTTTGATAACGATGCCATGTATGAAGATGTTGATGCCATAGCTTTTGATATCGACAATGATAACGATTTAGATATTTATGCCTTAAGTGGAGGAAATGATTTTCCGGAGGGAAACCCAATGCTGGAAGATCGTGTTTACATTAATGATGGTCGCGGTAATTTCACCAAACTAGATTCAAAACTTTTAAGTACAAATGGTGGGTCTGTTTCTAGTCATGATTTTGATAACGACGGATTTGACGATTTATTTATAGGTAATCGATCAATTCCTGGTGCCTACGGATTAACTCCTTATAGTTTTATTTTAAGAAATAGAGGAGAAAAAACCTTCGAAATAGTTAATAAAAAACGTTTTGGAATGATTACCGATTCGCAATGGGCAGATATTGATGGTGATGGATTAGTTGAATTAATATTAGCAGGCGATTGGATGCCCATCACAATATTATCGTACAATTTAGATGGTAAATTTGAAAATAAAACACAAGAATTTGGATTAGATAAATCCAATGGAATGTGGAACTGTATAAATGTTACAGATTTTGACAAGGATGGACGTTTAGATATTATAGCTGGAAATACTGGTCTAAATTTTAAATGGAAAGCTTCAATTGAAAAACCAGTAAAGATGTATCTGGACGACTTCGATAATAATGAGCAGTTAGATCAACTTATCTTTTATGATTATTTTGGTAAGGATGTCCCATTTGCTTCAAAAGATAAATTGGTTCAGCAAATACCATCTTTAAAAAAGAGATTTTTAAATTACAACACATTTTCTAAAATAGAAACGGTATTTGATTTAACAGAAAGGCAAGAATCAGATATTTTAGAAACAAAGTATATTTACGAGTTACGGTCGATGATATATTTAAATAAAGACAATAAGTTTTTGGAACAACCACTTTCAAATCAAGCACAACTCAGTACAATTGAAGATATATTGGTCGATGCCAATAAAATCTTTTTTACTGGAAATTATTATGGTTTTGTAACTGAGCTTGGGGAAAATTCATCAAATTCAGGAGGTGTATTAATATCAAATAGTGAATCTGATTTCACTTACGAATCACTAAATCTGCCAAAAAACATTAGTGGTAGAAAAATATTAAAGTTAAAAGAGTATACTTATTTGATTATTTCAAATAACGGTAAGTCATATATTGTTAATTCAAAAAAATAGAACATTAAATAACAATGAAACATTTAAAACTCAACATTTATTCAATCGCAGTTATATGCTTATTAGTAAGTTGTAGCAAGCCAGCAGAACATATAGAAATTTCACCAGAAATATTCCATAAATC
The DNA here is from genome assembly GCF_013001275.1 of Flaviramulus sp. GTDB lineage: Bacteria > Bacteroidota > Bacteroidia > Flavobacteriales > Flavobacteriaceae > JABDMV01. The sequence goes on from NZ_JABDMV010000023.1 coordinate 13,073, forward strand.
AGTAGATAAGGTTATGGAAATTCAAATTCATGATATCTTTTCACCTCCGGTGGCAAGTAGAATTTTTGCATACCCAAATATTGCAGCCTACGAGATTTTAGCTCAAAAAGCTGGGAAAATTGAATCCTTAGTTGGTAAGGTACATGATTTGAAAGCAATACCTAAAGCAGATGCTAATGGAGAGGTTAATTTAGAATTGGCAGCAATTATTGCTCACATGGAAGTTAGCAAGATTTTAATATTTTCTGAAGACCGTATGGCTAAATTGCAAGATAGTTTATATATGCAATGGGAATCTGTGAACGAGAAAGAATTTAAAGAAAGTAAGACATATGCTTTTGAAGTAGTAAAGCATATTAAGGAATGGATGAATAAGGATAATTATAACCAAACAAGAACAATGTCCAAGTTTACCGTTGATACCGATAATCCATCACGCTGGCAACCAACACCTCCATCGTATATGGATGGAATTGAACCACATTGGAACAAAATAAGGCCATTTATTATAGATTCTGCATCTCAGTTTAAACCAAAACCACATCCAGAATATTCGTTAGATAAAAATTCCAAATTCTATGAAGAATTAATGGAAGTATATAATGTAAGTAGAGAAGTTACTGAAGATGGTGATGAGTCTGAAGCAGTACAAATTGCTCGTTTTTGGGATTGTAACCCTTTTGTTTCTGTAACTAGAGGGCATTTTATGTTTGCTACCAAAAAAATATCTCCAGGCGCACACTGGATTGGGATTACAAAAATTGCATCAAGAAAAACAAATGCAAACGTTGAAGAAACTGTAAATGCATATACAAAAACATCACTAGCTATAGCTGATGCTTTTATAAGTTGTTGGGATGAAAAATACAGAAGTAATTTGATTAGGCCAGAAACCGTAATAAATCAAAATTTAGATCCAGACTGGTTACCTATCTTACAAACCCCACCGTTTCCAGAATATTCTAGTGGGCATTCAGTCGTTTCTGGAGCAGCCTCGGTTGTTTTAACTGAGATTTTTGGCGATAATTTTTATTTTGAAGATGACACCGAAATTCCATTTGGATTGCCAATACGAAGCTTTAAATCATTTTATGATGCTTCTGCCGAAGCCGCATTAAGCAGGCTTTATGGTGGTATTCATTACAGAGCAGCGATTGATAATGGTTTAGACCAAGGAAAGGAACTTGGCCATTTTGTAGCCGATAAATTAAATCTCTAAGATTTTATGTAGTTATTAATTTCCTAATCAA
>NZ_JABDMV010000033.1 GCF_013001275.1 Flaviramulus sp.
CCTTCTATAACAAACTCATCTAATGCTCGTTTCATTTTATTAATAGCCTCTTCTCTTGTTTGCGCGGTTGTAATTAACTTTGCAATCATAGAATCATAATTTGGTGGAATAGCGTAACCTGCATATACATGAGTATCTAATCGTATTCCATGACCTCCTGGCGCATGTAAAGTTGTTATAACTCCTGGCGAAGGACGGAATCCATTAAAAGGGTCTTCCGCATTAATTCGACATTCAATAGAATGAAGCTTTGGTGTATAATTTTTTCCAGAAATTGGAACTCCTGCCGCTACTAATATTTGCTCGCGAATTAAATCGAAGTCTATTACTTGCTCTGTTATAGGGTGTTCCACTTGAATACGAGTATTCATTTCCATAAAATAGAAATTTCTGTTCTTATCTACCAGAAACTCAATAGTACCTGCTCCTTCGTACTTAATGTATTCTGCTGCTTTTACAGCGGCCTTACCCATTTTATCACGAAGTTTGTCCGTCATAAAAGGGGAAGGTGTTTCTTCTGTTAGCTTTTGATGACGACGTTGAATCGAGCAATCTCTTTCAGATAAATGACATGCTTTTCCACGAGAATCACCAACAATTTGAATTTCAATATGTCTTGGTTCTTCGATAAGTTTTTCCATGTACATATCGTCATTTCCAAATGCTGCCTTCGATTCTTGTCTTGCAGAATCCCAAGCATCTTTTAGGTTTTCTGGTTTAAAAACCCCTCGCATCCCTTTTCCTCCGCCGCCGGCAGAAGCTTTTAGCATCACCGGATAGCCAGTTAATTTTGCTATTTTTTGGCACTCTTCAAAGGTTGTTATAATTCCATCACTCCCTGGAACACATGGTACACCAGCCGCCTTCATTGTTTCTTTGGCGTTGGCTTTATCTCCCATTCTATCAATCATCTCGGGTGAGGCACCTATGAATTTTATACCATGTTCTTCACATATTTTGGAAAATTTAGCATTCTCAGATAAAAACCCATAACCAGGATGAATGGCATCTGCATTTGTTATTTCTGCCGCTGAAATGATATTGGACATTTTTAAATAGGATTCACTGCTTGGTGCAGGACCTATACAAACGGCTTCGTCAGCAAATTTTACGTGTAAACTTTCGGCATCAACAGTTGAATAAACAGCTACTGTTTTAATACCCATTTCTTTACAGGTTCTAATAACACGCAGTGCTATTTCCCCTCTGTTGGCAATCAATATTTTTTTGAACATAACGTCTTGAATTAAAAATTACAAATTCCAATCGCCAAATTCCAAATATTGGATTTTGAGATTTGTGTATTGGAACTTTTAATAGGTTATGATGGGTCTACTAAAAATAAAGGTTGATCAAATTCTACCGGAGAAGAATCATCAACCAAAATCTTAACAACCTTACCTGAAACTTCAGATTCAATTTCATTAAATAGCTTCATAGCTTCAATAATACATAGCACATCGCCTTCGGCTATTGTTTGCCCTACCTCAACAAATAAAGGTTTGTCTGGTGAAGGTTTTCTGTAAAAAGTACCAATAATTGGTGATTTAATAGTGATATATTTAGAGTCTTCTGAAGCGGCCGGAGCAGCAACGGCTTGTACTGGAGCTGCCTCAGTTACGGGTGCTGCAGGTGCTTGAATTTGAGGTGCGGAAGTTTGAACGGGTGCATAATGAATAGCTGTACCTTCATTCTCCGACCCTGTTTTAATGGTAATTTTAATATCCTCCATTTCTAATTTAACCTCACTTGCTCCCGATTTGGCAACAAACTTAATTAAGTTCTGAATTTCTTTTATATCCATAATTTTACTAATTAGTTAGTGGTTAGTTTCCTGTGTTATATGCCCATTTTAAATATAGAGCCCCCCAATTAAATCCGCCGCCAAAAGCTGCGAAAATTAAATTATCTCCTTTTTTAAGTTGTGATTCATAATCATTTAAAAGTAAAGGTAACGTAGCAGATGTTGTGTTACCATACTTATGAATATTCATCATTACTTTATGTTCTTCTAAATCTATACGTTGTGCTGTAGCATCAATAATTCGCTTATTAGCTTGATGTGCGGCCAACCAATCAACATCATCTTTAGTTAAATTATTACGTTCTAATATTTTTACAGTAGCATCAGCCATATTAAAAACAGCATTCTTAAAAACAGTTCTTCCTTCTTGAAAAGCATAATGACCGCCTTCGTCCATAGTTTCATGAGTTAATGGAAATGACGACCCTCCGTATGTGGCTTGTAAAAATTCCCTACCACTTCCATCGCTTCGCAAGTATTCATTTTGAAATCCTAATCCTTCCGAATTAGGTTCAAATAAAACAGCTCCCGCACCATCACCAAATATAATACACGTAGCTCTATCTTTATAATTAACAATAGACGACATTTTATCCGCTCCAATTAGCAATACGTTTTTATATCGTCCCGACTCAATATAACTTGCAGCCACAGACATTCCGTATAAAAAACTTGAACATGCTGCATCCATATCAAATGAAAATGCGTTAGTTGCACCAATTTTGGAAGCAGTATAAGAAGCGGTTGAGGCCGCTTTCATATCCGGTGTGGCAGTTGCAACTATTACAAGTTCAATAATTTTAGGGTCTATTCCTTTTTTGTTTATAAGGTCTTGGGCAGCTTTAATAGCTAAATAAGAGGTTCCCTTTCCTTCGTCTTTAAGAATTCGACGTTCTTTAATTCCTGTTCTACTAGTAATCCATTCGTCATTCGTATCAACCATTGTTTCCAGAATCTGGTTAGTTAATACGTATTCAGGCACATAGGCCCCTACAGCTGTAATCGCCGCTGAGATTTTACTCATACTTTTTTTTATTAATTCGATCAAAAATCGTTAAAAATGGGCAAAAACATTAAATATTTCGTGAAAACTACTAAATTTTGACGAAATATTATGCAAATTTAATGATTTTGTGATTTGGAAAAAGTAATTCACAAAAAAAACGCTCAATTACGAGCGTTTTAATTTAAATATGCATGTTTTATTATGCTACGTTTTCTACAGCTTCTGAATTGTCAATTAGTACTTGTCCTCTGTAATAAAGCTTTCCTTCATGCCAGTGAGCTCTGTGGTACAAATGTGCTTCACCAGTTGTTGGGCAAGTAGCAATCTGTGGCGCAGTTGCTTTGTAATGAGTTCTTCTTTTATCTCTTCTTGTTCTCGAGATTTTTCTTTTAGGATGTGCCATTTTATATATTTATTTATTTATCCGTTAATAATTTCTTTAATGTATTCCAACGAGGATCAATATCCTCTTTTTTATCTTTATTTTCTTTAAGCTTTGGGCTTAATTCTTCTAGTTTTTCAAGTATTTCTGAATCTAAAGTACCATCTTCCACACCTGGATGAATTCGCTTTAAAGGCACCGCTAATATAATTAACTCGTAAATATATTGCTGAATGTTAATTTCATAAGTTCCGTGAGGAATTATAAGAATATCAATGTGTTCATCATTATACTCATCGCCGAAATTAACTACCAAATCAAACTCATTTTCTATAGTTTGATTATACGGTTCATTAGTTAGGTCACAATTCACATTAACCCAACCAGAAATTTTAAAATGTAATTCCAGTAATGTTGTCTTTTTTTCTAATTCAACATCTACTGCGATATTAACATCGTTAAAATCTTCATACTCAAAATATTCAAAGAACTCTTTCTCAACATTATACTCAAAATGATGTTTCGCTATCTTTAACCCTACAAATGGAATTGTAAACTCTTTCAATGGCTTCATTATCACTTCTAATTTGAGGCTGCAAATATATAAATTTTTATTTACTCTGTGGTACATATAAACATTTTTTTGTTTATATCTCTAAAGCCTGGTTTTAAAGTAAAATCACACAACTAATTTCGCTTCAATTGACGCATGTTTTTTGGGGATTTTTTTAAAATATTGGAAGTTAGTTCCTCATAACCCATCCTGTTTTTAAATATTCTTATAGCGCTAAAAACAGCCTCTTTAAATGAGTTTTCGTCTGCAACTCCTTTGCCAGCAATTTCATAAGCTGTTCCGTGATCTGGTGAGGTTCTTACTTTATTTAATCCTGCCGTAAAATTTACGCCTTGACCAAACGACAAAGTTTTAAAAGGAATTAATCCTTGGTCGTGATAAGAAGCTACTATCGCATCAAAATTTTTATAATTATTTGAACCAAAAAAACTATCAGCAGCATAAGGGCCAAAAACTAGTTTTCCTAAGTCTTTTATTTTTTTAAGTGTCGGCCTTAAGATAGTATCATCTTCACTACCTATTACACCATTATCGCCAGTATGTGGATTAATACCTAAAACTGCTATTTTAGGTTTCTGAATTTTAAAATCTTTTCTTAGAGAATTATAAACCGTATTTATCTTTTCTTCAATTAAATCTGGCGTAATATGTGTTGCTATATCTTTAACAGGCACATGATCAGTTAATAATCCAACTCTTAACAAGTCAGTAATCATAAACATTAAGCTTTCCCCTTCAAGTTCTTTTGCTAAATAATCGGTGTGTCCAGGGAAATTAAATGCTTCAGATTGAATATTATACTTATTTATTGGAGCTGTTACCAAAACATCAATATCACTGTTTTTTAATGCTTTTGTTGCAGCTTCCAAAGACTTAATTGAGTAGGTTCCTATGTTAGGATCTTCTTTGCCAAACTCTATTTTCACTGTTTCGTTCCAACAATTAAACACATTAAATTTCCCTATAACTATTTCGTCAATTTTATTTACAGCATGGAAATTAATTTCAGATTTAAAGTGTGACTTCAAAAATGTCATAGTCTTAGCTGAAGCAAAAACTACAGGTGTGCAAAACTCTAGCATCCGTGAGTCTTCAAAAGTTTTTAAAACAATTTCACCCCCAATACCGTTTAAGTCTCCTATGGATATTCCTACTATTATATTTTCTCCTTGCTTCATTAAAAATGACAACTTTTGTTTGTAATTTTGATGTTGCAAATTTAACCAAATAAACAGATAATATAATGTTTACCGGAATTATTGAAGAAATTGGTATAGTTACAAGTTTAAAAAAGGAATTTGACAACCTACATATCTCGATAAAAAGTAATATAACTTCTGAATTAAAAATTGATCAAAGTGTTTCACACAATGGAGTTTGCCTAACAGTAGTAGCTATTGAAAATAAAGAATATACCGTAACCGCAATTAAAGAAACTTTAGACAAAACAAGCCTTAATGCTTTAAAAGTGAATGATAAAGTGAATCTTGAACGTGCAATGAAACTTGGTGATAGACTTGATGGGCATATGGTTCAAGGCCATGTAGATCAAACAGCTACTTGCACCAACATCGAAATGGCAAATGGGAGCTGGGTTTTTACATTTAATTACGATTCCACACTTAACAACATTACCATTGAAAAAGGCTCAATAACTGTAAATGGCATAAGTTTAACCGTTGTAAACTCCAAAAAAGATGGCTTTAGCGTGGCTATCATCCCTTATACTTTTGAGCACACAAACTTTAATACCTTAAAAATTGGTACTGTGGTTAATTTAGAGTTTGATGTTTTAGGAAAATATGTTGCAAAACTATTAGAACTGAATAAGTAAAACTACTTATGATTTATTTTGAAACAATAGTTTTTTTGCCCCATAAATTAACGCCAATATAATTCCGTAAATTACACCTCCGTCAATAGGAAACCCAGGCGGTGGCGGTGGAAGTGGCGGTGGTGGCGTTTGGCCAACACATACAACGCTTATTAATACAAATAAGACTGAGGCAATTATTCTTTTATTTTGTATTGTCATGGGGTCACAAATGTATAAAAAAAAGCGAGGCAGCAAAACAAATACAGTTTAAATACCTCAAAAACATCCATGAAAGGTATAAAAACATCGATGAAATACATTTATTGTAATTATTTAGCAACATCTTTATTAACTACTTTATTTCTAAAATAGTATCTATAATCAAAAACTAATCCACACTTTTTATTCTACTTAACAAATATATATAATTTCGTTCAATACAAAAATTTAAAATCGCCTACTTCTTTCATAATTAAATAATTATAACAGTTAGCTTTTTCGAATAGCGAAATAAAAAAAGCCTTTCAAAAATGAAAGGCTTTACAATTTCTAAAAGTGGTCCCACCTGGGCTCGAACCAGGGACTTTCTGATTATGAGTCAGATACTCTAACCAACTGAGTTATAGGACCGAAATTGGAGTGCAATATTACTATTTATTTTACATGTTAGCAAGAAAAATTATTTCTTTATCTCTTGGCACAATTCTATTAAAACACCATTTGAAGATTTTGGATGTAAAAAAACCACCATCTTATTATCAGCTCCTTTTTTTGGCGCGTCACTTAATACTTTAAAACCTTCTTTTTTAAGACGTTTAACTTCTGATTCAATATCATCAACATCAAAAGCAATATGATGTATTCCTTCTCCCTTCTTATCAATAAACTTCGCTATTGGGCTTTCTTTATTTGTAGCTTCGAGCAGCTCAATTTTATTCTCGCCAATTTTAAAAAAGGAAGTCACAACTCCTTCGCTTTTTACTTCTTCTGTTTTATAGTGAGATTTATTAAACAACTTAGAAAACAATTCATTGGATTTTTTCAGGTTCGTTACAGCTATTCCAATATGTTCAATTTTATTCATCTAAAATACTTTTCTAGTTAAGATACAAATTATGTAATTCAAAAGTAAGATAATCTTTAAATATGCGTTATTTTTGCATTACTATAGTATTTGCGTATTAAGAATTTATATTTTGGAAGAAAGTCAAAGACAAAAAAAAATAGCATCAGTTTTGCAAACCGATCTAGCCGATATACTTCAAAGTGCTGCTACACACGGCGGTATGCGCGGCGTATTAATATCTGTTACTAAAGTAAAAGTTACCGCTGATTTAAGTGTTGCTAAAGTGTATTTAAGTGTTTTTCCTAATGATAAAGCAAAAGATCTTCTTGAAGGAATAAAGTCTAATTCTACATCAATTAGGTATGAATTAGCACAACGTACAAGACACCAATTAAGACGAATGCCTAAATTAGAGTTTTTTGTAGATGACTCTTTAGAATATATTGACAAAATAGATAAGTCATTAAAAGGTAAAGAAAACCCAATAAAAGATCCAACTATTTTAGATAAAAGAAAAAAATCCTAGATTGAATTTCTCATTATATATAGCAAAACGTTATTTGCGCTCTAAAAGCAGTAATAATGCTATTAATTTTATAACCTATATCGCCATAATTGGGGTAATATTAGGCGCTGCATCATTATTTATTGTTCTTTCAGGATTTGCAGGGTTAAAAGACTTTACTCTACAATTTTCTAGCATCTTCGATCCTGATTTAAAAGCCGAAACAACTATTGGAAAATCGTTTATTCTCACCGATAGCGATACAGTTAAGTTGGATAGCATAAAAGAAATTGCTTATTATTCTAAAATTATTGAAGAGCGTGTAATAATTGCCTCAAATAATAAAAACACATTGGCAATATTAAAAGGTGTTGACGAAAACTATCAGCATATAATAAATACCGATTCTATTTTAGAATATGGCAATTGGTTTGACTATAAATCAAACCAAATTGTTGTGGGTTGGGGGATTTCAAATGCATTATCCCTTGGGGTTTTAGATTATACAAAACCAATAAACATTTATGTGCCTAAGCCAGGAAAAGGACAAATTACATCTACAAAAAATGCTTTTAACACTATTAAAGCTATAAACGTTGGTGTGTTTTATATTAATGAAAAATTAAACGAAGAATACGTATTTGCCCCCATAGATTTAGCTAAAAATTTATTGAATTATAAACAAAATCAAATATCTTCTATTGAGTTTAAACTCACAACAGGCGCTGATGAAGCCGAAACAAAAGCAAAAATCAATGCTATTTTAGGCAATACTGTTGTATTGAAAAATAAAGCCCAGCTTAATGATGCATTATATAAAATGCTTAACACTGAAAATTTAGCAGTGTATTTAATTTTTACACTTGTTCTAATTATCGCTTTTTTTAATGTAATTGGGTCTTTAATTATGATGATATTAGACAAAAAGAAAAGTCTAAATACACTCTCTAATATTGGAGCTACACTAACTGATATACGTAAAATATTTTTTTTACAAGGCAGTTTATTAAGTGTATTTGGTGGAATAATTGGATTAGCGGTGGCATTGTTAGTTCTTGTGATTCACAAATCGTTTAATTTGGTAATGATAACGCCAACATTGGCCTACCCCGTAACTATAAAAATTGAAAACTTTTTTATTGTGTTTTTTACTATTTCTGTTTTAGGAATTATAGCATCAAAAATAGCTTCGGTACGAATTTCCAAATCAATGGTTAAGACCTAGTTGAGGTAACGGGAATAATTATTCCGTAAACTGATAATCAGCAAACTTTTCTAGAACTTCATCGAATGCCGCGAATACATCTTGAGGTTTATCACTAGTAACCATTTTCATTCGGTATTCTTTAAAATGCGGAATTCCTTTAAAGTAATTGGTATAATGGCGCCGAGTTTCAAAAACCCCTAAAATTTCACCTTTCCAATCAATCGACATTTGCAAATGTCTTCTCGCCGCTTCAACACGTTCCTCCAAACTAATTGGCTGTAAATGCTCACCAGTTTGAAAAAAGTGTTTTACTTGTTTGAAAAACCAAGGATTACCAATACTTGCTCGCCCAATCATAGCGCCATCAAGTCCGTAATTATCGCGCATTTCCATGGCTCTTTCTGGTGATGTAATATCGCCATTCCCAAATACAGGAATATGCATTCGTGGATTATTTTTTACCTGTGAAATAGGTTTCCAATCTGCATCGCCCTTATACATCTGTGCACGCGTGCGACCGTGTATCGCGATGGCTTTACAGCCCACATCTTGTAAGCGCTCTGCAACTTCAACAATTCTAATGGAATCATGATCCCAGCCTAATCGTGTTTTTACAGTAATAGGGATGTTCGTGCGTTTTACCATTTCGGCAGTTAGCTGTTCCATTAAACAAACATCCTTTAAAATGCCGGCTCCCGCCCCTTTACTTACCACCTTTTTTACAGGACAACCAAAATTGATATCAATAATATCCGGTTTTGAAGCAGAAACAATATCAATTGTCGCTAACATACTTTCCATCTTGGCACCAAATATTTGAATCCCAACTGGTCGCTCTTTTTCATAAATATCTAGCTTCATAACGCTTTTTGCCGCGTTACGAATTAGCCCTTCACTAGAAACAAATTCGGTATAAACAACATCAGCACCTTGTTCTTTACACAGGGCTCGGAACGGCGGGTCGCTAACATCTTCCATTGGCGCCAAAAGCAATGGGAAATCAGGAAGTTCTATGTTGTCTATTTTTACCACATCATTTTAATTGGAGTGCAAAAGTATTGAAAACGAATGATATATCTAAAATTCGATGTCGGCTTCTATTAATTTACTTTCTCTTTCAACAATAACTTTGGTTCTATCTCCTTCTTTAAATGTTGCCAAAACCTTCATATAACTCATCATATCAGTAACCGCACTATCGCCCAGCTTCACAACAATATCGCCTTTCTGTAACCCTGCCTTTTGGGCAGGTTTGTCTTCACTAATTCCATCAATTCGCATGCCTTTTCCATCAAACATATAATCCGGAATAACCCCTAAACCAACTTTAAATCGAGGTGTTTCTTCACTTTCGTTTTTTGTTTTTCTAAAAGGTAATTTTCCATTATTATCTAAATCCGTAATTACTTCAAAAATGTAATTAGAAATAGTTTGCATGCCTTTATAATTCAGCCTTTCAAAATCGTCGCTTGGTTTATGATAATCTTCATGTTGACCAGTAAAAAAATGCATTACTGGTATGTCGATATTATAAAAAGATGTATGATCGCTTGGGCCAATTCCCGATTCTTTTTGAATCAATTTAAAATTGCTATTATGCGCTTTTAAAGTTTGTTTTAAAATGGGTGAAGTCCCAACGCCATATACAGCCAACGTACTATCTGCTTTTAATCGCCCTACCATATCCATATTAATCATGTAGTTCATTTTTTCAGTATCAATTGTGGCGTTTTTAACAAAGTAGTTTGAACCTAATAATCCCATTTCTTCACCTGAAAATGTAATAAATAGGTAATTGTTCCCTTTGTTGGTGCCTTTAAGTTTATCTGCCAAATTAAGTAGAACAGCAACACCACTGGCATTATCATCTGCCCCATTATGTATCGCTTTTTCCCCTCTATACAAAGAGCCTTCTGCGCCATAACCTAAATGGTCATAATGTGCTCCAATAATAACCGTGTTTTCGGCTTTGTTATTTATGTATCCAATTACATTTGTGCCGGTTATTGTGCTATCCCCTTCTTTTAATGTGTAATTTACTTTCTGGTGTGGGTTTGTTTTTGGTTTAAAAGTAAACGTTTGAAAAAAGCCATTTGTCCCTTTTGATTCTAACCCTATATTTTTAAATCGATTTGCTATGTATTCAGCCGCTGCTTTTTCACCATCTGTTCCTGTTTGGCGCCCTTCTAATAAATCATCGGACAAAAAAGAAACATCTTCTTTAATAGATATTGTTTTTAATATTTCATTTTTACAAGCAATCAGAAAAACTAAAAAAAGACAAACGATTAAGTGTTTCATATTTATAAATATTAATTTTGCTCAAATTTAATCAATACTTATAAACTTTTTTAAATGAATCGTATTTACCTAATCATATTTATTATTACTCTATTTGCTTGTAAGCATGACGCTAAAAAAAGCGCTGAAAATATAAGTGAAACAGTCGAAGATTCTTTAATTTATCCTGAGGAAACCCATTTTAAATCGATTCGTCAGGTTACTTTTGGTGGTGATAATGCCGAAGCATATTGGAGTTTTGATGATAAGCAAATCGTGTTTCAATCAAACAATAAAAAATGGGGTGTAAATTGCGACCAAATGTTTTTGATGAATGCCAACCAAACAGTTAACGATAGTATTGCGCCACCTATGGTAAGCACGGGAAAAGGAAGAACTACATGCTCTTATTTTATGCCAGACAACAAACATGTTATTTATGCCTCAACACACTTGGGTAACGAAAATTGCCCAGACACACCATTACGAAAAAACGGGAAATATATCTGGCCTGTTTACAACACGTTCGATATTTTTGTAGCCGATTTAGAGGGTAATATTGTTAATCAACTTACTAATGAGATAGGTTATGACGCCGAACCTACTATATCTCCAAAAGGTGATAAAATAGTATTTACGTCAACCAGAAGTGGTGATTTAGAATTGTACACCATGAATCTTGATGGTAGCGACGTTAGACAAATCACTGATGAATTGGGTTATGATGGTGGGGCGTTTTTCTCTCCAGATGGCACAAAAATTATATTCCGTTCTTCACGCCCGAAAACCGAACAAGAAATAAAAGATTATAAAAAACTACTTTCAGAAGGTTTAGTGGAACCAACCGATATGGAACTTTATATTTGTAATGCAGATGGAAGCGATTTACGTCAATTAACCGATTTGGGAAACGCGAATTGGAGTCCGTTTTTTCATCCTTCTGGGAATAAAATATTATTCTCATCAAACTTTGAGGCCGAACGTGGATTTCCGTTCAATTTATATTTAATAGATATTGATGGTAAAAACCTTGAACGTGTAACTCATAGTGAAACATTTGATGCATTTCCTGTGTTTTCGAATGATGGAAAATATTTAGCCTTTTCATCTAATAGAAATAATGGTGGAGGGCGCGATACTAATTTGTTTATTGCTGAGTGGCAAGATTAATTGCTATTTAATTATTCCCTTAAAAGGAGGATAAATACCCTATATTTGCCAAATCTTTTTAAGAAGATTGTTGACTATGAAGAACATTAGAAACTTTTGCATTATTGCACATATTGATCACGGTAAAAGCACCCTTGCAGATCGGTTATTAGATGCTACAGGCTCCGTAACCGCTAGGGAAAAGCAAGATCAATTACTAGATAGTATGGATTTGGAGCGCGAACGTGGCATTACTATCAAATCGCACGCCATTCAAATGGACTACGAATACAAAGGTGAAAAATATGTATTAAATCTAATTGATACTCCTGGCCACGTCGATTTTTCTTATGAAGTATCGCGATCTATTGCTGCTTGCGAAGGCGCTTTGCTAATTGTTGATGCGGCTCAAAGCATACAAGCACAAACGATTTCTAATTTATATTTAGCTCTAGAAAACGATTTAGAGATTATACCTATTCTTAATAAAGTTGATTTACCAAGTGCAAATCCTGAAGAAGTAACTGATGATATTGTAGACTTACTAGGTTGCGATCCTGAAGAAGTTATTCACGCAAGTGGAAAAACAGGCTTTGGTATAGAAAATATTTTAGCTGCGGTTATTGAGCGCATTCCTGCGCCAAAAGGTGACCCTAATGCACCGTTACAAGCTTTAATTTTCGATTCGGTTTATAATACTTTTAGAGGTATTGAAACCTACTTTAGAGTGTTTAATGGCGAAATTAAAAAAGGACAAAAAATAAAATTCGTTGCAACCGATAAAGAATATTACGCTGATGAGGTTGGAACCCTAAAGCTTACTCAAGTAGCAAAACAAAGTGTGAAAACGGGGGATGTCGGATATTTAATTACAGGAATAAAAACTGCTAAAGAAGTAAAAGTGGGTGATACTATTACAGATTTTGCGAATCCTACAACCAATATTGTTGAAGGTTTTGAGGATGTAAAACCAATGGTATTTGCTGGTATTTACCCAGTTGACACTGAAGATTATGAAGAGCTTCGTAACTCGATGGAAAAACTACAACTAAACGATGCGTCGTTAGTATTCATTCCTGAGAGTTCTGCGGCATTAGGTTTTGGTTTTCGATGTGGGTTTTTAGGAATGCTTCACATGGAAATTATTCAAGAACGTTTAGAGCGCGAATTTGATATGACGGTTATTACGACCGTTCCAAACGTGTCTTACCATGCTTACACAAATAAAAATCCTAATGATGCTTTTATTGTAAATAACCCATCTGATTTACCCGATCCATCAACAATTAATAGAGTTGAAGAGCCATACATAAAAGCAACTATCATTACAAAAGCAGATTTTGTTGGAAATGTAATGTCGCTGTGTATTGAAAAACGTGGTATTATTACTAATCAAACCTATTTAACCACAGAGCGGGTTGAATTAATTTTTGAAATGCCTTTAGCAGAAATTGTTTTCGATTTTTACGATCGACTAAAAACAGTATCAAAAGGTTATGCTTCTTTTGATTATTCGCCAATTGGAATGAAAACCTCAAAATTAGTTCGACTAGATATTCTGTTAAACGCTCAAACTGTTGATGCCCTTTCTGCATTAATACATGCCGATAATGCGCAACATATAGGTAAAAAGATGTGTGAGAAATTGAAAGAATTAATTCCACGTCAACAATTCGATATCCCAATTCAAGCTGCCATTGGTGCAAAAATAATTTCTCGTGAAACAATTAAAGCTTTACGTAAGGATGTAACTGCAAAATGTTATGGTGGAGATATTTCTCGTAAACGTAAGCTTTTAGAAAAGCAGAAAAAAGGGAAGAAACGTATGCGTCAAGTAGGAAATGTAGAAATTCCACAGCAAGCGTTTATGGCGGTACTTAAACTGAATGATTAAATATTTTTAGAATTAATTTTTAATCTTATCCCGACAATTTAAGAAAAAAATTCTTTATTATATAATTCTCAACAAAGGTGTTGTTATACAGTTTTTATTATATCAAATTAGATTCATTTAGAGTATTCATTATTAATATAGACCTAAATTAAAACAAATGGGTTATTTTTCTCAAAAATCGATCTAGTGCGAAATTGTTAATAAATTATTTTGTATGTTTATATCAGAGTAAATGG
>NZ_JABDMV010000096.1 GCF_013001275.1 Flaviramulus sp.
GAATGGTGGTTCGGAATTTCACCGGAAGGCTTTGGAAGTGTCGCTATGATTCTTAATTTTATTGTTTCAATTGTTGTTTTGAAATTTACAAAAGAACCACCACAACATGTTCAAGAAATAGTTGAAAATATTAGAATCCCGAGCAGCCCAGGAGATGCAATAAATCATTAAAATAAAACTAATAATTGTAGTACTTTAGTTTAGAATTAAATTTTCAAAAACAACATGCAAAAATTTCAAATAAATTCATATCGCGATTATGATAAAGCATATAAATACAGTGTAGAAAACCCAGAAGCATTTTGGGATGAAATAGCTTCCTCATTTTTATGGAAAAAAAAGTGGACCAAAACACTAGAGTGGGATTTCTCAAGACCAGAAGTTAAATGGTTTATAGGTGGAAAATTAAATATCACAGAAAATTGTTTAGACAGGCACTTAGCAGACCGAGGTAACCAAACTGCACTCATTTTCGAGCCTAATAGTCCTAATGAAGCGGCACAGTATTTTACGTATAAAGCGTTGCATAGTAAAGTATGCCAATTTGCAAATGTGTTAAAAGCCCATAATATTAAAAAAGGCGATCGTGTATGCATTTATATGCCAATGGTTCCCGAGTTAACCATTGCAGTTTTAGCTTGTGCACGTATAGGTGCGGTGCATTCGGTGGTATTTGCAGGCTTTTCATCAGTGGCATTATCAGCAAGAATAAATGATGCTCAATGCAAAATGTTGCTAACCGCAGATGGCGGATTTAGAGGCGATAAAATAACACCTTTAAAAGAGATTGCTGATGAGGCTTTACAATCAAGCCCATCAATAGAAAAAACCATAGTTTTAAAACGCGTTCAATCCGATGTTTTATTAAATAAAAATCAACTGTGGTGGCATGATGAACTCAAAATGGTAGATGATAATTGTCCTGCGGTTGAAATGGATGCTGAAGACTTGCTTTTTATTTTATATACTTCGGGTTCCACAGGAAAACCCAAAGGGATGGTACACACCTGTGGTGGTTATATGGTGTATACCGCGTATACTTTTAGAAATGTGTTTCAATACCGATGCAATCGAACCGTTAATTTAGGGCGTGAAGATACCCGAGCAAGTATGCAAGATGTGTTTTGGTGTACGGCCGATATCGGTTGGATTACAGGACACAGTTACATAGTTTACGGGCCGTTAGCAAATGGTGCCACAACGGTTATGTTTGAAGGCGTGCCAAGTTATCCAGATTACGGACGCTTTTGGGAAATTTGCGAAAAACATCGGGTCAATCAATTTTATACCGCACCAACGGCTATTAGAGCATTAGCAAAAAACACGGTGAATTTAGCCGATAATTACTATTTAAAACATTTAAAAACATTAGGTACTGTTGGAGAGCCCATAAATTTGGAAGCTTGGAACTGGTATAACGATTATGTGGGTAAAGGTAAATGCCCCATTGTTGATACGTGGTGGCAAACCGAAACGGGAGGCATCATGATATCGTCGTTAGCGGGTGTCACTAATGATAAGCCAACTTTTGCAACCTTACCATTACCAGGCGTTCAACCCGTGTTGCTGGATGAAAAAGGAAACGAAATTCAAGGCAATCCAGCCGAAGGTATTTTAGCTATTAAATTCCCATGGCCTGCATTGGCGCGAACCATTTATGGCGACCACCGGCGTTATAAAAACGTATATTTCTCAGCGTATAAAGGCATGTATTTTCCGGGTGATGGTGCGTTACGCGACAAATCAGGTAATTACCGGATTACTGGGCGTGTAGACGATGTTATTATTGTTTCCGGGCATAATTTAGGCACCGCACCCATTGAAGATACTATCGATGAGCATCCGTTAGGTGCAGAAAGTGCCATTGTTGGGTTTCCGCACGATATTAAAGGTAATGCCTTGTATGGTTATGTGACTTTAAAAGATTCTGATAACACGTATAATGAAGACGAATTACGTCAAGAAATCAATCAACTTATTTCCAAACATATTGGCCCTATAGCAAAACTAGATAAAATTCAGTTTACAAATGGATTACCAAAAACCAGAAGCGGAAAAATAATGCGCCGTATATTACGTAAAATTGCGTGTAAAGACATGAGTAATTTAGGTGATACTAGTACGCTTTTAAATCCAGAAGTGGTTCAAGATATTATGGATAATGCATTGTAATTTATTTAAAGCCTTAAATTATATTTTATGAACTTGATAGACATTAAATGAGTTAAAACGAAATTAATTAACTTTATAGTCTAATCATTGTTATCATGAAAACCAGAATCCAATACCTATTTATCCTTGTATTATTGCTATGTTTTAGCTGTAAAACCGAAACCAAAATAGAAGTAGGTACAAACACTTCCGCTAAAACGTATTTACAACCCAAGCCAGAAGACCAGTTTTTAGGTGGCATTAAAATGATACCCATAGCAACACCAAAAGGCGAATTTAAAGTCTGGACAAAGCGTGTGGGTAATAATCCAACCATGAAAGTGTTGTTATTACACGGTGGACCAGGAATGACTCACGAGATTTACGAATGCTTTGATGGCTACTTTCCACAGGAAAACATTGAATACTATTACTACGACCAATTGGGTTCCTATTACAGCGATCAACCAAAAGACTTCAGCCTTTGGGATTTAGACCGTTTTGTAGAAGAAGTAGAGCAGGTACGTAAAGCCCTAGATTTAAATAAAGATAATTTTTACCTCTATGGACAATCGTGGGGCGGTATTTTAGGTATGCAATATGCTTTAAAATATCAGGATGATTTAAAAGGCCTAATCATTTCTAATATGGTCGCTTCCATTCCCGAATATCAAAAATATTCCGATGAGGTATTAGCGCCAAAAATGGATCCTGACGTGCTGAAGGAGATTATGAGTTATGAAGACAAAGAAGACTATGCCAACCCAAATTATATGGAGTTAATAGTTAATAATTATTACACACAACACGTGATAAGAATGCCGGTTGAAAACTGGCCTGAACCTGTTAATAGAGCTTTTAAACATCTAAATCCCGATGTGTATGTGACTATGCAAGGTCCAAGTGAATTTGGTATAAAAGGCGATGCCACCCTTAAAAACTGGGATGTAAAAAACCGCCTTAAAGAAATAACCGTGCCAACCTTAACTATTGGCGCGACACACGATACTATGGATCCGGAGCACATGAAATGGATAAGTACTGAAGTGAAGAACGGACGTTTTTTACTCTGCCCAAACGGGAGCCATTTATCGCAATTTGACGACCAGAAAGTATTTTTTAAAGGTCTAATCAGTTTTATAAAAGATGTAGATGCTGGAACTTTTTAACAAAAGTATCTCAATCTAAATTAAGTGTATAAATTTTACTTTTATCGTTCATGTAATTTTTTCCAATGCCAATTATTTTTATTATTAAAAAAATTATAATATATCTGTAAATGTAATAATACAGTAATTCTATTTTTTAGAACTTTAACTAATAATTTCAGGTTTTTTAAAAATTTTAGCATAAGTTTATATGAAGTAATAACTATAACATCTTAACTAAAAATATCATGGCAAAATCTCAAGATGCTAAAAAGAATGTAAAAAAAGAACCGCTTTTAACCCCTAAAGAAAAAAAGGCAGCAAAGCTTGCAAAAAAGGCAAAGCGAACTTAGTAATGTTTATAATTAGTTTTATAAAATTGAAGACCACTCGAATTGAGTGGTTTTTTAATTTTACTTTTACATGTATTTTTTTAATTGATTAGTTATTAAATAAACATTAAATGCAACACCTTAAAGAAACCCAAAAAACTCAACCAAAAGTAACCATGGCGCAAGCCTTTAAAACCATAATTTGGCCACGACGAAATCTAGTTTTTATAGGCTTAATATTAATAGTCATTAAAAGTTTATCAGGGCTAGTATTACCTTGGCAAAGTAAAGTATTACTTGATGATGTTGTTCCAAATAAAGATTATACACAGTTGTATTATTTAATTGCAATTGTATTATCAGCCATAGCCATTCAAGCGATAACGTCGTTTTTATTAACGCGCTTATTAAGCGTTCAGGCCCAATATTTAATAAGCGAACTGCGTGCTCAAGTGCAAAAGAAAGTATTATCCTTACCCATAAG
The DNA here is from genome assembly GCF_013001275.1 of Flaviramulus sp. Lineage (GTDB taxonomy): Bacteria > Bacteroidota > Bacteroidia > Flavobacteriales > Flavobacteriaceae > JABDMV01. The sequence goes on from NZ_JABDMV010000096.1 coordinate 4,116, forward strand.
TTTTTTCGATAACACAAAATCTGGCGCGTTGGTTTCCAGAATAATGAGTGATGTTGAAGGGGTTAGAAATTTAATTGGTACAGGATTGGTACAGTTAGTTGGTGGCTCATTTACCGCTATAATCTCGTTAATTATTTTAATAAAACTTAATCCGTGGATGACTCTTTTTGTGTTTGTCCCGCTTTCTGTTTTTGGCTATATAGCGTTAAGAGCATTCAAATATATCCGCCCTATTTTTAGAGTTAGAGGTAAAATTAACGCTGAAGTTACAGGTAGATTAACTGAGACGCTAGCCGGCGTGAGAGTTATAAAGGCCTTTAATGCAGAAGACCAAGAAAATCTGGTATTTGAAAAAGGCGTGGAAAAACTATATCAAAATGTAAAAAAGAGCTTAACAGCTACGGCATTTATGACGAGCGCATCTACATTTTTAATAGGTGTTGCAACTACCGGTATCATGGGAATTGGTGGTTATTACATGATTATAGGAGAAATGACCACAGGAGACTTTTTATTCTTCACATTAATACTTGGTTTTATGATAGCGCCAATAGTTCAAATGAGTAACATAGGGAGCCAGTTAACTGAAGCTTTGGCAGGATTAGACAGAACAGAAGAATTGATGAATATGACTGCTGAAGAAGATAATCAAGAACGAGATATTCAATTGAAAACACTTAAGGGAGACATTGAATTTGATGATGTGTCATTTTCTTATGAAGCGGGTAAGGAAGTGTTACATAATATTAATTTTAAAGCACCAGCAGGCTCAGTTACAGCCTTAGTTGGGAGTTCTGGTTCTGGTAAATCTACGATTGCTGGATTATCAGCAACCTTCCTAACACCAAAATCGGGTAAAGTAACTATTGACAATCAAGATTTATCAAAGGTAAAACTGAGTAGTTATCGCCAATTTTTAGGTGTTGTTTTGCAAGATGAATTTTTATTTGAAGGAACTATTAAGGAAAACATCATGTTTCCAAGACCAAATGCAACGGATGCTGAATTACAAAATGCAGTTAAAGCGGCATATGTAAATGAATTTACTGATAGGTTTGTTGATGGTTTGGAAACTTTAATTGGGGAAAGAGGTGTGAAGCTTTCAGGTGGTCAGCGACAACGTTTGGCTATTGCGCGGGCTATTTTAGCAAACCCAAAAATTATTATTTTAGATGAGGCGACTTCAAGTTTAGATACTGAAAGTGAGGCTCTCATTCAAAAAAGTTTAGGTGAGTTAATTAAGGATAGAACCACAATTGTAATTGCGCACCGATTAAGTACAATAAAAAAAGCAGATCAGATTTTAGTGATAGAATCGGGAAATATTGTAGAGCGCGGTACACATGATCAATTAATTGCTAAAGAAGGCAGATATTATGATTTATACACCTATCAAGCAAAAATTTAAATATTATGACAACACAAGATTTAGTTACTGAAGAATTTAATCCATTTTATAGGACTTATATCAATATGTTACCTAAAAATTTAAATTTAATAGACGGATTTGAGGCAGGATTTAAAAATGTGCAAGATTTTTTTAAATCTATTCCAAAAGATAAACTTGAATATAAATATGCCCTAGATAAATGGACAGTCAAAGAAGTTTTTCAGCATATAATAGATACCGAACGCATTTTTATGTACCGTTGTTTGCGCGTTGCACGGCATGATAAATCACCCTTAGCCGGATTTGAACAAAATGATTATATACAGCCATCAAAAGCTAACAGTAAAACTATAGAATCGTTATTAGAAGAATACAGAACAACCCGACAATACTCGATAGTGCTTTTGAAAAGCTTTAGTGATGAAGATTTAAAATTTATAGGTACGGCAAGTGGTAATGTTATGTCTGCAAGATCTGCAGCTTTTTCTACAATCGGTCATGAAATATGGCATATGAATATTATAAGAGACCGTTATTTAAAATAATACTTAAGTTAAAGCTAGTTTTCTTTTTCTTTTCAATACAATGAAAACTATGAGCGATGAAACACCAAAAATTGAAAAACCAATAAATAATGGTAATACAGAGTCTATAACAAAACTACCAATATAATTTGCAATAGGAACTGCCATAACCGTTGATATAAAACCGTTTATTGCCGCACCAATTCCTGCAATATGTCCTAAAGGTTGCATAGCTAATGCTCTTAAATTTCCAAACAAAAAACCAACGGCAAAAAACTGCAATGCGAAAAAAATAATCAATATTGTAATACTTGGGTTACTTCCGCTCCAAAACATAAACACGTATAAAAGTGAAATGATCGCATACGCCATACACGACAAATAAGCAATTTTAAACATACCATATTTAACTACCAACTGACTATTTAAAAAAGTTGCTAAACCTACCGAAATGGCTAAGCTTGCAAATATATATGGAAACATATCTGCTAAATTATATTGCTCTTGAAAAATTTGCTGCGATGTACTTAAATACACCATAAAAGATCCAGTGATAAAACCAGATATAAAAGTAAACGCCACGGCTTCTTTATATTTGAAAAACTCTTTTGTACCATCAATAAATAAATGTGATGAAAACTTAATGCGGTTTTCTTTCTTCAATGTTTCTGGTTGTCGAAACCAAAACCAAATCATGATTAAAACGCCAAATATTAAATTAAAATAAAATATAGATTGCCAATTGTATATGTGTAATAAAAACTGACCCAAAGTAGGTGCAACTACAGGCACTAAAATAAAAAACATAACGACTATTGATATTATTTTGGCCATATAGTCACCACTAAATTCGTCGCGAATCATGGATAAGGATAAACTTCGTGGAGACGATAGTCCAATACCTTGCAATATCCGTCCAACAATCATCACCTCAAAACTTTTTGTAGTAACACAAATAATACTAGCTATTATAAATAAAACAAAGCCAAAAAACACGATTGGTTTTCTCCCAAAACTATCAGATAGAGGCCCGAAAACAAGTTGACCAAACCCTAAGCCAAGAAAAATCATGGTTATTAAAAGCTGATTATCACTTGGGTTTGCAATACTTAAAGAGTTGGCAATGTCAGGTAAAGCAGGCAATAAAGCATCAATAGATAAAGCTACTATAGACATTAAAGATGCCATTAAGGCTACAAATTCAAATTTAAAATGCTGGGGTTTTTGCATACTGCAAAAGTAAATTATTTAATTTCAGAAAAATTCTATTTGTCATTTAATAACATGATGTTATTATTGCTAAATTTGATACTTGTTAAATAGTCTCTGAAATGGAAATGCAACCGCTTTTAAATTACATAAAAAAACATGTTGATTTAACAAATGAGGAAGAGGCAATTTTAATTTCTAAAGTTACATCCAGAAAATATTTAAAAGGTCAATATATTTTACAACATGGCGATATATGTAAATTTGCAAACTTTATAATTTCAGGATGTACCAAAACTTTTTATTTAGACGATGAAGGGCAGGAGCATATTATTATGTTTTCTGTTGAAGATTGGTGGACTTCTGATATGGGTAGTTACATAACCCAAACTCCTGCTGATTATAATGTGCAATGTTTAGAAAACACAGAAGTTATTCAGTTCTCTTACGAAAATCAAGAAATATTATTTCAAAAAATCCCTAAACTAGAACGTTTCTTTAGACTTATTATCGAAAAAGCCTTCGTAGCATCACAAAAGCGCTTAATTAGAAACTTTAGTCTCTCGGCAAAAAAAAGATATATATATTTTAGAGGCCAATACCCGCAAATAGAAAAACGCATTCCTCAATATATGTTGGCTTCATACCTGGGAATAACCAAAGAGTTTCTTAGTAAAATTAAAAGTCAATTAGCTTTGAGTGATTAATGGTTAAACTAGATTAACATTATTTCATAAACTACTTCATTTTTAAAACAAATACTATTTAGCATATTTGCACTATTAATAATTAAACAAAAGATAAACCCATTTTTAAAAATGAAAAACACAATTAAAAATTTATGGTTAATTGCTTTGATAGCATTATTTACGGTTTCGTTTACAACGTTTAGTAAAGAGAAAAAAGAAATTAATACAGAAAATAGTCAAGTAGTTTGGAAAGGCTATAAAGTAACTGGCTCTCATGAGGGTACGATTGCTATTGAATCTGGTTCTTTAGTTTTCGATGAAGACAAATTAACTGGAGGTGAGTTTGTTATAGATATGACAACTATAAACACTACAGATTTACAAGGTGAATACAAAGGAAAATTAGATGGTCATTTAAAATCTGACGATTTTTTTGGAGTGGCAAATCATCCAAAGGCAACATTGGTTTTTGAAAATGTTACACCTACAGGTAAAAATTCATACGCTGTAACAGGAGATTTAACTATAAAAGGTAATACAAACCCGGTTAGTTTTACAATTTCTGTTTATGGAAGTAAGGCAACAGCTTCGTTAAAAGTAGATAGGTCAAAGTTCGATGTACGCTATGGTTCTACTAGTTTTTTTGATGGATTGAAAGATAAAGCGATTTATGATGAATTTGATTTAGTAGCAGATTTAGAATTTTAATCGTAGATATACTGATTAATAGCTATTTTAGGCACTCATTTACGGGTGCCTTATTTATTTCAATCCATTTACAAAGGCATTTTTAATACTTTATATTTGCATTCCAATAGATAATTCCGCCCATGTCATTTAAAAAACTTATTGAACCATTAAAAGATACCATTAAAAGCAAAGGGTTTGGGGAGCCTTTAGAATTACAAAAAAAAATATTATCAAAAATTAAGGGAGGTGCGAGTTTATTTGTAATTGCTCCGAAAGATTCAGGAAAAACATCAAGTCTGCTAATTAGTGTTATTCAAAAGTTGAAATATGCATTTGAGAATGCCCCGCGCGCTTTAATTTTTGTAAAAGACAAGCAAGCCGCACTTGATTTGGAATTGGAGTTTAATGTTTATAAAAAAGGAACAGATTTAAGAGTTTATTGTGCTTACGATGAACACAATATTGACACACAACGTTATGAAATTTATAATGGAGTTGATATTGTTATTGCAACACCAAAACGCTTAAATAAGATTTTTTTTCTTAACGGAATTAACCTAAATAAACTGCAAATATGTATTGTAGATGATGCTGATTTTTTATTTAGAAATAATAATTTTGCGGAGGTTACAAGAACACCAGAAAGTATTGGAAAATGTCAATACTTAATTTTTTCTGATAAATTTGATGCACGTTTTGAGCGTTGGCAAGAATCTTTCATGTACAACGCCCAAGTCATAAAGCATAAGTAATATTAGGTGTTAAACCCTTCATAAAGTTTTAGCTCAGAATCATTTAGATGTTTACTTTTATGTGTGAATTAAATCACTTTTAAATGAATTTAAAAAACTACATCTTAATAGTATTCTTTTCAATAATAACATTTACATTTTCAGCACAAGAGATCTCCTTTGAAGAGTATAACCCAAAATCAACGTTAGTTTTACCAGGAAAAGTTTTAAAGCGAGCTAAATACCCTTTCATTGATGTACACGGGCATCAATATAAAATGCCAACCCAAAATTTATCACCAGTTGTAGCTGCTATGGATACTTTAAATATGGCGATTATGGTAAACTTAAGTGGTCGTACAGGGGAAGAATTGAAAAAATCTATAAAAAACATAGCCGATCATTACCCTAACAGATTTGTAGTTTTCGCCAATATAGACTTTAATAATGCCGGCGCCGAAGGATGGATTGAGAATACAGTTGCACAATTAACGGCCGATGTTAAAAATGGTGCGCGTGGTTTAAAAGTTTATAAAAGCTTAGGCATGTATAACAAAGATATTGATGGGAAAAGACTCGCTATAGATGACGATCGATTGAACCCTATTTGGAAAACATGTGGCGACTTAGGGATTCCAGTTTTAATTCACTCAGCTGACCCAAAATCGTTTTGGGATGATTTTGATGGCGATAATGAACGTTGGTTAGAATTAAAAACACATCCAAGAAGAAAAAGAGGCGTGAATAATCCTGTGCCTTGGGAACAAATCATGGCAGAACAGCATAACATGTTTAAAAAACACCCTAAAACAACTTTTATTAATGCACATATGGGTTGGTTTGCTAATAATTTGGGGAAATTAGGAGAGTTGCTTGATAAGATGCCAAACATGAATGTTGGAATTGGCGCAATCATTGCCGAATTAGGACGTCAACCACGTAATGCTAAAAAGTTTTTTATAAAGTATCAGGACCGTATATTGTTTGGAAAAGACAGTTGGAAACCCGAAGAGTTTCCTACTTATTTTAGGGTGTTGGAAAGTGATGATGAATATTTTCCATACCATAAAAAATATCATGCTTTTTGGGCTATGTATGGGTTAGATTTACCAGATGACGTACTAAAAAAAGTATATTATAAGAATGCGCTTCGAATTGTTCCAGGCTTGGATAATACCTTGTTTCCTAACTAAAGATATTTTTTGTAAATAATTTATAAATCTAATTTTTCGATTAAAATTGATATTATCTTTGGTATAAAATAAGTACCTTAAAATCTATAAATGAAAAAGTTAGTATTATTCCTTTTTTTATGTTTCATAGTTAATGGTTTTTCTCAAAAACTAAGTAATGAACAAATTGTATTGCAAATAAAACAATACAAAAATGATGTACGCGGCCCGTATAAAGATATCCGTTGGTTTTGTACTGATGGAAGTGTTAGGCAACCTAAAGAACCCTGTCCTGATAAAATAGGGCCCGGAGTACAGCATGCACGATACAAAGATGCTGTTGTGGAGTTGGGCAAATCCAATCACATTTTCTTGGGTCAAATTTTGGCGTATACAGATAAGAAAGAATTTTGGGACGCTGAAAACAACCATTCTCGATTTAAACAATATCAATTAGATAAATATTTAAAAGCAGTTGATAATGGTTGGATAAACGAAAAAGGACAATATTATAGAGGAGCAATTCAAGCTGAAGATGAAGAAGCATGGGGAATTGAATTTTATAAATGGTTATTATCTGATGATACGCGACTTGAAAAAAACTACTTTTTAATTAGGCAGTCACTTAAAGATCTTCCACATAGTGGAGATGATAATTTGTCCCAATTAATGAGAAGTCAATCTAAAGTTATTTCGGATGAATTTGTTCCATTTATGGATTTACGTGTAAAAATTCATGGTCAACCTGAAGTTAGCGACATTCCCAAAGTGGAAAATTTTAAAGAAAAATATAGTTTAAAACTCACAAACACTTTAAAAGGAAAAATAGATGACTTGATAATTACTATGACAAATTTTTATCAACCGATAGACATTAAATCGCTAGTAAAGAAGGAATCATTATTTAAGAATACTCCAATTGGTGAAAAAATTTCGAGTTATATTTTATTAAATTCATCTCAATTACAAGCAAATAAACTAATTCCAGATACTGCACAATTGTTAATTGATCTAAGGGAATCTCTCATTAATGAAAAAAGACCTTTAGCTCGATTACAGCTTTTAGATATTTCAATAAAATTAGAAGAAATAATATTTAAAAGTGCACCACAATGGCAACCAGAAACTCTTGAAGATATGTTAACCAAAATTTGCTATTTAGGTATGGCAACAGCAGGATCTGGTTATATTGAATTGTATGAATGGGATCAAATTAATTTAAAAACACCATTTGCTGACGAACAAAAAGTGACACTAGATGCGCTTACCAATGTTTTGGAAAACAGTAGGAGTTTAGTGGAGTGGAGTTCTTCAATGGTAAAAGCTAATTACCAATATACGGTTGATACATATACCGGTTTTGAGCCTAAGGCGTACGGTTTTATTGATGATAAAATTAGAGGCTCGATTGCGTTATATCTTGGAGAAAATGTTGGTAAATTAGGAGATTTCATTGCAAAGGAATCTTCATTAACAAACAAGGTGCTCAATATTCCTAATCAAAGCTCATTTAGAGGGTTAAATCCTGGTTATACATTTGGCGAATTAGTCGTTGTTGATGGGTCACCAGACGAGATAGAAGTATCATCAGATAAGATTTATATTTTTCAGCGGCCACCAAGCGATTTAAAACCCATTGCCGGAATTGCAACTGTTTCAGAGGGTAATATGGTATCACATGTGCAACTATTGGCTAGAAATTTAGGAATTCCAAATGCGGCGTTATCCGATAGTAATTTAAAAAGTTTAAAAAAATATAACGGTCAGAAGGTGTTTTATGCGGTATCCAACAAAGGAAACATTATTATGAAATTGGAAAAGGAAATGACTGAAGTTGAGCGTTTACTTTTCACAAAGAAGGAACGCAACCAAGAAAAAATTGAAGTTCCAGTTGAGAATATCCTTTTAAATGAAAACAAAATACTGAATTTACGAAGTGTTGATGCAAGTGATTCCGGTAAACTTTGTGGACCAAAGGCAGCAAATTTAGGCCAGTTAAAAAAGATGTTTCCAGAGCAGGTTGTTGAAGGTTTAGTAATCCCATTTGGAATTTTCAGACAGCACATGGACTTACCAATGCCTAATCAAAATGTATCATATTGGACATTTTTAAATAATATGTTTAAGGAGGCTGATAAGATGCGCTCTCAAGGCATTCAAGAACTAGAGGTTGAGAATTATCAATTAAAACAATTGGAAATATTAAGGGTTGCTATTAAAGCAATTAAATTAAATTCAGATTTTGTTACACAATTAGAAAAAGATTTTAAATCTGTTTTAGGGGCAGAATTGGGAGAAATCCCTGTGTTTTTAAGAAGTGATACTAACATGGAAGATCTTAAAGATTTTACCGGTGCCGGATTAAATTTAACCCTATTTAATGTTGTTGATAAGAATAAAATTCTTGATGGTATAAAAGATGTTTGGGCATCACCGTACACCGAACGTAGTTTTAAATGGAGACAAAAATATTTGTTAAATCCTGAAAATGTATTTCCTTCAATTTTAGTAATTCCGAGTGTTGACGTAGATTATTCGGGGGTATTAATTACTAAAGGAATTAGTAATGGTAATGAAAACGACTTAACCGTTGCGTTTAGTAGAGGGGCAGGAGGGGCCGTTGATGGACAATCGGCTGAAACCTATTTAATTAAAATAAATGGTGGCACACAATTTTTGGCACCTGCAAGAGAGCAATATTTTAATAGCCTACCAATTTCAGGCGGCATTGAAAAAAAATCTACCACATTTGAAACACCAGTTTTAAACCAGCAAAATATAAATGAAATAAGAGTACTGGCTAAAACTATTAGAAAAACGCTTCCAAAAGAAACCCACTCTGATTATAAAGGCGCATATGATGTGGAACTTGGTTTTAAAAATAACAAACTGTGGCTCTTTCAAATACGTCCATTTGTAGAAAACAAGAAGGCATTAAGCTCTGGTTATTTAGAGTCTATAACACCAAAAATTGATAAAAACAAACTCATTTCCCTCTCTGAAAAAATATAAATCATTATGAAAAAGGCTTTTATTATTGCAATTACATTTATTTTATGTTCTGCATTCACAACACTAACGTATTATCCTATTGATGGATATGATCATACCGGAATAAAACGATTAAAGCGTTTAGAACTTATAAAAAGTGGAGAACTTAAAGAGAATTTAACTCTTCCTGCAGGAGCCTTCAAATCATACGCAGATATTAAATTAAATTTATTATCAAAAAAGAACGATAGTGTACAATGCTATTTAAAAGAAAATGATGAATTCCAAAAAGAAATCAACGGTTTATTTAGAGGGTTAGATAAAAGTTATTCTCTAGCTGTTTTAGATATTTCTGATATAAATCATGTGCGTTACGCCCAACGAAATGAAAAGGCAGGCTATCAGCCAGGTAGCGTGGGTAAAATAGCTGTTCTTATTGGATTGTTTGATCAATTATCAAAAATTTACCCTGATGATTTTGAAAAACGCTTAGAGTTATTACGAAACAAGTCAGTCAAAGCAGGTGTTTGGGGTTTAACCGATGAGCATACTATTCCAATTTACAATTTAGAAACTAAAAAGCTACTAAAACGTCAGGTGATACCTAGCGATGTATTTACGCTTTTTGAATGGGCAGACCATATGCTTTCTGTTAGTAACAATGGTGCAGCAAGTATTGTTTGGAGAGAAGTTTTATTAATGCAGGCTTTTGGTGACAAATACCCGAATTTAACGGAAGATGAAGCTTTAACATATTTTAAAACAACGCCTAAAAAAGAAATAACTGATATTGGAAATGATGTAGTTAATTTGCCATTGCGTGAAATTGGAATTACACATGACGAGTGGCGTCTAGGCAGTTTTTTTACAAGAGGTTCTAATACCTATGTTGGAAGTAAAGGAGGAAGTATTGGCTCAACATTAGGCTTAATGAAGTTTTTAATCCAAATGGAGCAAGGAAATGTGATTGACGAACAATCTAGTTTGGAAATGAAACGGCTCATGTATATGACCGATAGACGCATACGCTATGCACAATCGCCTTCACTAAAGGAAGCTGCTGTTTATTTTAAATCTGGTAGTTTGTATAAATGCGATAGAAGCAATGGACAAGCTTGTGGTAAATACATGGGGAATGTGCAAAATTTTATGAATTCTGTGGCTATTGTTGAACATCCGGATAACTGTAATTATATGGTAGTTTTAATGACTAATGTATTGAGGAAAAATTCTGCAACAGACCATATGATGCTCGCATCAAGCATTGATAAAATTATAAAGAAATAGGTATGTTAGTATGGATTGTGTTTATTTCGTTTGTTTTAGTATTCCTTGCTCTAGACTTAGGCGTTTTTAATAAAACTCCTCACATAATATCTACAAAGGAAGCTTCCATATGGACGCTAATTTGGGTAAGTATTGCCCTTGGTTTTTCATTAGTAGTATTTGTTATTTTTAAAAATGCTTGGGTAGATAATTCCACTAATTTAACGCCCATTGATGCTTCATTAAAATATATAACTGGTTATTTAATCGAGTTATCTTTAAGCATAGATAATATTTTTGTTATTGCAGTTATTTTTTCATCATTTAATATTCCTCAGAAATACCAACATAGAGTGCTGTTTTGGGGAATAATAGGTGCTATAGTTTTTAGGGCACTTATGATATTTTTTGGTGTGGCTCTTTTTATAAAATTTAAATGGATTACCTACCTATTTGGTGTTTTTTTAATATTTACGGCACTTAAATTATTGTTTTCAAAAGCCGACAATAAATTTAATCCAAAAAAGTCATTTGTTTATAGAACCATTAGAAGAATAATACCCATTACATCGACTGTTGAAAGTGAGCATTTTTTTGTTAAAAAACGTCATTTGATTGTAGCAACTCCTTTATTTTTAGTTTTAATTTTAATAGAATTTACCGATGTGCTTTTTGCTTTTGATAGTATCCCAGCAATTTTAGCAATTACTACTAATCCTTTTATAGTATTCAGTTCTAATATTTTAGCCATATTAGGGTTGCGGTCAATGTATTTCTTTCTCAGTAATATGACAAGTAAATTTACTTTTATAAAGTATAGTTTGGTTGCTATTTTAAGCTTTGTAGGTGTGAAATTATTATTAGCTCATAGCTACAAATTTCCGGAATGGTTTTCACTTAGTTTTATATTCTTGATGTTGTTTTTAGGTGTTTTAATATCCTTAAAAACAAAAAAAAACATTAATGAGAGTTAAGCATTTTGTTCGCTTTTTGTCTAATTTTATCATTAGTATCGGTTTGAAGAACCATTTCTAAAAGTGAATTAAATTGTGGATTGTTTGATTTTTTAATTAGATATAATACTGCTAGTTTTAGCTTAAAATCTTTACGTTTTAATAATGCATGGTAACATTCCGTTTCACTCAAAACTTTTAAGTTAAGCTTTTTAATTTTTTCTTCAGAATTGGTTTCATATATAGCCGATTCGGCAACAGGCATTAGTTCTTTTTTAAGTTGTTTGTCTAAAATATTATCCAAAAATTCTATGGCATGAAGCCTTTGTTCTTCTTTGCCATTTAGAATAGTATTCAAAATGGGGTCCACATCTTGTGGGGGATATTTTATTCCTAAAAATCTAAAAATACGCTGTAATTGACGGTCTAATCGCTGTTCTAATAGATAAATTAAAGATTTTCTTGCCTGATTTTCATCTATAGTTTCTGGGTTTTCTGCCTTTTTTTTATACTGAATAACAATTTGAGTGTGAATAACTGATAATGTATTTTGATATAAATAACATTCATCTAATATTTTATCTACAATAAAATGGTCTTTAATAATTAATGAAGGGTATTTCCATTTTAAGCGCTTTAACGATTCAATGGCTTCAATTTTAACTGCATGTTCAGTGTCATTAGTTAACTTAATCAGCGCATTTATAGCCTTTTGCGATGCATATTTTTCAATCACAGTTATAGCATAAGGGGCGATTTGTAAATCTATTAATTCGCTTTTTATATCTTGATAAAGTATATTAATAATTGGCTCGCCGTAATTACTTAATGCTTCTATAGTGTGTTTTCTAGTATTCTTATCAATTAAAAACGGTATTAATAAACTAATAAATTGCTGGTCTAAAGTTTTTGTGGCACTAATTATAGCTGATTTCTGAATATTCGCATCTTCAGATTCTAAGTGTAATTTAATTACATCGTAATATTTGTTAATGTGAGCATTCCCTATAGCTTCCATTATAGCCTGTATTTTATTTGTTTTTTCTGCGTCATTTTTTGTTTCGTTATGTTCCGTAAGGGCATTTTCAATACGCTGTTCTAAACAAAATCTGTTTTGTAATGTTATATTATTTCTAAGTTCTAAAGACACCCCTATTAATGCCGCATTTTTAATCGTATTATCTTCACTATTTAAATATTTATTAAAAAGTTCAACCGTATTATTTTTATAATGTTTCATTAAATAACGGAAAGCCGTTGTAGTAACTTCTTGATTTTCATCATACACCATAGGTTCAATTGTATCGCATAAATTTTCAGATTTTAGAAAATATAAGTTTTCAATGGCCAAAGCTTTTACTTTTGGTGATTTATAATTTAACAAACTTTCTATTGCATCGAAGAAGCGCTCATCCTTAACTTCAAGCGTTTTTTGAAGCATATGTAATATTTGGTTTTCTGTACCATTTTGAAGTACGTTATTAACGGTACTAATAATAGAAGTAATTTTAATTTCCTTCTTATTAGACTTTTCTTTTTTTACAGTTTTGTCTTCTAAAAGCTCTTTAAAAGCAATTAAATATTCGATTCTTAAATGATAAATAAAATAGAGCCAGATAATAATTGATCCAATAATTATTAAGCTAATGTAAGTTGAAGAAATGTTTAACCCGTTTATGAAAAATATAAGTACAAAACCAGCTAAACCAGTAGCAATGCTATCGATAACCACATCTGTAAAAGTCTTAGTTTTCTTTTTAATATCAATTGGAATGGGAATTGAAAGTAATTCTGTTGAAGCTTTGTTAACCGACTGTTTTAAACTCCCATCAATTATTTTAATAAATACTACTACCCACAATTGTGGTACTAACAGTAATAAAACGGAGCCTATCAGAATACCTGAAGGCAGCCAAAGTAATGATTTACCAACGCCAAATGTTCCTACAATGCGTTTGGTAAAAAATAACTGAATTAACAACGAAATAACACTTAGCGTTGAAAACCAAAATCCAAAAAAGGAGGTTAAGTCATCAGGGTTTTCAATTAAACTTGAAGCATAATCACTATATTGGTAATCAACTAGTTTTGCTACCAAAACACTAATCCCTATTACAACGGCTATTAAACTTAAAAGTTTTGACTGTTTTATCAGTTTTACTGGCGATTCGGTTGTAGGGTTAGTTCTTATGGATACTTGAAACGGGTTTAATTTTTCAACTTCGTATTTCCAAATATAACGCGTAATTGGAATACAAATTATTAATAATAGTGCAGCTATGAACAACAAGTGTTCAGAATAAAAAAAGCGTGTTAAAAGTGATGTCAGATAGCCTCCAAAAATGCCTCCAGCTATAGCTCCAGCCCCTATAAACCCAAAAACACGTTTAGCCTCTCTTACGTTATAAACTAAGTTTGCTAAAATCCAAAATTGTGATGCTGTTAATAGTCCAAATATAGCAACCCAAACATACGGTATGTATAATAAAAATCCGTTAGTGAGATTGAACGAAAAAGCCAAAGCAAACAATATTAGCGATATTACAGAGCCAATTATTGTACGATCGATAACTATATTTAATGGATATTTGTCTAGAGCTCTGTCATAAAAGTAAGATCCCACAATAGCAACAATTGCGGTTAACACATAACCTAATGGTAAGGCATCTGCTGTAAGTTCAGAAAGAAATAATGAGTTTATAGTTGGCTTTATTATTAATAGTGAAGTAATAATAATAAAGATGTTTAATTGTAGTAATAGCGTTTTAGTTAGCTCCTCTTCCTTTAAGTCGAAAGTCTTAAGTATATATAATTTAATTGTTTTTAAAATAGACATTGGTAGGTTCAACTTAATACTATGTTTTTTGAAGCAATTTTAATTTAAAAACACGAAGCTAGTTCAATGTTTTCAGAAATTTATTAACATTAATAATATAAACGCCTTACAAATAATATTTAATAAATATGAATATTATTTGTTTAATACAACCGGATTTTTAGGAGGTTTACTTTTTAAGGATTTTTCAATAGGTTTCACCAAATTTCTAATGATTTGCTCACCACTTGAATCGTCTATCAAGGCCACTAAAATATAGCGTCTGGAAGGATCATTTCCCCATACTAATATTGAATCTGAGTGATAGGTTTGCCATGACCCTGACTTTCTAAATAAGTGTGCATTAGGCGCTATTTGATCAAGGGTACTTACAAATTTATGATGTAAGCCTGGGTTTCCCATAATGTCTAACATTTGTTTTGACCTTTTATGATTTACTAATTTACCGTGAGCTAACAAATAATAATATCTACAAACCTGATTAACACTAGCAGCATGACTTAAGTTTTTTAAAGGTTCTCTGTTTGTTTTTCCACCGCCACCATAACGTTTCCCAACCCATAATCCACCTCCTTTAGTTTCATTATAAAACATGTATTTTGGATCTGTCATTACAGACTCAATTTTTTCATAACCCACTCGATCAATCATTCTTGTAGCAGCACCATTATCAGATTTACTAATCATTATTTTCATGTCCTTTTTAACCGCAGCAGTTTCAATGAGCTCTCCTTTGTCTATAGCGTCCATTGCCGCCAACAAAATGGCGATTTTAGGTAAACTAGCAGCATACATCATGTGGTTGCCATTTACACTGGCAAATCGTACATTATCAGGATTACTTAAGTCAACAATACCTACAGACATCTTTTTTTGGGCAATCAATTTTTTCCATTTAGGGTTTGAGTTTAGCTGCCTTTCTAAACTTTTTTGTAAAGTTTCGTTTTTTAAAGTAGTTAATGGTTTTATTTTAAAATCGCTTACTTGAATAGGCAATCCTTTTTGAGCATTCATTGTTAAATGAAGTCCAAAATATAATAATATGCAAAAAACATTTATTTTCATTCTTTATTGATAGTATTAAAAATATAAGCAAAAGTATTTATAATATTCATAGCTAAACTGTTAAATATTTAAATATTCAAAAGAATAAAACTAGCCATAAATACGAGGTTTCTTTGCTTTTTAGATCTCGAATACTGTTAAAATTTTTTAAATAAAAACTAAAATGGTTCATGTTACAGCGGGATATTTCCATGTTTCCGCTTTGGAGTATCTATTTTTTTGCCTTCCAACATTGAGAAAGCTTTTATTAATTTACGTCTTGTATTTTTAGGCAATATAACTTCATCAATAAAACCGCGTTGAGCTGCTTCGTATGGGTTCGCGAATTTTTCTGCGTATTCAGCTTCTTTTTCAGCCAATTTTTTAGCTGCATTATCTGAAGCGGCAATTTCTTTTCTAAAAATTATTTCGCTCGCCCCTTTAGCTCCCATAACCGCAATTTCGGCTCCGGGCCATGCGAAATTCAAATCTGCACCAATATGTTTAGAGTTCATGACATCGTAAGCCCCACCATATGCTTTTCTGATAATAACAGTTACTTTTGGAACTGTAGCTTCACTTAATGCATATAATAACTTTGCGCCATGTACGATAATACCGCTCCATTCCTGGTCGGTTCCTGGTAAAAATCCTGGTACATCGACTAATACTAACAGTGGAATATTAAAACAATCACAAAACCGAGTAAACCTTGCAGCTTTCTTAGAGCTGTTAACATCCAATACCCCAGCCAAAAACATAGGTTGGTTTGCAATTACACCAATACTTCGCCCTGCAATGCGAGCAAAACCAACAATAATATTTTCAGCATAATCTTTATGAATTTCATAAAAAGAATCTTCATCTATAATCCCAGCAATCACATGATGCATATCATATGGTTTGTTAGGATTGTTGGGAACAAGATCAGACAACACATCTCTTATTTCATCATTTAAAGTAAATTCTAATTTATTTGTTGTTTCAGTATTGTTTTGCGGAAAATAACTTAATAGCTTTTTTACATCTTCTAAACACTCCACATCATTTGCGGATGTTTTATGCGCAACACCAGATTTTGAAGCATGTGTATGCGCACCACCTAAAGCTTCACTTGTCACTTCTTCATTAGTAACTGTTTTCACCACATTTGGGCCGGTAACAAACATATAGCTTGTGTTTTCAACCATTAGTGTGAAATCTGTCATTGCAGGGGAATACACGGCACCGCCAGCACAAGGCCCCATAATAGCAGATATTTGAGGTACGACGCCAGAGGTTTGTACATTACGGTAAAATATATCTGCATAACCACCAAGTGAACGAACTCCTTCTTGAATACGTGCGCCTCCAGAATCATTTAGTCCCACTATTGGGGCACCTACTTTAATTGCCAAATCCATAATTTTACAAATTTTTTCCGCATGTGTTTCCGATAATGCACCTCCAAAAACAGTAAAATCTTGTGCGTAAACATAAATTAATTTACCGTTTACGGTGCCAAATCCAGTTATAACTCCGTCGCCATAATAGACCTCTTTATCCATGCCAAAATCGGTAGTTCGATGAGTTACCAACATACCAATTTCTTCAAATGAACCTTCGTCCATTAAGTACATAACACGTTCTCTGGCAGTCAACTTCTTTTTCGCGTGTTGCTTTTCGATACGTTTTTGGCCCCCGCCTAATTTGGCTTTAGCTTTAAGGTCATTTAGTTTGTCTATTTTATCTTTTTTTGTACTCATTTAATGATATGTAATGCATTACTGCCGTTATTGGAATAAAAGCTAGTTTGGTACTCTTAACTGATTTAAGTCCTTTAAATATTGTTTTAATGCAATTAAAGCTGCGATTTTAGCTTCTTGTTCTGTGTTTGCTTTTAATGCTTCTGGCGAATAATAGTTTTTCACAAAATGGGTATCAAAGTTCCCAGATTTAAATGCTTCGTGTTCGCATACATATTTTCCAAAAGGTAATGTGGTTTGAACGCCTTCAACTTGATAGTTTTTAATGGCATTTATCATTAGTTGAATAGCCTCTTCTCTTGTTTTACCATAAGTGATTAATTTGGCAAGCATTGGGTCGTAATAAATAGGAATATCCATGCCTTCTTCGAAGCCGTTGTCAACTCTAATTCCTTTTCCTTCTGGTAATTTATAAATATCTAAATGGCCAACAC
>NZ_JABDMV010000006.1 GCF_013001275.1 Flaviramulus sp.
ATACCGATTATGTTTTGAATATTTTATCGGGAAAAGACAAAAACATAGTCATATCAAAAAGTGATTTTGAAACTGGAAATATGATGCATTTTCTATTAACAGATAATACAACAATTAAAAAAAATTCCTATAATATTCCGGAACCAATTGACGGAATAGTAATTCCTGATAATAAAATTGAAGTTGTTTTTGTTCCACTTTTAGCTTTTGATAAAATAGGGCATAGAGTAGGCTATGGGAAAGGGTTTTATGATCGATTTTTAGCAAATTGTAAACCTGAAACTATAAAAATAGGTTTCTCATTTTTTGAAGCCGAAAATGAAATTGTTGATGTTTTGCAAAGTGACATTGCATTAAATTATTGTGTGACACCAAAAAAGATATATCAGTTTTAGGTATTCACTTAATGCTTCGAGAAAGCCTTCTTATTAAACACAATAAGCATTATAAAACCAGTACTTATAGCCATATCCGCTATATTAAAAACAGGTTCAAAAAAGTTAAAGCGTTTTCCGCCAAATACAGGGAACCATTGAGGTAAATCAAGCTCGAATAAAGGAAAATAAAGCATATCTACCACTCTGCCATGTAGCAAAGAATCGTATCCACCAGTTTCTGGTAAAAAAGTAGCTACTTGGTTTGAGCTATCTTCAAACAAAATACCATAAAACACAGAATCGATAATATTACCCAATGCGCCCGCAAATATTAAAGCAATCGCGATTATTAGTATTTTAGAACTATGTTTTTTCGTTGCATCATATAACCAATATCCAATTCCAAAAATAGCTAAAACTCTAAATAGTGTTAATGTTACTTTCGCTGTTCTATCGGAAATAAAAGATACGAAATCGCTTATTTTAGTTCCCCAAGCCATTCCATCATTTTCAATAAAATATATTTTAAACCAGCTAAATACATCTACGCTTTCGTGAAGCGCAAAATGGGTTTTAATATAAATTTTACTAATTTGATCGATCAGCAAAACTGAAATAATAAGGAATACGGATTTTTTTAAAGACATGAGATAAAATAAAAACGTCTCAAAAAATTTGAGACGCTTCAAATATATAATTTAAAATAAAAATTACTGCATGTTTTTTGCTTCAATGCTCAACGTTGCATGTGGCACTAACTTTAAGCGCTCTTTATTTATTAATTTTCCTGTTACTCTACAAACACCATAAGTTTTGTTTTCAATTCTAATTAAGGCATTTTTTAAGTCGCGAATAAATTTTTCTTGACGAATTGCCAATGCAGAATTAGATTCTTTACTCATTACTTCGCTCCCTTCATCAAAAGCTTTAAAAGTTGGAGAGGTATCATCTGTACCATTATTATGGTCATTCATATACGCACTCTTAATAAGCTCAAGATCGTGTTGTGATTTTTTAATTTTTTCTTGAATTAGCAATTTAAATTCTGCTAAATCTTTATCTGAATATCTTGCTGTATTTTCTATAGCCATAATATTAATGTTTTTGTATAAACAATTTGGTATTTACATCATCAAAAGCAATTTCTATACCATTTTCTAAGTTATCTCTAATTTCTAATTCGTCTGTTAATGTTTCTGATTTAATATACGAAATATTCGCATTAATCGCCTTCATTATATGTTCATCTTTTTGAATGATTACATCAATTCTATCGGTTACTTCAAATCCAGAATCTTTACGTAAGTTTTGAATTCGGTTTACCAATTCTCTAGCGATACCTTCTTTTCTTAATTCATCTGTTATGGTAACATCTAAAGCTACGGTTAATGCTCCCTCATTTGCAACTAACCATCCCTCAATATCTTGCGAAGTTATTTCTACATCCGAGAGTTCTAAAATAGTATTTTTTCCGTTCACTTCAACGTCAAAAATACCATTTTGCTCTATTTTGTTAATATCTTCCGCCGAAAAGTTAGTTATTGCCGCCGCAATCGACTTCATGCCCTTACCAAAACGCGGACCTAAAACTTTAAAATTTGGCTTTATTTGTTTCACCAAAATCTCTGAAGCATCAGCTAATAGCTCAATTTCTTTTATATTTACTTCATGTTTTATTAAATCTGCAACTGCTAATATTTCCTCCTTTTGTTGTGCATTATTAACAGGAATCATTATTTTTTGAAGTGGCTGACGCACTTTAATTTTTTCTTTTGCTCTTAACGATAATACTAAAGAGGATATTGTTTGTGCCGCTTCCATTTTTCGCTCTAAACTTTTATCAACATAGGTCTTATCAAAAACTGGAAAATCTGCTAAATGCACACTTTCAAAACGTTCTTTTTTAGTAACCGAATTTAAATCTAAATACAACTTATCCATAAAAAACGGTGCTATTGGCGCTCCTAATTTTGCGATAGTTTCCATACACGTATAAAGTGTTTGGTAAGCCGATATTTTATCTTGTTGGTAATCGCCTTTCCAGAATCGCCTTCTACTTAACCTCACAAACCAGTTACTCACATAATCTTGTGTAAAATCTGAAATGGCTCTGGCTGCTTTTGTTGGCTCGTAATCAGCATAAAACACATCTACTTTCTGGATTAATGTATGCAATTCTGAAAGTATCCAACGGTCTATTTCTGGTCTTTCGTTTAATGCAATGTCAGCTTCACTGTAGTCAAAATTGTCTAAGTTCGCATATAATTGAAAAAACGAATAGGTGTTATAAAGCGTTCCGAAAAACTTCCTTTTCACTTCTTCAATGCCCTCTAAATCAAACTTTAAATTATCCCAAGGATTTGCGTTACTTATCATGTACCAGCGCGTAGCATCAGCACCATAATTGTTTAAGGTGTCGAAAGGATCAACAGCGTTACCTAAACGTTTGGACATTTTTTGCCCGTTTTTATCTAGAACCAATCCATTAGAGACAACATTTTTATATGCAACCGAATCGAAAACCATAGTTCCAATAGCATGAAGTGTGTAAAACCATCCACGTGTTTGGTCTACACCTTCCGCAATAAAATCGGCCGGATATGTTGTTCCTTTATCAATTAAATCTTTGTTTTCAAATGGATAATGCCATTGCGCATAAGGCATAGAACCTGAATCGAACCAAACATCTATTAAATCGCTTTCGCGGAACATTTTTTGCCCTGATGGAGACACTAACACAACGTCATCAACAATATTTTTATGCAAATCGATTTTCGCATAGTTTTCTTCGGAGTTGTTTCCTACTTCAAAATCTTCAAAAATATCTGCTTTTAAAACGCCTGCAGAAACCGCCTTTGCCATTTCATCTTTCAATTCTTCAACAGATCCTATGCAAATTTCTTCATTACCGTCTTCAGTTCTCCAAATTGGTAAAGGAATACCCCAATAACGTGAACGCGATAAATTCCAATCGTTAGCATTTGCCAACCAATTTCCAAAACGCCCTGTACCAGTTGATTTTGGTTTCCAATTAATCGTTTCATTAAGCTCGAACATGCGTTCTTTAGCATCGGTTACTTTAATAAACCACGAATCTAAGGGGTAATAAAGAATTGGCTTATCAGTTCTCCAGCAATTTGGATAACTGTGCTTATATTTTTCAACCTTAAAGGCTTTGTTTTCTTCTTTTAATTTAATAGCAAGTTCAACATCTATAGAACGCTCTGGTGCTTCGCCATCATTATAATATTCATTCTTTACATACTTACCAGCAAACTCACCCATTTCTGGTCTGAATCTACCTTGTAAATCTACTAAAGGCACCAAGTTTTCATTTTCATCTTTAACCAACATAGGTGGAACTTCTGGTATTGCTTGTTTTGCAACTAAAGCATCATCGGCTCCAAAAGTAGGTGCTGTGTGTACAATTCCTGTTCCGTCCTCGGTAGTTACAAAATCTCCAGAAATAACTCGAAATGCGTTTTCTGGATTATCATTTGGTAATGTATATGGTAATAATTGCTCGTATTTTATTCCAACTAAATCTTTACCAATAAACTCTTTAACAATATAAAACGGAATTTTTTTATCGCCAGATTTATATGAAAGTAATTCTGATTTTTCTTCAACTTTATTGAACTTTCCTAAGAATTGATAATTCACTAATTTTTTAGCTAAAATAACATTCATGGGTTCGAATGTGTATTGATTAAAAGTTTCAACCAACACATATTCAATTTTTGAACCAACAGTTAA
>NZ_JABDMV010000031.1 GCF_013001275.1 Flaviramulus sp.
CAAGCAACGAGTAGAAAGAAAATGATTGAAAAACTTAATATTGGAGATATTAGACGCACAAGTAGAAGATATCCTGCTATTATTTTTGAACGTGAAAGAGAAGCTGGCGATCAAATATTAAATATAGAAGGTTTAGCTGCTTCAACAGAAGGAGAAATCTTATTTAAAGGCATCGACTTAAACCTTGCAAAAGGCGATAAAGTGGTTGTGTTTTCAAAAGATTCTCGAGCTACAACAGCATTTTATCAAATAATAAATAACAATGAAAAGGCAGATGCTGGTAAATTTATGTGGGGTGTCACTACAAATCAATCTTATTTACCACTTGATAATAGCGAATATTTTAATAACAATTTAAGTTTAGTTGATTGGTTACGCCAATGGGCAAAAACCGAAGAAGAACGCGAGGAAGTATATATACGAGGATTTTTAGGAAAAATGATTTTTAGTGGGGAAGAAGCTCTTAAAAAATCGAATGTATTATCGGGAGGAGAAAAAGTACGTTGTATGCTTAGTAGAATGATGATGGTAAGAGCCAATGTTTTAATGCTTGATGAACCAACAAATCATTTAGATTTAGAAAGTATTACAGCATTTAATAACTCGCTTAAAAACTTTAAAGGCACTATATTGTTTACAACGCATGATCATGAGTTTGCGCAAACCGTTGCAAATAGGGTAGTGGAGCTGACACCAAATGGAGTAATTGACCGCTACACGACTTTTGATGAATACATGCAAGATAAGAAAATAAAAGAGTTGCGTAATAAAATGTATGCAGTTACGGTATAATTAGTTTTGCAATTCTGAAGATATTTGCTCAACAACCATAACAGCTTTGTCGAGTTCGTCTTTGTTTACAAAAACTTCTTGAAAACCAGGAAAATTTCCACCACCAAATCCTGCTAAACGAGCAGACTCAGTTTGGTCTTTTACTACAGCAATGATGTCTTGTTTTTCTAACTCCAAAAGAACACGATTCACAATAATAATATCGCCTGTAAAAATTTTAATATAGCTTGAATCAGACATAATTGTACTTTTTTAAAGCATTTAAATAAAGATACGATAATTTTAAATATAAAAAGCCAGTGATTGCTGGCTTTAATAATTTAATAAAATTTAGGTTTTTATCTTAATTCTGCTCCTAATTGAGTTTCAAAACTTTGTTGTAATTTACTCATTATTTTATCAATTTGCTTATCAGTAAGCGTTTTGTTCTCGTCTTGCAATGTAAAGCTTACGGCATAACTCTTTTTACCTTTCGGAAGGTTTTTTCCTTGATAAACATCAAATAAATTAACGCTTTTTAGCAATTGTTTTTCACTTTGTTTGGCTAATTTATGAATAGATTCAAAAGTTACATTTTCATCCAATAACAAGGCAAAATCACGTTTAACTTCAGGGTATTTCGTAATGGCCTTAAATGTTATGTTATTACGCTTAACCATATCCAAAATAGTATCCCAATTAAAATCTGCATATACCACATCTTGAGATATATCAAAATGCTTTAAAATTGGCTTTCTTATCAAACCAAAATCAACAATTTTTGCTTTTCCTAAACTAAGAGTTAGGCCTTCACTAAAAAAATCATTTTTTGTAGCCGCTTCATTGTATCGTGAGATCCCTAGGCGCTCTAAAATGGAAACAATACTGCCTTTTAGATAAAAGAAATCACTTTTCTTTCCAGAAGTTAGCCAACTTTCTAGTGACTGATTTCCTGTTGTAAACATTGATAAATGCTTATATTCTTCACGCTTATTTTCAAATCCATGATAGGTTTTCCCGAATTCGAATAATTTTAAGTCGTTTCGTTTTCTATTGAGGTTAAAAGAAACCGCTTCCAATCCAGAAAACAATAAAGACTGTCTTAAAACCGACAAATCGTTACTTAAAGGATTTAACATCGATATATTATGATCTTCTTTTAATTGCTCGCTTAGCTCAACATATTTAGATGTGGTTAATGAATTGGAAAGAATTTCAAAATAACCTTGTGATGCTAATTGATTACCCACCACATTCTGAATTTTATAGTCTTCAAACTTAGAAGCACGAGAAATAGATGCGTTTAATTTTTCAGTAGTGGCGATATTGTTGTAACCATAAACCCTTAAAACTTCTTCAATAATATCAACTTCACGCTCTACGTCGTTACGATACGCCGGAACAGTTAAGCCTAAGCCAGTCTCGGTAACATTATTCACCTTTATTTCTAACGATGTTAATATTCGTTTAATGGTTTCTTTTGGAATTTCTTCACCAATTAACTTCTCAGCATTTTCAAAACTTAAGCGAACTTCAAAGTCTTTTATTTTGTTAGGGTATACATCAATTATATCACTTGTAATTTCGCCACCTGCAAGTTCTTGAATTAATAATGCAGCACGTTTTAATGCATATTCTGTAATATTTGGGTCAATACCACGCTCAAATCTAAAAGATGCATCCGTATTTAAACCATGACGCTTAGCAGTTTTCCGTATGCTTATAGGGTTAAAGTATGCGCTTTCTAAAAAAATACTTGTAGTGCTTTCGGTAACTCCTGAATTTATGCCGCCAAAAACCCCTGCAATACACATAGGTTTTTCGCCATCACAAATCATTAAATCTTCCGCATGTAATTCTCTGTCAACACCATCTAAAGTGGTGAATTTTGTTCCAGCTTTTAACGTTTTAACTTCAATTTTGTTCCCATAAATTTTCACAGCATCAAAAGCATGCAGAGGTTGTCCTAAATCATGCAACACATAATTTGTAGCATCAACTATATTATTTATCGGGCTTAATCCAATTGCTTTTAATCTGTGTTGCAACCAAGCAGGCGATTCTTTAACTTTTAATCCCGTAATGGTTAAACCGCAATATCGTGGCGCTAAATCTTTATTTATAACGTCAACATCTATTTTTACAGTACGATTATCTACTCTGAAGGCACTCACAGCTGGAGTGATAAGCTCTAAATTAATTTCTTTTTGTATTAATCCGGCTTTTAAATCGCGGGCGACACCTAAGTGGCTCATCGCATCTGCTCTATTAGGTGTTAATCCAATCTCAAAAATTTGGTCGTTTTCAACTTCAAAAATATCAGCTGCTAGTGTACCCACTTTAATGGCTTTATCTAAAACCAAAATACCGTCATGCGATTTGCCCAAACATAATTCATCTTCGGCACAAATCATTCCGTGACTTTCTTCACCTCTAATCTTACCTTTTTTAATAGTCCACGCTTCGCCTTCTTCAGTATATAAAACAGTGCCAATAGTGGCAACTGGTACTTTTTGTCCTGTAGCTACGTTAGGAGCGCCACAAACAATCTGTAATGGCTTATCTGCTCCAATGTTAACCGTTGTTAATTTAAGTTTATCTGCGTTTGGGTGTTTTATACAAGTTAAAACCTCACCAACAACAATACCTTCCAATCCGCCTTTTATTGATTGATATAACTCAATACCCTCAACTTCAAGCCCCAAATCGGTAAGTAATTCGCTAGTTTGCTCTGGAGTCCAATCCGTTTTTAAAAATTGTTTTAACCAGTTATATGAAATCTTCATAAATCATTATCCTATTAATGGCGACAAAGATAAAATATTGAAGTTAGCATTCAAACAAAGCGTTCTAAATTGTGATTTAAAATCAAGTATTTTGTTAGTATATTGCTTTAATTTCAATTAGTATATTTTAAATGAATGTTATGAAAACTATTTTTTTAATTGCATTATTGTTCTTAATTGGTTCTTGTAAAGAGGAGAAACAATTAAATAAATTAGATGCGGGCTGGTTCAGAGCTGAATTAAAAGTAAATGATTCACTTAATTTACCGTTTACTTTCGAAGTTATTTCGGAAAACGAATTGCATGTTATTAATGCTGATGAAGTAATAGAAGTAAATGATATAGTATATAAAAATGATTCTGTTTATATTAATATGCCTGTTTTTGAAGGATTTTTAGTTGCTGAAGTAGTAGATAACAAACTTAACGGAAGCTTTATAAAACCTGGCTTAAACCGAGTGATGCCTTTTAAAGCTGAAAAGGATATTTTAAGGTTCGATAAAGGAGTAGCTGCAAAATTCAATATTTCCGGGAATTGGGAAACTGTGTTTAGTCCAGAAGCTGAAGATGAATCTTATATAGCCATAGGTGATTTTGAACAAAATGGCAACCATGTAATTGGAACTTTTACAACTACTACTGGAGATTATCGGTTTTTAGAAGGCGTTTTAAACGGGAATAAATTAAAGCTATCAACTTTTGATGGAGCGCACGCATTTCTATTTACGGCCACAGTAACTGATAGTACGATGCAAGGTAATTTTTATTCTGGCAATCATTGGATCGAGCCGTTTGTTGCAAAACGAAACGACAGTTTTGAGTTGCCCGATGCTAACGATTTAACGTTTTTAAAGGAAGGATACGATGGTATTACATTTACGTTTCCTGATGAAACCGGTAAGATGGTGTCGTTAAATGATGATCGCTTTAAAAACAAAGTAGTTTTGGTACAAATTATGGGGACTTGGTGCCCAAATTGTTTAGATGAAAGTAAATTTTATGCTGATTATTATAAAAATAATACCGATAAAGATTTAGAGATAATTGCTTTAGCTTTTGAATATGTAGCAACCAAAGCAGCAGCATTTAAAAACATACAAAGATTAAAAGAAAATACCGGTATTAGTTACCCCGTTTTACTGGCGCAATTTGGTTCTGCAAGTAAAATAAAAGCGAATGAAAAGTTACCTATGTTAAACCATGTGTTGTCGTACCCAACTACTATTTTTATTGATAAAAAAGGAAGTGTTAGAAAAATACATACTGGTTTTAATGGGCCTGCCACCGGCGAAAAATTTACAGAATTTAAAAGTGAATTTAAGAGTTTTTTGGATGAGTTATTGCGTGAGTAATTTGGGAATTTCATTCACGATTTTGGCTATGCCCCGCTGCTTCAAAATCCAAGCTACAGCAAGAATGAATTAATAAAACTAAGATAGCGAAATTGGATAAACCTAGGCATGCGATCGGGTATAGTCGTTGTTAGCAAACGGTGTTTTATCCGGGGGGAGATCTAATTTGGCAAGAATTTCATTCAAGTCATTTAGAGAAACATTATCAATAATTTGAGTATTGATTGTTAAATCCTTTTTATCTGTCTTCAAAATATAGTCTCCAGCAAACTTTTTGATCCAGTTTATTTCCGATAGATTAATCTTCTTACCGAATGGGTAATTCACTTCTATTTGTTTGTCAGCAATATTCAAATATTGATTTCTCCATTCATAGAAATACTGTCCCAAATACATTACAGCCATTAGAATAAAAAAATAATCTATAAAGTTTTCATAAGAACTTAATACGCTTTTGGCAATACTAAGAGTTAACCAAAATAATCCTATTATAAGATTACCCCTAAGTCTTTTTTTTGTGTATTGTATTTTCATTTTTAAACTTTTTGCTGACTTAGTGATATGAGGCAGTTTTAATGCCATATATCAGACGTTAACGAAGTTAGGCTTTTATTTTTAAATAGTAAGATGTAATACTAAGATTACAAACAAACTTTTTAACAAATTATAAGTCTTCCAGCATTAAATTGTAATCGTATTGCAAATCTTCATGCATGCTGCTTATTATTTTTTTTGATAAAAGTATTTGCCGGTTATACATGTTAACCAATTGTGTACTTCTATTTATACTTGGTTTAAAAGCTTTTAATTTTTTACAAAAGTAGAGTAGAAGTTCCACTTCGGTTTCTTTTTTAAGTGAGTATCGAATAAACTTTTTTACGTTTCTTAGAATTTTTCGAGTACTTTTTCTAATATAAAAATAACTATCAGTGTTTATTAATTCAAACTCGGTATCCATATAGTCTTTTACACTTTCTATATAACCACTTTCGTTATGAGATTCGAATAATAAATAGGTGAGGAGTTCCTTGTTTTCTTTTTTAAATCGAGATAAACGCAGGCAAAGCTCTTGAATTTCTTGTGTTGAAAGCGTGTTTAACTCTTTTTTTATTTCTCGAAGTGCTACTGCTTTCATAGTTTGTTGATTAAATAGTATTATTAGCCTTTTAATAAATTAACACTCACTGTGGCTAATTTGTTGTTAGGAAATGTGGTAAAATAATTTGGGTCTGGATGCAATCCAACTTCACTCGCAATTTTATTAAAAACTTCTACTTCTAAAATATATTGGTCGCTATATCCGTGGGTTGCATCGTAGGCTGTAGCTGCCGTTTTCCCTAAATTGGCAGCTGTTAATTTTGGGTTTATTGTGTGTAATTCTATTATTAACAAGCCAAATCTTTCTACATACGGTTTCCATTTTTCTAGATGTTCAAATAAGGAATCTTCTACCAAATTATTGCTTATATGTTTTCCTTCGTATGTATAAGCGCCAGTAGAATTGCTTATCCTTTTTGTTATTTGCTTAGGAGATTTCCAAATTCTGTTATGGTCTAAAAAGGTTCTAACATTTAGTAGATCTTTTAAATCAATATTGTAATCTTCTTTCAAATCTTTGGCTAACAAGTCGGGTCGTCCAATAT
Source organism: Flaviramulus sp. (assembly GCF_013001275.1). Taxonomy (GTDB): domain Bacteria; phylum Bacteroidota; class Bacteroidia; order Flavobacteriales; family Flavobacteriaceae; genus JABDMV01. The sequence goes on from NZ_JABDMV010000031.1 coordinate 6,553, forward strand.
CGCCCCAAATTACTTTGGCCCAAATATCAGACTTAATTAAGTTTGCCCGAGTTACTTTAAGCGCCGCTTGATTAAAGTCGGCACCAACTAATAATAATGGATGTTCGTCTAGAATTTTACCTCTTGAAGTTTTAAACTCTATCACATCAAAAACATGCTGAAGAAATGCGCCATTACCACAACCCATATCTAAAATTCCTTTAGGTTGTTCTTCAATTGGTTTATTAAATAGTTTGATAATAATTTCATCAATTACCTTGAAATAAGTTGAGTGTGCGCCGCCACTTCCCCAAACATTCATTTCTCTATCAACATGCAATTCCGTGTCGTTCTCAGATTCGGTTTTTAAAACCAAAGGATTACCAAAAATAAGTTCATCAAGCTTAACAAATGTTGGTAAATATGATACCGTTACACCATAAGCACTGGCTCGTTTTGCAAAAAACAAACCGGCTTCAGTAAACTGATATGTGTCTTTCTTTTTTGTGAACCAACCTAAATAGCATAAGAAATCGAGAATGGTTTTAAAGCTTTCCGGATTATTATGATATTCTTGAGCTCTAAATGAAGCTTCCATAAAATACTTATGAAACAAGCCATTAACACCCAATAATACAATAATAGGGGCTACAATAACACCTTCTATGTGTTTTAAAACCTGATACTCAAGGCTATTATTTTTAATTTTACTTAGTCCGAAATTAGATTCATATTTTTTAAATATTTTTTCTAATTTATTAAAAGTATCGGCACCAATGCGTTCATTTGGAAATTTAACCGAATAGTTTAAAAGGTTAACCGCATCTTCGTATAATGGAACTAACTCAAAAGCCGTTTTACTGTGTGTATTAGTTTCGTAGCGTATGCTATCAGTAGCATTATCAATATGTTGAATTAGCCACCCTTGAGCGCAAAGTATTCTTAAACCAACATTTAAATAACCTTCATTAGCCTTGAATTCTTTGGCTATAGACTTAAGCTCCACCAATTTGTGCTTTAACAAATAATCTAATAGGCCTTTTTTGTGTAATGTGTAGGCGGTTGTTGCAGTGGCGATGCCGTCTAGGTGTCTAAAAATAGTGCCTCTTAGTTGCTCTTTATTAAATTTAGTAAGCATATCCGTTTATTTATTACTACAATATAAAAAAACCATTACAACAGTAATGGTTTTTGATACATTTAGTTTTAAAAATTTAAAATTTAAAAAAGCTTTGGAAAATCTGTTGGATTAGCTTCATGCATAACAGCATAAACGGCTTCAAAAATATCTTCAGCAGATGGTTTTGAAAAATAGTCACCATCATTTCCATATGCTGGTCTGTGAGCTTTTGCAGTTAACGTTATTGGTGAACTATCTAAATATTGATAGGCATTTTGTTCATTTAATATTTTGTCTAAAATATATGCCGAAGCTCCTCCCGGAACATCTTCGTCTACGACTATTATACGATTTGTTTTCGCAATACTTTTTAGAATATCATGATTTAAATCAAAAGGTACTAACGATTGTATATCGATTACTTCAGCATCAATTCCAACCGCAAGCAATTCTTTAGCGGTTTGCTCAACAATTCTTAAAGTGGAACCATAGGACACTAAAGTGATATCTGATCCTTCTTTCAAAGTTTCAACAACACCGATAGGCGTTTTTATAGCACTTAAGTTATTTGGTAATTTTTCTTTTAGTCTATAGCCGTTTAAACACTCCACAACAATGGCAGGGTCATCACCTTGAAGAAGTGTATTGTAAAAACCGGCAGCTTTAGTCATATTTCTTGGAACCAACACGTGAATTCCTCTTGTTAAATTTATAACACCACCAAGTTGTGAACCCGAATGCCAGATACCTTCCAATCTATGTCCACGGGTTCGAATAATTAAAGGACATTTTTGCTTACCTTTTGTTCTATAGTGTGTTGTTGCTAAATCGTCGCTTATAATTTGAATGGCATAAAGTATATAGTCCAAATATTGAATTTCGGCAATTGGTCTTAAGCCACGAAGCGCCATACCAATACCTTGTCCAATAATAGTAGCTTCTCTAATACCTGTATCGGCTACCCGAAGTTCACCATATTTTTCTTGTAGACCTTCTAGCCCTTGGTTTACATCGCCAATATTACCAGTATCTTCACCAAAAACGAGTGTTTCTGGGTAAATACTGAATATAGCATCAAAATTATCACGAAGTATAATACGCCCATCTACTTGTTCTGCATCGTCATTATAACTTGGTTTCACCTCGTTTATTTTAATATTTGAACGTGAGGTTTCTGAATATAGATGTGAACTAAAAAGAGGTTGTGTAATTTTGATATATTCTTTAATCCAATTACTTAACTGCTTTTTTTCTTCAAATTTTTCACCTAATGTATACCTTAATACCTTTCTCGCATTTGAAAGTATGTCTTTTCTAGTTGGTTCGTCTATAGCTGCTAAAGCATCTTTAAGTTTGGATATAAAAACTCGGTTTTGGCTTTTTGATTCTACTTGTTTTAGAATTGATAACAATTCTTGTTGTTCTTTTTTAAGTGGCTTTAAAAAAGTGTTCCAAGCGTTCTTTTTAGCTTCTCTCACTTCACGCTTAACAGCTCTTTCAAGTTCAATAAGTGATTCATTGGTAGCTATGCCACTTTCAATCATCCATTCCCGCATTTTTAAGTTGCAATCGTGTTTGGCTTCCCAGTCTAATCGGTCTTGATTTTTATATCGCTCATGAGAACCTGAAGTAGAATGTCCTTGTGGTTGTGTAAGTTCTAGAACGTGTATTAAAACAGGTACATGTTCTTCTCTTGCAATTGTTGCTGCTTCCTGATAGGTTTCTATTAAATTGGCATAATCCCACCCTTTTACTCGTAAAATTTCGTAACCGTTATTCTCCTTATCACGCTGAAATCCTTTTAATATTTCAGAAATATTTTCTTTTGTAGTTTGGTGTTTTGCATGTACAGAGATGCCATACTCATCATCCCAAATACTTATAACCATCGGAACTTGTATTACGCCTGCAGCGTTTATTGTTTCGAAAAACAATCCTTCGCTAGTACTTGCATTACCTATAGTTCCCCAAGCTATTTCGTTTCCGTTGTTGGAAAAATTGGAAGTATTAATACCTTTAACGTTTCTATAAATTTTAGAAGCTTGTGCTAAACCTAATAAACGAGGCATTTGTCCTGCAGTAGGAGAGATGTCGGCACTAGAATTATATTGATTTGTAAGATCTTTCCAACTTCCGTTATCATTTAAGCTGTGCGTTACAAAGTGACCGCCCATTTGGCGACCAGCTGACATGGGTTCTAAATCTAAATTTGTATTGGCATATAAACCTGCAAAAAATTGTTCTTTAGATAAGGCTCCAATAGCCATCATAAAGGTTTGGTCTCTATAATATCCCGACCTCCAATCGCCTTTTAAAAAAGCTTTTGCCATTGCCAATTGAGGCACTTCTTTTCCATCGCCAAAAATTCCAAATTTCGCCTTGCCTGTTAGCACTTCACGCCTCCCCAATAAACTACACTCTCTACTTTCTACGGCTAGTTTATAGTCAGCTATAACTTCCGTTTTAAAGTCTTCGAATGATAGGTTGTTTTTCAAATTGATTAAAGGTTGCATAGAATGCTTTTATTTTGCGAAATTACCTAAAAATTACCTTTTTCACAATTATAATAACCTATAATTTACTGACAATTATATAAAAAAATAAGATTTTAATAGAGAAAATTGTGTTATATTCAGTAAAAATAGATATTACTGATAATAATACAATATACTGATTTAGTACCAACGTCTTCTAAATAGCCCTAAAAGTGCTTGTGGATCTAAAGTGAATTTAATTCGAATTTTCTGGTCGTAGCGAGGTTGAGCTATTTCCCATCCAAGGTTTGAATATATAGGAAAATATAACTCAAAATAATCAGTTACTAAATTAACTCTAATTCCTGAGTCATAAACAAATTTTGGAGAATCCATTCTGTTTTTTACTAAACCTAAATCACCATATGCCAAAATATATTTCCAAAGCGTGGTACTTGTATTAAAGGTGGTAATCCATTGATTAGCAAAAGGTGTTTCTAATTTTGATTTAAACCCACCTTCGGCATCTATATATTGCTGACTGAATATACCGCTTGCTTCTGAACGTCCTAGATAGCTGTAATCAAACAAATAATCTGTTGGTCTGTCAAGTGCAAAACTGAAATAGTTGGAAGTAGGATCGGTATTGTTTTTTAAAAAAGTACCGGCATAAGCGCGAATATTTAATTGCCTGTTGCTTTCATATAATCGTCTGTATTCATAATTAAACGAAATCTTACTAAAATTTTCGCCTAATTGAAAATCTGTGTACCATTTATTAAAATTGATAAGATTGTCATTTGAATGAATAAATCGAGCATTAAAAACACTATAATTTGGCTGATTAGAAGATAAAATATTATTTATGTCCTTATCTCGATGTATATCTATGTATCTAAAATACAACGCTTTGCGTTTGTTTGATCTAAAATCGTCATCTTCTCTAAAATTAAGAGTTAATGAAGGTGTTATTTTTCTAACAAACAAATTTTCAGCATAGGAAGAGTAACCGCCAACGATACCGTAATTTATATGATATAAGTTACTGTTTTCTAAATAGTGAGATTTTGAAACAGATGCGGAACCTGTTAAAGAGTTAGATTTAAAGGCATATTGCGGTCCTATTTTATAATTAAATAATTTTCTTAAAACAGTTTTGTTATACGCTCGAAGACCTAAAGTTAAACCATCGTAAATGTTATTAAACTCTGCAGTAGGCATAAAGAAAACTTGATTGTAATTGGGGTCTTCTATGTCTTTAAAAAGTCTTAATTGAAATGGTTTGTTGTTAAAAAAAAATCCTTTTAATGATTTCCAATTATCTCGGGCATTTATTTCTGGAATAATGCCATCATAATTTAATACTAGTTTATCTGCTTGGTTTCTTGGAATTGTTAACGTTTTGTTTTTGTCGATATCTTCAACCCATGTTTTTAAAACAACACTATCATTTTTGAGGCTATACAACGAAATAGGCATATTGTTATCTCGTTTGTTTTTTATTGTGACCGTAATAGAGTCTTCAGTTTTTAAAACTTTTTTAATTTTAAAATCTATTTTTTTTCTTGTAGTTAAATAATCATCAAAAAACCATTCTATATTTTTGTCTGTTTTTGTCTTTATAAAGTCCTCAAAATCCTTCGCGGACGTTTCTTTTAAATTATTTTCTTTTAAAAAAGATTCAACGCTATGCTGAACAATATTGCTATTTACAAAATCGTCTAAATACTTAAGTCCAATTCCAGCTTTATATTTGTTCGCTAGATTGCTATTGAACTTAAGTAATGAATCTTTGTGCATTGTTAATGGCTGATCGCGATTCGTTCTTGCCATAAGCATAAAAGCTAGCTGATATTTATCGTTAAACTTCATGTCGGCAGCATGAAACGCTCTAACGCCCCAAAATCCAGCAATAGACCCTAAAAATTTCATATCTGGGTAATGCTTATCTATGTAATTCATTAAATAGTAAATCTGGATACCATCTATCAACCACTGTTCTTTTCTTGGGTTTATTAAAAGTGTATTTTCTAAATAATTGCGTAATGCAACTTTTAATAATTTTAATTCATATTGAAAGTAAATCGGATATGGCTGCAGAAAACTTGGTAAAAAATTTAATCCGTAAATAGGATCTTTATCATAATCGATTTGAGTTAGTAATAATCTTTTATGCGGGTATTCGCCTAAATTTTCAAAAATAAATTTGGTTATTTTTTCGGTTATCAAAACCTTATCAATTACTTCAATTTCATCGTCGTTGATATTTGAAACAAAAGTAAAATTATCATCTTGAATGGTTTTAAAATCAGACTTTCTTTTTAAAAACAGCTTAGTATTAATTCTATTTTTACCTTCTAGTTTAACTATTTGTTTATTAGATAATTGAGTTAAATTAGTTAAATCTAATTCTGAAGTTAATTTGTATCCGTTTGGATGTTCAATTTCAATTGTAATATCGGACTTTGGAATATATAAATCATCTAAATTTTTATTGCTATAATATTGCCATTCGCCATTATAAATAGCCGGTGTTATGTACCAATATCTTAAATTAAAATCACCTTCTTCTGTAAGCCCGTAACTAGTGAAATTTGCATTAGGAACTTGAACTATATATTCGAGTTGAATAGTATAATAATTATTAGGTTGCAGTGGTTTGACTAAAGCAACTTTTAAAATGTCATTTTGATTTTTTAGTTCTTCGTAAAACAAATTTGTATTATTTTGTTTTATTGAAGTAATGACTGAGAAGCCTCTATCTTCATTTTTAGCTAAATGAAAATTATTATTGTATTCATCGGCAATTCTAATTGCTAGGGGTGTTTTTTTAGTTGAATAACTATTAGCCCAATCGTTTAGGTAAATAGTATCTAGAACTACTTGTGAAGCATTAAAATAATGTATTGTTTGAGATATTTTTATTTGTTTATTTTCAATATCAAATACTCCCTTAAGGTCAATTTTATTTTGACAAAAGGATGTGAATTGTATTAATGAAAATACTAAACAAATTAAAAGGCGCAATTTCAAATTAATAAAACATTAAGTTAAGTGTTCATGTAAGGCGCTGCAATATAGTAAATAAAGGATTTAAGTTAAAATTCTTTAGTTATGACTATATTACCAAACCAAAATTTAGGCTGAGGGATTTTTAAATTAGAAATTTGGACTAAATCCTGACTTTTTATAGAAGTCATCCAAAATACTAATAACTTCATCTTCAGAATCTACAATATGCATAAGATCTAAGTCCTTTGCGCTAATGTTTTCGAACGAATTTAAAAGTGTTTTTTTAACCCAATCCATCAATCCTTCCCAAAATTCTGTACCAACTAAGATTATTGGAAATTTTCCAATTTTATGAGTTTGTATTAAAGTAATTGCTTCAAAAAGCTCGTCTAGTGTACCAAATCCACCTGGCATAACAACAAATCCTTGCGAGTATTTTACAAACATCACTTTTCTTACAAAGAAGTAATCAAAGTCTAAACTTTTATCATGGTCGATATATGGATTATCGTGCTGTTCAAACGGTAATTCAATGTTTAGCCCAACAGAAGTTCCGCCAGCTAAATGCGCGCCTTTATTACCAGCTTCCATAATTCCAGGACCGCCACCAGTAATTACACCATAACCCGCATCAACAATTTTATGTGCTATTTTTTCTGTGAGTTTATAATATTTATGTTCTGGTTTTGTTCTTGCAGATCCAAAGATTGATACACAGGGGCCTATTTTACTTAATTTTTCATATCCATTCACAAACTCTCCCATGATTTTAAAAATGGCCCAGGAGTCGTTTGTTTTTATTTCATTCCAACCTTTGTGATGTTGTTCTTTTTTCATTTGATTTTGTTATTTATTTGTTGCAAAATAATATTTATAAATCAGATAACTTTAATTGTAACTATTAAAATACTATTAAAGTATAAATACGATTATAAGTAAATACTAATTAAGTTTTGATAATTCGTTCCTTAAATATTTAGCAGTATAGCTCTTTTTATGCTTTGAGACTTCTTCTGGCGTACCTTCAGTTATAATTTGACCGCCTCCTTTTCCGCCTTCGTATCCTATATCAATAATATGATCAACGGTTTTTATAACATCTAAATTATGTTCAATAATTACGACAGTATTTCCTTTGTTTACTAATTTATTTAGAACGATTAATAGTACACGAATATCTTCAAAATGTAGCCCTGTAGTTGGTTCATCTAAAATGTAAAATGTATTTCCTGTATCTCTTTTTGAAAGCTCTGTAGCAAGTTTTATACGTTGTGCCTCACCTCCAGAGAGCGTGGTACTTTGTTGACCCAAAGTTATATAACCTAGTCCAACATCTTTAATAGTTTTTAATTTTTTGTAAATTTTAGGTATGTGCTCAAAAAATTCAACTGCTTCGTTAATTGTCATATTCAAAACATCGCTAATCGATTTTCCTTTATATCGAATTTCTAAAGTTTCACGATTAAAACGCTTGCCTTGGCAGGTTTCACATTCTACATACACATCTGGTAAAAAATTCATTTCGATAATTCGTAGACCACCACCTTGGCAGGTTTCGCATCGACCGCCTTTTACGTTAAAACTAAATCGACCAGCTTTATAGCCACGAATCATAGCTTCAGGTATTTTTGCAAAAAGCGCCCTCACTTCACTAAACGTTCCTGTATATGTTGCGGGGTTACTCCGCGGTGTTCTACCAATTGGAGACTGATTAATATCGATTACTTTGTCAATATGTTCCAAGCCTTTTATGGTTTTATATGGCATTGGAATTTTTACACCATTAAAGTAATGTGCATTTAAAATAGGATAGAGAGTTTCGTTAATTAGCGTGGATTTCCCGCTACCCGAAACACCTGTTACGCCAATCATTTTCCCTAATGGAAGTTTAATCGATACGTTTTTAAGATTATTACCAGTGCATCCCTTTAGTTCTAAAAAATTGCCATTTCCTGTTCTTCGTTTTATAGGTACTTCAATTTCTTTATTACCGTTTAAATAATCAGCAGTTAAAGTATTGTGTGTTAATAATTCTTTTGGTGCACCAATACTTATTATTTCACCGCCGTACTTTCCAGCTTTTGGCCCAATATCAATCACGTAGTCTGCCCGTTCAATCATATCTTTATCGTGCTCTACTACAATTACTGAATTTCCAATATCTCTAAGAGAAATAAGTGAATTTATAAGTTTTTCGTTATCGCGCTGATGTAATCCAATACTCGGCTCATCTAAAATATATAACACTCCAACTAATTGGGAACCTATTTGTGTTGCTAACCGAATACGTTGGGCTTCACCACCAGATAACGATTTTGAGCCTCTGTTAAGTGCTAAATAGTCTAACCCGACATCCAATAAAAACTGTAATCGAGATTTTATTTCTTTAATCACTTCGTCTGCAATCTTTAATTGTTTTTCAGATAAATGATTATGCAAATCTTGAAACCAATCTGCTAATTCAACAATATCCTTATTAGCAAGTTCCGCTATATTTTTATTGTTTATTTTAAAATTAAGCGATTCCTTTTTTAATCGCGAACCTTCACAAATTGGGCATTTCACCTTGTCCATATATGCTTTTGCCCATCGTTTTAACGACGTAGATTCGGCATTTTTATATTGGTTTTCAATAAAATTGGCAACTCCTTCAAAATCTATTTTATAATCTCTGGTAACACCTAAAGTTTTACTTTCAACTGCAAATTTTTCATTACCACCGTACAAAATCATTTGTTTGGCATCCTCCGGAATATCCTTAAAAGCGTCGGTTAATTTAAAGCTAAATCTTTGCGCTATAGTTTCGAACTGTTTAAAAATCCAACTATTTTTTTCCGAACCATGCGGAGCTAAAGCGCCATTTGTTATAGATAGTTTGGGGTCAGGAATAATTTTATTTTCATTAATTTGATATAGCATTCCTATACCATTACAATGATTACAAGCTCCTTTTGGTGAATTAAATGAAAAATTATTTGGTTCAGGATTTGGATAAGAAATCCCGGATGTTGGACACATTAAATTTCTACTAAAATAACGTGTTTTCTGGGTGTCTTGGTCGATAACTAAAATAACGTCTTCCCCATGATACATGGCTGTATTAATGGTCTCTGTTAATCGTTTATCGTTATCAACGGAATCGTCAATTTTAAGTCTATCAATTACAATTTGTATGTCATGAGTTTTGTAACGGTCTAATTTCATTCCTTTTACTAGATCGCGTATTTCGCCATCTGTTCTCACTTTAACGAATCCTTGTTTTGCAATTTGCTCGAATAATTCACGGTAATGTCCTTTTCTAGAGCGAACAACCGGCGCTAAAATATTTATTCGTTTATCTTTAAAATCGGTAATGATGAGTTCTTTAATTTGCTCATCACTATAACTTATCATTTTTTCTCCAGTGTTGTAGCTATATGCATCACTGGCACGAGCAAATAATAATCGCAGAAAATCGTAAATCTCTGTTATGGTTCCTACGGTTGATCGGGGAGATTTACTTGTAGTTTTTTGCTCGATCGCAATAACGGGTGAGAGACCATCAATTTTATCAACATCTGGACGCTCTAAGCCTCCTAAAAACTGTCTGGCATAGGCTGAAAATGTTTCAATGTATCTACGCTGACCTTCCGCATAAATGGTATCAAAAGCGAGTGAAGATTTTCCGCTTCCTGAAAGTCCAGTTATCACAACTAGTTTTTCACGAGGAATAGAAACATCTATATTTTTAAGATTATGTACTCTGGCTCCTTTTACTTCAATAAAATCATCAAATTGGCTCATAAATAGGCAAAAGTGCAAAGGTACAATTTTCGATGTAAATTATAGATAAAGTGTAATCCCGATATTACAGCAAAAAAAAATAGAAACTAATTATAGATAGTTTCTATTTAAATGTAAAGTTATAAATATTTTAATCTTATAAAGTTACTTTTACAATTTCGCCGGAATCAATTGATTGGTTATAATTTGCAGTGACTTGTTTTAGAAAACCAAAAAACTTTTTCCCATCCTTTCTTTCAAGTACAACATGAACTTCACCATTATTATCATTTACTTTTTTAACAACCACTAATTCTCCATAAACACTTTTGTAATTTGAAATACCTCCGCGTTTCACAATAAAATTTAACCGGGGAAAATCTATATGTTTAAAGGATACCGTTTTTGGATTCTTTATTTTTAAAACATCTCCAATTTCAGGATCCGTATTACTGGCATCTGTATATGAATTTGATGACGCAAAAGAAACTCCATAAATAAAGAATAATAAGTAAATTATTTTTTTCATAATATATCAATTTTAGCGTTTATAATACAAATATACAATGTGAAATAACTAGTGTCAATAGTGGAGTTTTCGACCTAGAAATAGTTTAAATTTTTTGAACCTATTTAATAATAGGGCTTATTATGTAAAATTAAATAAAAAGTTAATTCAAACCCTTTTTTCGGAATATGTAGAAGATTAAAATTAGGTATTTTTTTGATTGCAACCTTGTTTTTATTAGGGGTAATAGTTTTAAATAAATTTTATTGAATTAACAAAAATTTAACGAATTCTAAGAATGGTTGTTTGGATTTAGTAAATATTTCAATTCAATATTTAAAAATTTAAATTGCAGATTTTATATCATCAATCTCTAAACCTAAAACTAGAAGTTTATGAAAAGTTGGTAATTGTACACCACTAGAAGTGATTGTCCAGTCGTTCCATGATGCTTCAAGTCCTTGAATAGGTAAAATTGAAACCCACATTTTAAATGCAGTTGGTTTGCCATTTTTATCAAGCAACCATAAATAAGAATCCCCAGGAGTTGTACCGCCAGACTTATATGTTACTAAAAGTGCGTCGCCATTATCCTCGGTTTTTACTAATCGACGCTCTACTCCAGCATCAAAAACTTTATACGGTGCTACTAACCAGTATGAGTCATTATTAAAATATTTTATGGCTTTATCTATTAATCCTGGAGCCATATCACTATCAATTATAAAGCTATGAATGTATGCTTTGCTTTTATCGAGATCATTAAAGTCGAGTAATACCTTATATTCTTTCCAATAAACTTCGCACGTATTGTTGTTTTTATTCCAGTTATAATGATGTCTTTTTTTAAATGTCCATTCTAAGTGATTTGTGTTTTTATAAGCGTCGTAATTTAAGGCATCAAGCATTTTATAGGCCAAGGCATCAGCCTGCTCACCTTGAATGCCTGTTGGTAAATCTTCATTATATTTAAAATATAAGAAGCCATAAAGAAGTAAACTTGGTAAGGTGATAAATATGATTATCCCAAAAGTAATTTTAAATATTTTTTTTGATTTTTTAATCATAAAATTTCATCACACTTTAAGTGGTAAGTGAGCTAAATTATTAAATACTATTGTTTTAGGGAAAGAATAACACTAAAAACCGACAGCCGTGTCGTCACCTCGATAATCTGCACCACCCTCATACGATTCATCATCTAAAACCAGTATTCCATCGACCTTGCCAATTACAGGTGAATCTTCTTCATTGATTATATATCCTAATTTTTGAAGTTCAATAATTATGGATATATCAAATAAATTTGGTTCCATTCTTATTTCGTCTGGCAACCATTGATGATGAAATCTAGCTGCATTAACCGCATCTTGCATAGTCATATCAAACTCTTCGACATTTAAAATAGTTTGCAAAACCGATGTTATAATTGTTGACCCGCCGGGTGTACCAACTGTCATTAATAGTTTGCCGTCTTTTTCAACAATTGTTGGAGTCATAGAACTTAACATACGCTTTTCTGGTGCAATACTATTGGCTTCGGCGCCAATAAGTCCGAACATATTAGGTTCACCGGGTTTGCTACTAAAATCGTCCATTTCATTATTTAGAAAAAAACCGAGCTCCTGGCAATATAATTTTGAGCCATAAGCGCCATTTAAGGTTGTAGTTACTGATATTGCATTACCAAAAGTATCTATTATAGAATAATGGGTGGTTTCATCACTTTCAATAATTTCAACATTTCCATGCGACACATCACTTGATGGTGTGGCTTTTTCAAATGAAAAATCGGACATGCGATTTTTAAGGTATTGTTCATTGAGGAGTGCATTAATTGGAACATCAACAAAATCAGGATCTCCTAAATAAAAGCTTCTGTCGGCATAAGCACGTCGTTCGGCTTCAGTAATTACTTGAATGGTTTTTACAGAATTGTGACCATATTCTTTTAGATTGAAGGGCTCAATCATTTTCAATATTTGGGCTAAACAAATTCCACCGCTTGAAGGTGGTGACATGGAAATAATTTTTAATCCTTTGTAATTAAATGTAATTGGAGTACGCCATTTAGCTTCATATAAAGCTAGATCTTCCACTGTAATTAAACCACCATTATCTTGCATGAATTTAGCAAGTTTTTTGGCAGTTTCACCTTTATAAAACTCATCTCTTCCAAATTTTAATATACGTTCGAAAGTTTTTGCAAGCGCTGGATATTTTATTGTATCATTGGTTTTCCAGTGTTTATCAAAAATTATAGAATCTTTATTTGCTTTCGGAAATAAAGGCTGATATTCCTGTATACGTTTTTCTTGTTTTTCTGTAACTACCACGCCTTTATAGGCTAATTGAATAATTGGTGTTAAAATATCTTCTATAGGCAAGGAACCTAATTTTTCGTGCACCGCAAAAACACCCGCAATAGTACCGGGAACTCCAACTGCCATAGCGCCTAATGTGCTTTTATCTGGAATAATCTCCCCATTTTCATCTAAATACATATTCTTAGTTGCTGCAATTGGTGCCTTCTCCCTAAAATCAATCGAACCAATTTCTCCAGTAGCTTTTCGATATACCATGAATCCGCCACCACCAATATTACCGGCATAAGGATAGGCAACCGCCAGTGCTAACTGCGTTGCAACCATAGCGTCAAAAGCATTACCGCCTTTTTCCATAATGTCGCTACCTATTTTTGAGGCTTCTTTACGTGCTGAAACTACCATAGCATTTTTTGTAATTAAGCCTAATTGCGGTTCTTTTTTTATAGTAGTTATATCTGTTTTTTTACATGAACCTAAAACAATTAAAATCAGCAATAAATAAGTGATGTTTTTCATAAATATATTTTATTAAGGGTGTTTAGTTTTTTACTTGAAGATTGAATTAATTCATCAAAAAAGATAGTGAATTCGTTTTCAAATTCTTTATAAAATTCTTCTAATTCATTTACAGCTTTGTTCATGCCAGATATATTTTTAGTCCGTCTATTCATTCCGTCTAAAACTCGCGTTATACCTTCAATTGAAGCATAACTTAATAACCAGTTATCAGCAATCATATAAGGCATCATTTTTTGAATACGAAGAGGTAAAATTTCAAAGTGTTCTTCTAGAGAATCATAAAAATTACTTACATATTCATCTAGAGGTACGTTGCTATATTTTCTCCAATTTTTAGCCAAAAAATGGTCGTATAAAATATCAACGATAATTCCGGAATAGTGGCCATACTTTTCATGAAGACGTTTGGTGCTAACTCGCACAGTTTCGTGTGCATCAGTAAATGTATCAATATGTCTATGAAGCAGAACCCCTATTTGAATTTCCTTAGTGTGTTTTTTGTATTTTTTACCTTTAATGCCATCTGCAATAAAATTGCCTATAGTAACTAAATCATTTTCACCAGAAAGATATATATGTGCCAAATAATTCATTCGTGAAATTTACGAATTCCGATTTAAGAATTCCGATTTTGAAATACTATATTTGTTTTTTAAATTTTAAAATCAAGGATGACACTTATAAAATCAATTTCAGGAATTAGAGGAACTATTGGCGGACAAGTAGGCGAAAATTTAACACCCATTGATGCCGTAAAATTTGCATCTGCTTATGGTGTTTGGTTAAAACAACAACGGGATAAAGTAAATTATAAAGTAGTAGTGGGTAGAGATGCGCGTATTTCTGGACTAATGATGCAAAACTTGGTAATGAACACTTTAGTTGGTTTAGGTATTGACGTTGTTGACGTTGGATTGTCTACAACACCAACCGTAGAAGTTGCTACTACTTTAGAACATGCAGATGGTGGTATTATTTTAACTGCCAGTCATAACCCGAAACAATGGAATGCCTTAAAGCTTTTAAACCACAAAGGAGAGTTTTTAGATGCCCATGATGGTTCGAAAATTTTAGAGATTGCTGAAAGTGATAGCATGAGTTTTTCTGATGTAGACAGTCTAGGCAAAATCACAAAAAACAAAGCATATATAGATTTACATATCATTGAGGTTTTAGATCTCGATTTAGTAAATGTGAAAGCAATTGAACAAGGGCGTTTTAGAGTAGTTGTTGATGGTGTTAATTCTACGGGAGGTATTGCTATACCCTTACTTTTAGAACGTTTAGGCGTTGATGTTATAAAGTTGTACTGTGAACCAAACGGACATTTTCCTCATAATCCGGAACCGCTTAAAGAACATTTAACAGATTTATCTGAAGCTGTAAAAAAGCATAAAGCAGATTTTGGGATAGTAGTCGACCCAGATGTTGATCGATTAGCGTTTGTTGATGAAAACGGCGACATGTTTGGTGAAGAATATACGTTAGTGGCGTGTGCAGACTATGTTTTGAGCAGAACACCTGGAAATACTGTGAGTAATATGAGCTCTACAAGAGCGTTGCGAGATGTTACCGAAAAGCATGGTGGAACTTACGAAGCCAGCGCTGTTGGCGAGGTGAATGTTGTAAAATTGATGAAAAAAAATAAAGTTGTTATTGGTGGAGAAGGAAATGGTGGGATAATTTACCCCGAAGCGCATTACGGACGTGATGCTTTAGTTGGTGTTGCTTTGTTTTTAAGTTTATTGGCCGATAAAAACATAAGTGTTAGCCAACTTAGAAAAACTTACCCAAATTATTTTATGAGTAAAAAGAAGATTGAATTAACGCCTGGTTTAGACGTTGACGGAATTTTAAAAGAAATGGAAAACCGTTATAAGAACGAACAATTAACTACAATTGATGGCGTGAAAATAGACTTCGCAGAAAGTTGGGCGCATTTACGTAAAAGTAATACCGAGCCTATTATTCGAATTTATACAGAAGCAAAATCGCAGGCTGAAGCCGATGGTTTAGCTGATAAGATTATTGAGGAGATAAAGAAAATAAAATTTTAGATTTTGATATCAAAAAGAAATAAAAGAATTCTATTGTTTTTTTTTAGAGATAAGAATAAAAAAAAGTGGTTACAAATTATTAAAGAATTTGCAATACTTTTTATATCCCATAAAAAATTACCTGTAGATTATATTACTCATTTACTTTACCGAAAAAACGTCTACAACTATAAAGATTATTTAAGCATAAATGAAGATAAAAAATTGCTGTCATGGTCAGAATCATTCGCAAAAAACCAAGTAGAATTAGCTGAAAATAAATTGTTATTTGAAGAATTGCTTTTTAAAAATAATATTTCAACACCTCGAATTTTTTTTCATAATCTAAAAAACATATTTTTTTATAATGAAAATGTTATTACTCTAAATTCTGAACAGGATTTTATCTCGTTTTTAGATTCTTTTTTTAATGAAGTAAATATTGATCGAATCATCTGTAAGCCAATCGATGGAATAAAGGGAAAAAATATTTTTATTATAGACATAAAAACTTTCCAGAAAATAGACTATGACCTTATTAATTTAGTTTTATCCAAATCATTTATATTCCAAGAATTAATAATACAACATGAATCATTAAGTAAAATAAATAATTCTAGTATAAATACATTAAGGATTGCCACATACAAAAATGAAAAAAATGAAGTAGAAATTTTAGCAGGATTTTTAAGGATAGGAAAAATGGGTGCTATTCTAGATAATGCTCATGCTGGAGGTATTGTTGTACCATTTAATAAAGAAACAGGTAAAATGCTTAGTGAAGGGTTACAGCTCTTAGATAAAGGCGGAGGCGTATATTATAAACACCCTGATTCAGGTGTTATTTTCGATGATTTCCAGATCCCTTTCTATATTCAAGTTAAAGAAATAGTTATCAAGGCTTGTTCTTTATTTAATCTCCCTTTATTGGGTTGGGATGTAGCAATAACTCCAGATGGGCCTGTAATAGTTGAAGTTAATCATAATTTTCATTTAAAATTATCTGACAGAATGGAAAAGGGGTTAAAAAACAATCCTTCATTTAAGAAATTACTTGACGAAATTCAGTAATAATTTCGAATTAAAAGTTTTGAATATATTTATTGAAGAAATAGGTGTAATAACAAATATTTAAAAATTGGATGTCTGTAAAATACGATGACATAGGAATTAATTACAATTCAACACGTAGAGCAGACCCTTATCTTACTAGTCAATTACTAAAATATTTAAATCCAAAACACAATGGGCTTTATCTAGATATTGGCTGCGGTACGGGGAATTACACAATAACTTTACAAAAAAGAGGAGTTGGCTTTATTGGAATTGATCCATCCGTAAAAATGCTGGATATTGCTAGAAGTAAAAACCCGGATGTTGAATGGAAATTAGGTGTTTCTGAAAAAACGGGTCTACCGAATGACTATGTTGATGGGATTATGGCATCATTAACCATTCATCATTGGACCGATTTTAAAAAAGCATTTACAGAGCTATTTAGAATATTAAAAAAAGATGGAGATTTGGTTATTTTCACTTCTTCACCGGAACAGATGAAAGGCTATTGGCTAAACCATTATTTCCCAAAAATGATGAACGCTTCAATAATTCAAATGCCTTCGATTAATAAAATTGAAATGGCAGCTAAAAAAGCTGGATTTAAATTTAAAACATCTGAAAACTACTTTGTAAAACCCGATTTAGAAGATAAGTTTCTGTATTGTGGTAAACACAATCCAGAATTATATTTTAATGAGTCTATAAGGCACGGGATTTCTTCTTTTTCATCACTGGCCAACAAAGTGGAGGTTGAAAAAGGGCTAATCGCTTTACGAAAAGATATAAATTCAGGAAAAATAACCGACGTGATTAAATCTTATAAAAATGATTTGGGAGACTATCTGTTTCTGGTATTAAATAAGAAATTATAATTTATTCTTTCCAAAGTGTTTCCATCGTTTATGAGTCCAAAAGTAAAATTCTGGAGCATCATAAATTTGCTTTTCTACTTCATGTAAAAACAAATCAGTTATTTTGTAATCTTCGTATTCGTTAGGTTTTTCTGCAAGCGTTAATATTTCTCCTTCATAATAACCACGTCTTAATTTAGTAACTTTTAAATAGGAAATTGATAAATCTAATTTTTTAGCTAAACGTTCTGCACCAGTAAAACATGGTACTTCAATACCCATAAATTCTCCCCAATACACTTCTTTTGATAATCGTGGAGATTGATCACTTAAAAACGCAATTATGCTTTTCAAATTATTAGCTTCATTGCTTTTAATTATACTAATAGATTCTTTAGTGTTAATTAGTGTGGTATTAAATTTTGATCGCATATCTCTAACCAATTTATCAAAATACCTATTCGCTAATTGTTTATAAACTGCAAATCCATCAAATTTTACATGATTTTGAAGTGCTAACGACCATTCCCAACTAGCATAATGGCCATACATTAAAATAACACTTTTGTTTAAAGACTCTAAACGCTTCATCTCCTCAGGGTTTTTAATTTTAAATCGAGCGTCTAAAGTTTTTTGAGAAATAGTCATGGTTTTTGCCATTTCTAAAAACATATCACAAAGGTGTTTATAGAATCTGATACGAATGCTTTTAATTTCCTTTTCAGACTTTTCAGGAAAAACAAGCTTCAAATTATCGGTTACAACCTTTTTTCTATAGCCAATAATGTTATAAAGTAATATATAAAGTCCATCCGAAATCAAGTATAATAGTCTAAACGGTAATACTGAAATAATCCACAAAAAAGGATAAACAATAATATAAATTAGAAATTGCATTAATTAATTTTAGATTTGTAGTGGCAAATATATATTAATTTGACTTTAAACGTTTACAACTAATGGGCAATTTAAGTATAGTAACAATTATCATAATAGTAGCTAACGTAATTATATCATACAAAGGATTTAATGATTATAACTTTTTTGACAAATATAAATTTCAAGTTGGAGGAATACAACGTGGCGAAAAAATACGGATGTTTAGCTGTGGGTTTTTACACGCCGATATGCAACATTTATTATTAAATATGCTTACGTTGTATTTTTTTGCTGATGTTGTAATTAACCTATTAAGTCCGATACAATTTCTATTTATTTATTTTGGAAGTTTGGCATTAGGTAGTTTGTTATCACTTTACTTTCATAAAAATGAATATCATTATAGTGCGGTTGGCGCAAGTGGTGCAGTAATGGGAGTTTTATATTCTGCCATATTATTACAACCTGGAATGAGTTTGTATATGTTTTTTATTCCAATTCCTATTCCAGCCTATATCTTTGGTATTGGTTATTTACTGTATTCTATATACGGAATGAAAAACAAAATAGGAAATATTGGTCATGATGCTCATTTTGGTGGTGCCATTGGTGGTTATTTAATAACGCTAATGTTGTCTCCGTGGTTATTTAAAACTAATTTATTAATGATTGGTTTACTTGCAATACCCATTGTGTTATTATTCGCATTGAAAAAAGCAGGCAAGATGTAATATCTTTTATCAGTAGGCATTTCATTAATGGCATAGCTATTGAAATTATATTAGTGTTGAATACATCAATTATATTATAAAATATTGATATTCAGTATTTTAAATTAAATCTTATAAATGTTCGATTTTGTTTTAATGACAGATTGACCTAAATATATATATGAAGAAATCTAATTTTATTAGCCTTGACAGTTTGTCATTACAGGATTTTGATGAAAATTCAGAATTAATCCCGTTAATGACTCCTGAAGATGAAGAAGCTATCAATAATGAAAAACTACCAGAAACTTTACCAATATTATCATTAAGAAATACGGTGTTGTTTCCAGGAGTAGTTATACCTATCACTGCGGGTAGAGATAAGTCAATAAAACTTATAAATGATGCTAATAAAGGCGGAAAAGTTATTGGTGTTGTTGCTCAAAAAGACGAATCTGTAGAAAACCCGACGGCAAAAGAAATTAATGAAACGGGAACTGTTGCAAGAATTTTGCGTGTTTTGAAAATGCCTGATGGAAATGTTACTGTAATTATACAAGGAAAAAAACGTTTTAAAGTAGCCGAAGTTCTTACAGAAGATCCTTATATGACGGCTACTATCAGAGATATTCCGGAAGCTAAGCCAGCCATAAAAAACAAAGAATTTAAAGCTATAATTGATTCTATTAAAGAATTAGCCCTCGAGATTATTAAAGAAAGTCCGAACATTCCTAGTGAAGCATCTTTTGCGATAAAGAATATTGAAAGCAGCTCTTTTTTAGTGAATTTTGTGTCTTCCAATATGAATCTTTCTGTTTCTGAGAAACAGTCACTTTTAGAAATGGATGATTTAAAAAAGCGTGCACTTGCCACGCTTAAATTCATGAATGTTGAATTCCAAAAACTTGAACTGAAAAATGATATTCAATCTAAAGTTCAGATGGATATGAGCCAACAACAGCGCGAGTATTTCTTACATCAGCAAATGAAAACCATTCAAGAAGAATTGGGTGGCGTAAATCACGATGAAGAAATTGATGAGATGAAATCTAGAGCCATCGAAAAAAGTTGGGATGAAAAAGTAGCAAAACATTTTGATAAAGAGCTAGCCAAAATGCAGCGCATGAATCCGCAAGTCGCGGAGTATTCAATTCAGCGTAACTATTTAGAATTGTTTTTAGATTTACCATGGAACGAATTTAGTAAGGATAAATTCGATCTAAAAAGAGCTATGAAAATCTTAGATAGAGATCATTTTGGATTAGAAGATGTAAAACGAAGAATTATTGAGTATTTAGCCGTTTTAAAACTCCGTAATGATATGAAATCGCCTATTCTATGTCTTTATGGTCCTCCAGGTGTTGGAAAAACGTCTTTAGGAAAATCGATTGCCGAGGCATTAGGGAGAGAATATGTTCGTATTTCTTTAGGAGGTTTGCGAGATGAAGCCGAAATAAGAGGACACAGAAAAACTTATATAGGTGCGATGCCTGGTCGTATAGTACAAAGTTTGAAAAAGGCAGGAACTTCAAATCCAGTATTTGTTTTAGATGAAATAGATAAATTATCAAATTCAAATCAAGGAGATCCTTCTTCAGCAATGTTGGAAGTTTTAGATCCAGAGCAAAACAACGAGTTTTATGATAATTTTTTAGAAATGGGTTACGACCTATCAAAAGTTATGTTTATAGCAACATGTAATAGTTTGTCAACTATTCAACCGGCACTACGTGATAGAATGGAGATAATAGATGTAACAGGTTACACTATTGAAGAGAAAGTTGAGATTGCGAAACGACATTTACTGCCAAAACAACTTAAAGAACACGGTTTAACAGATAAACACTTAAAAATAGGCAAACCTCAATTAGAAAAAATAGTAGAAGGTTACACGCGAGAATCTGGCGTTCGTGGTCTAGAAAAACAAATAGCTAAAATGGTGAGATATGCTGCCAAAAATATAGCTATGGAAGAAAACTACAATTTAAAAATATCGAATGAGGATATTGTTGAAGTTTTAGGTGGTCCAAAATTAGAACGTGATAAATATGAAAACAATAATGTAGCGGGAGTTGTTACAGGATTGGCTTGGACACGAGTTGGTGGCGATATTTTATTTATAGAATCCATCCTATCAAAAGGAAAAGGAGCTATGAATATTACTGGTAACCTTGGAAAAGTAATGAAAGAATCAGCTACGATTGCTATGGAATATATTAAATCAAATGCTGATGAATTTGGTATAAAATCATCTATTTTTGAAAATTACAATGTGCATATTCATGTTCCTGAAGGGGCAACTCCAAAAGATGGGCCTAGTGCCGGAGTCACAATGTTGACTTCGCTAGTGTCATTATTTACTCAACGAAAAGTAAAAAAGAGTTTAGCTATGACCGGTGAAATTACGCTTCGTGGAAAAGTACTTCCTGTTGGCGGAATTAAAGAAAAAATTTTAGCAGCAAAGCGTGCCAGAATAAAAGAGATTTTAATGTGTGAAGAAAACCGTCGAGATATTGAAGAAATTAAACCTGAATATCTAAAAGGCTTAACGTTTCATTATGTATCAGATATGAGTGAAGTTGTTAAATTGGCGCTCACTAATCAAAAAGTTAAAAACCCGAAAAAATTATAATGTTAGAGCCTCGATTAATTTCGAGGTTTTTTTATGATTTAAAATAAATGATACATGCAATCGTTTTAAGATAGATTTACTTACTTTGTATCGTAAATATGCTAAGAAAAATTATCTCCATTTTTTGTGTGCTCATTACTACTTTATCTTTTTCGCAGGTAGGAGGAGAGTCTACCTACCAATTTTTGAATTTAATGTCATCACCTCGTCAAGCAGCTTTAGGTGGTAAAGTGTTAACTAACGTAGATTACGATGTGACACAGGGGTTATTTAACCCTGCAACTATAAATATCGAAATGGATAATCAATTGGCGGTAAATTATTCAAGTTATTTAGGTGGTATAAGTTACGGTACAGCGTCTTATGCATATACAGTTGATAGAAGAACCCAAACATTTCATGCTGGAATAACATATATAAACTATGGCTCATTTGATGGTTACGATGAATCCGGTAATTCTACTGGGTCTTTTACCGGGAATGAAGCTGCCTTGTCTTTTGGGCATTCAACACAATTAGGATATTCCGACTTTTATTTTGGAGGAAATTTAAAGCTAATAACTTCAAAATTAGAACAATATAATTCGTTAGGCGTAGCCACAGATTTAGGTTTAATTTATATAAATGAAAAATTAGATTTTAAAGCCGCTCTAGTAATTAGAAATTTAGGAACACAAATAACAACCTATGCCGGACTGCGTGAATCTATTCCTTTTGAAGTTGCTTTCGGGATGTCGCAACGCTTAGAAAATGTACCAATTAGGTGGCATTTTACATTAGAGAATTTACAAGAATGGCCAATTTCAAGACCAAACCCGGCCCGTACAACTAGCGATTTAAGTGGAAACCAAACAAACGAAAAAATTGGCTTCGTAGGTCAAGTAATAAGGCACACAATATTTGGGGCAGAATTATTTCCAGAAGGAGGTTTTAATATACGTTTAGGTTATAATTTTCGAAGAGGCGAAGATCTTAGAATAGTAGATCAACGTAACTTCTCAGGCCTGTCGGCAGGAATATCTATTAAAATGAATAAACTGCGATTTAGTTATACACATGCAAAATATTCTAGTGCTGCAAATTCAAACTTCTTTGGATTGCAAATAGATTTACAATAAATACCTATTTTTGTTCATTCAAAATGTGTTATGACAAAAATTACTATAGCTATAGATGGGTATTCTTCAACCGGAAAAAGTACTATAGCTAAGCAGCTTGCAAAACATTTAGGATATGTTTACGTAGACACTGGAGCTATGTACCGGGCTGTTACGTATTATGCGATGCAAAACGGACTTATCAATGATTCAGATTTTAATAAGGAAGCATTAATATTTCAATTGCCAAAAATTGAAATTACCTTTGAATTTAATTCAAAATTAGGCTTTGCAGAAGTTTATCTAAATGGTGTTAATGTTGAAAAAGATATTCGTACCCTGGAAGTTTCAAGTTTTGTGAGTAAAGTTTCAACAGTTTCAGAAGTTCGTCAAAAACTAGTAGAGCAACAACAAAAATTTGGAAAAAATAAAGGTGTGGTAATGGATGGTAGAGATATTGGGACCGTAGTTTTTCCAGATGCAGAGCTTAAATTGTTTATGACTGCTTCTGCAGAAACAAGAGCTAAAAGACGTTTTGATGAATTAATTGAACGTGGAGACAAAGTGATTTATCAAGATGTTTTAAAAAATGTTGAAGAACGCGATTATATTGATTCTAATAGAGATGATTCCCCTTTAGTAAAAGCTTATGACGCTATTGAAATTGATAATTCAAATATGACTTTAAAAGATCAATTCAATAAAATCTTGAAATTAGTTAAAATGACTTTGGAAGATTGTGAATAAAAAAAAGCGAATCATTAAATAAATAAAGATTCGCCATTTAAGTTTTATTGAATTGACTCCTAGATATTTGGAATAATTAATTCCTGATCTGGATGAATTAAATCTGGATTCTTTAAGATATCAGAATTAGCTTTAAATATCAATTGGTATTTTGATGCATTACCGTAATAATGCTTAGCAATTTTACCTAAAGTTTCTCCTCTTTTTACAGTGTGTCTAGCAAAAACACTCTCATCTGCCACTTGAATATTAGCCTTGATATCTGAAGGGTTTGATCCGCCAATTTCTTTTATTTTATCCCAAAGTATATTTTTTTCATACTGTGTTTTAGCGGTACCTTTAATTTTTAATACACCATTTTCTTCTGTTACTTCACCGCCTTGGATGTTTAATTCTTCGCCTAAATCCAATACTGGCTGGTATTTTGCTTTAATCATGATTTGTAAATTTTTAGTAATTATTTTCTATGAGCAATATAGTGAATTATTTTCTCACATCATATTAAATAATTGTTACTATTTTATTTTCTCATTTTTAGGTAATTCTATCAAAATAATGTATTTTTGCACTCCTTTTAGCAAATCATTGGAAAGATAAAAGGGTAAACTAAAATAAAAATAACACTTCTGTTTGTTATTTGCTTAAATCTTCCGAAACATTCAGAATACAAAATATAATCAGCAAATGGCTGAAAAAGCAAAACAAGCTGAAGTTGAAGCAACTGATGCTCCAACAGTAGAAGCTCCAGTAGTATCTGAAGCTAAAGCAAATCCCGAAAAATTCTTAAAAGACTTTAACTGGCATAACTATCAAGAAGGTATTGATGAGGTTGATGACAAACAACTTAAAGAATTTGAAAAATTAGTAGCCGCAAATTTCGTTGACACTCTTGATGACGAAGTTGTTGAAGGAACTGTAGTGCAT
This sequence comes from Flaviramulus sp., assembly GCF_013001275.1. Classification (GTDB taxonomy): domain Bacteria; phylum Bacteroidota; class Bacteroidia; order Flavobacteriales; family Flavobacteriaceae; genus JABDMV01. The sequence continues at coordinate 31,189 of NZ_JABDMV010000031.1, forward strand.
ATTTCTGATAGAGATGCTATTATAGATATCAATGCTAAATCTGAAGGTGTTATTTCATTAAATGAATTTCGTTACAACCCTGGTTTAAAAGTAGGGGACAAAGTAGAAGTTTTAATTGATGTTCGTGAAGACGCAACAGGTCAATTAGTATTATCTCACAGAAAAGCACGTGTAATTCAAGCATGGGATCGTGTTAATAAAGCACACGAAACTGGTGAAATCGTAAATGGTTTTGTTAAATGCAGAACAAAAGGTGGAATGATTGTAGATGTTTTCGGAATTGAAGCATTCTTACCAGGTTCTCAAATTGATGTTAAACCAATTAGAGATTACGATCAATACGTAAATAAAACTATGGAATTTAAAGTTGTGAAAATCAACCACGAATTCAAAAATGTAGTAGTTTCTCATAAAGCACTTATTGAAGCCGATATTGAAGAACAAAAGAAAGAAATCATTGGTCAATTAGAAAAAGGTCAAGTATTAGAAGGTATTGTTAAAAACATTACTTCTTACGGTGTTTTCATCGATCTTGGCGGTGTTGACGGATTAGTTCATATTACAGATTTATCTTGGTCTAGAATCAATCATCCAAATGAGATTGTTGAATTAGATCAAAAATTAAATGTTGTTATCCTTGATTTTGATGAAAACAAATCTAGAATCCAATTAGGATTAAAACAATTAAGTAAACATCCATGGGAAGCTTTAGCTGATACTGTAAAAGTAGGAGATAAAGTAAAAGGTAAAGTAGTTGTAATCGCTGATTATGGTGCATTTATTGAAGTAGCTGATGGCGTTGAAGGTTTAATTCATGTTTCTGAAATGTCATGGTCTACACATTTACGTTCTGCACAAGATTTCGTTTCTGTAGGAGATGTGGTTGAAGCACAAATCTTAACTTTAGATAGAGAAGATCGTAAAATGTCACTTGGTATCAAGCAATTATCTGCAGATCCATGGACTGATATAACTGGCAAATACCCATTAGGTTCTAAGCATACTGGTATTGTACGTAACTTTACAAATTTTGGTGTTTTTGTTGAATTAGAAGAAGGTATTGAAGGGTTAATTTACATCTCAGATTTATCTTGGACTAAGAAAATCAAACATCCATCTGAGTTTTGTGCAGTTGGTGATAAGTTAGATGTTGTCGTTTTAGAATTAGATGTAGAAGGACGTAAATTAAGTTTAGGTCATAAGCAAACTACTTCTAATCCTTGGGATAAATATGAAACTGAATTCGCCTTAGAAACTGTTCATAAAGCAGCAATTTCTGAAATAGTTGATAAAGGAGCTACTATCGAATTCAACGAGGATATCGTTGCATTTGTACCTTCTCGTCATCTCGAAAAGGAAGATGGTTCTAAACTTAAAAAAGGTGAAGAAGCAGAATTTAAAATTATCGAATTTAATAAAGAGTTTAAGCGCGTAGTGGCTTCTCATACAGCTATATTTAAAGCTGAAGAAGTTGCAAATGTAAAAGCGGCTGTTAAAAAAGCAGCAACTGCAGCAGCAGAAGCAAAACCTACTTTAGGTGATGCTAATGATGCTTTACAAGCTCTAAAAGATAAAATGGACGGAAAACCTGCTAAAGCTACAAAAGCAAAAGCGAAGCCAAAAGCAAAAGCTAAGCCAAAAGCAAAAGCTGAGCCAAAAGCTGAGAAAGAGTAATTTTTCCATATTAGTAAATAAAAAAGCCTTCAAGAAATTGAAGGCTTTTTTTATGGAATAAAACAAAGCAGAATTAACTATAGGTATTATGTTTTTACTTCTAAAATTTTCCATTACCTTTGTATTCCAAATACGTTTGGATAGTATATGAGTCAAAAAGTTTTACTTAACGCAAAAGAGGTAAACATCATTCTTCATCGATTGGCTTGTCAACTAATTGAAAAACACAACAATTTTTCTAACACTGTTTTAATAGGCTTACAGCCTCGTGGGGTGTTTTTGGCTGATAGATTAGCCAAAATTCTTACCGATGATTATAAAATTAAAAATATTCAATTAGGATATTTAGATATTACATTTTATCGAGATGATTTTCGAAGAGGAGAAAAACCATTAGAAGCTAATTCTACAAAAATCAACTTTATAGTAGAAAATAAAAACATCGTATTTATTGATGATGTTTTATATACAGGCAGAAGTATAAGAGCAGCGCTAACTGCAATTCAATCATTTGGAAGACCTGATGAGATTGAACTGCTTACTTTAATTGATAGACGGTTTAGTAGACATTTACCAATTCAGCCAGATTATAGAGGACGGCAGGTAGATGTTATTAATAATGAAAAAGTAAAAGTAAATTGGAAAGAATACGATAAGGAAGATTCTGTTTACTTAATTGACAAATAAAAGAAACGATGAGCGAATTAAGTGTTAATCACTTATTAGGAATAAAATATCTTAACAAAAAAGATATTCAACTTATTTTTGAAACTGCCGATCATTTTAAAGAGGTGATTAACAGACCGATTAAAAAAGTGCCTTCTCTTAGGGATATAACCATTGCAAACCTATTTTTTGAAAACTCTACCCGAACAAAATTGTCTTTCGAACTTGCAGAAAAGCGATTATCTGCCGATATAATTAATTTTTCATCAGCTCAGTCTTCTGTAAAAAAAGGAGAGACTCTTATTGATACCGTAAGCAATATTTTATCTATGAAGGTGGATATGGTTGTTATGCGACACCCAAATCCAGGAGCAGGTGTGTTTTTATCTAAGCATGTAAATGCAAGTATAATAAATGCAGGCGATGGTGCACATGAACACCCTACACAAGCATTATTAGATTCGTATTCTATTAGAGAAAAACTAGGCGAAGTAAAAGGAAAAAAAGTTGTTATTGTTGGAGATATTTTACACAGTCGCGTGGCACTTTCTAATATTTTTGCACTGCAATTACAAGGCGCCCAAGTAATGGTGTGCGGACCAAAAACCTTATTGCCAAAGTATATCGGTAAGCTTGGAGTAAAAGTTGAAACAAACTTACGTAAAGCGCTTAATTGGTGTGATGTAGCAAATATGCTTCGAGTCCAAAACGAACGTATGGATATTAATTATTTTCCATCAACTAGAGAATATACACAACAGTTTGGAGTTAATAAAGATTTGCTGGATTCTTTGGATAAAGAAATAACAATCATGCATCCTGGACCAATAAATAGAGGCGTAGAAATTACAAGTGATGTTGCCGATTCCAAACAATCTATAATATTGGAACAAGTCCAAAACGGTGTGGCTATTAGAATGGCAGTTATTTATTTGTTAGCTTCAAAAATTAAACAGTAAAATATGATTATCGATAAGAATGAAAATATTACAATAATTACTCAAGAAAAAGCGACAATAGTTGAATTAGTAAAAAAGCTTCAGTCGTTATATCCAAAATTCAAAAATGATAATATAATTATTACATTAACATCATTAAAAAAATTGGTTTTAGAGGATATTACTGAGTTTTTACAAATATCAAATACTCACAGAGCTACAAAGCATTCGTTTGTAATAGTTACCAATAATCTAGATTTAAATAGTGTGCCGGAAGAATTAATTGTGGTTCCTACCATTCAAGAAGCTTATGATATTATTGAAATGGAAGAAATGGAACGCGATTTAGGGTTTTAATATGGGTAACTATAATCTTGCCCAAGTTAATATAGCAAAACGATTGGCGCCAATGGACGATCCAATCATGCGAGATTTTGTAAATAATTTAGATAAAATAAATACAATTGCTGATGTTAGCGATGGTTTTGTATGGCGAATGAAGGATGAAGACAAAGAAGAAGGTGCATTAGTATTCAAAGATGATACGTTGCTAATAAATATATCTGTTTGGGAAAATTTAGAATCTCTTTTTAATTTCACGTATAATTCAGGACATATTGAAGTACTTAAGCGTAAAAAAGAATGGTTTGGCAAAATGAAAATGATGCATATGGCCTTTTGGTATGTAGAGAATGATGTTCAGCCAACATTTCAAGATGCTAAAAATAGAATAGATTATTTAAATGCGCATGGAAGCACTCCATATGCTTTTACTTTTAAAAAACAGTTTTCAGTTTCTGATTTCTTAAATTATAACCATCTAATATAACTATGAAGCTAACTATATTAGGCTGTTACAGCGCTACTCCAAGAGCTTTAAATAATACAACTTCACAAGTATTAGAAATTAATAACCATATGTTTTTAATAGACTGTGGAGAAGGAACTCAAGTTCAATTACGTAAACATAAAATAAAATTTAATCGCATTAAGCATATATTTATTTCACATTTACATGGCGATCATTTTTTTGGTTTGGTAGGATTAATTTCTACATTTAGGCTACTTACTCGCGAAACAGATTTGCACATTTACGGCCCAAAAGGCATTAAAGAAGTGGTTACTTTACAAATGAAATTGGCAGATTCCTGGACCAATTATAATTTAATTTTTCATGAATTGACATCTGATAAATCAGAAATAATTTTTGAAGATGAAAAAGTAATTGTAAAAACTATTCCTCTAGATCATAGAATTTATACTAATGGCTTCCTCTTCAAAGAAAAGGAAGGTGAACGCAAATTGGATATTAATGCGGTTGAGGAAGCTCAAGTTGATTTAGCGTATTATCGAAAATTAAAACAAGGTTTTGACGTAGTTAATGAAGAAGGAACTATCATAAAAAATGAAACTGTAACAAAAGCAGGTATAAAACCCAAAAGTTATGCGTTTTGCAGTGATACAAAGTATAAGGAAAGCATAGTACCAATAATTAAAAATGTGAGTGTTTTGTATCATGAGTCCACATTTTTGGATAAGCATGAAAATATAGCGGCAAAAACAAAGCATTCTACTGCTAAGGAAGCCGCTAGCATCGCAAAACAGGCTCAGGTGGGCACTTTATTGTTAGGGCATTATTCAACTCGTTACGACAGCTTAAACGATTTTAAAAAAGAAGCTCAGGAGGTTTTTGATAATGTAGAATTAACCGATGATGGTAAAACATTTGAATTCTAAGCGAAAAGAACTAAGTTTTTAATATGTTTCAACATATTTTTTGAAATTAACTAACCATTTATCAACCTGTTTTTTAAAGAGTCCAGGTATTAACTTAGCAATCAGTTTAACAACAAATCCTTTAAATTTAGTATAGTCAATTTCAGCAGTCATTAAAGTTTCATTTTCATTTATTTCAACAAATTTTGTTAGCATAGAGTTGTTCATGTTCTTATGTTCATATTTAGCATAAAACTCATTTGGTAACTTATTATAAACTATAGTTTCTATTAAATCAAATTTCTTATAAACTAATCTCGATTTAGCTCCAGCTTCACCCTTATTACCACTTAAATGTTCTATTCTTATAAAATCTTTTTGAGAATTTTTTAAGGCTTCAGGACTTTGAAAATACTGTGAAACAATATTAAGAGGCTTATTAATTGTGATGGTGCAAATAAATTTCATATTAAAAAGTTGTGATAGAACAAGATAATAAAAAGAATTCACACATTATTTTTGGAATTCAATTGTGTAGCTTTTGAAGATGTATTTATGAAAGGGAAACTTTATTTTTGTTATTTTGCATGATATGGATAAGGATTTAAGTAATTATAGAAAATCATATGAAAAAGGGGAGTTATTTTTAAATAATGTTCCTGAGAATCCATTGGAGTTATTTCAAAAATGGTTTTATGAGGTAGATTCTTTTTTTGAAGAAGATGAAACTAATGCCATGACAATTTCCACAATAGGATTGGATGGTTACCCAAAGGGTAGAGTAGTGCTACTCAAAAAATTCACTTATGACGGTTTTATTTTTTATTCTAATTATAAAAGTGAAAAAGGAAAGGCTATCGAAAATAATCCTAATGTTTGTTTATCTTTTTTCTGGCATGAGGCAGAGAGGCAAATTATAATTAAAGGTAAAGCTGAAAAAATTGCAGAAAATTTAAGCGATGGCTATTTTGAATCGAGACCTCGTGGGAGCCAGTTAGGAGCGTTTGTATCAAATCAGAGCGAAGTGGTTAGTGATAGAAAGCAA
>NZ_JABDMV010000054.1 GCF_013001275.1 Flaviramulus sp.
TTATTTTTCTGTTGGCTTTTCAGCTTTTTCAATAGAAATTTTTAACTCATCAGTTTTCTTATCTAAGTCTATTTTGATTTTATCACCATCTTGTAAATGTGAAGCTACAATTTCTTCAGCTAAAGCATCTTCAACATATTTTTGAATTGCTCTTTTTAATGGTCTTGCACCATACTGTTTATCAAAGCCTTTTTCGGCTATGTAATTTTTTGCGCTATTAGTAAGTGTTAAGCGATACCCTAAACCTTTTATTCTTATAAAAAGTTTTTCTAATTCAATATCAATAATTTTGTCGATATCTTCTTTTTCTAACGGGTTAAATACCACCACATCATCAATTCTATTTAAGAATTCTGGCGCAAACGATTTTTTTAGTGCATTTTCAATTACACTTCTTGCATTCGAATCTTCTTGCGCTTTTTGTGACGCTGTTCCAAATCCTATGCCTGTACCAAAATCTTTAAGTTTACGAGCACCAATGTTAGAGGTCATTATGATAATAGTATTTCTAAAATCAATTTTTCTTCCCAAACTATCAGTTAAATAACCATCGTCTAGCACTTGTAAAAGCATATTGAATACATCAGGATGTGCTTTTTCAATTTCATCTAAAAGAATTACCGCATAAGGTTTACGTCTTACTTTTTCGGTTAATTGTCCTCCTTCTTCGTATCCAACATATCCCGGAGGTGCACCAATTAATCTAGAGATAGCAAATTTCTCCATGTATTCACTCATATCAATTCTAACAAGTGAATCTTCACTATCAAATAACTCTCTAGATAATACTTTGGCTAACTGAGTTTTACCAACTCCAGTTTGACCTAAAAATATAAATGAGCCAATTGGCTTGTTTGGGTCTTTAAGTCCCGCACGGTTACGCTGTATTGCTTTAACAACTTTAGCTACGGCCTCATCTTGTCCAATTACTTTACCTTTAATTAAGTTTGGCAATTCGGCTAATTTATTAATCTCGGTTTGAGCGATTCTATTTACAGGAACACCTGTCATCATAGACACAACATCTGCAACATTATCTTCAGTTACAATTTCACGATGCTGTTTGGTGTCTTCTTCCCATTTTTCTTGAGCAATTGCTAATTCTTTTTCAATGCGTTTTTCGTCGTCTCTTAGTTTTGCAGCTTCCTCATATTTTTGCTTTCTAACTACAGCATTTTTCGTTTCTTTTATGCCTTCTAGTTGTTTTTCAAGCTCAATAATTTGCTTCGGAACTTCAATATTTGTGATGTGAACACGAGAACCAGCTTCATCCAATGCGTCTATGGCTTTGTCCGGTAAAAACCGCTCGGTCATATATCTATTAGTTAATTTTACACAAGCTTCAATAGCTTCTTGAGTATAATCAACATTGTGGTGTTCTTCGTATTTACCTTTAATATTGTTTAGAATTTCTATCGTTTCTTCAACGGTGGTAGGTTCTACAATCACCTTTTGAAAACGTCGTTCTAAAGCACCGTCTTTCTCAATATATTGTCTGTATTCATCTAAAGTTGTGGCACCAATACATTGAATTTCACCACGTGCCAATGCTGGTTTAAACATATTTGAAGCATCTAAGCTTCCAGTAGCACCACCGGCACCAACAATAGTATGAATTTCATCAATAAATAGAATGACATCATCATTTTTTTCAAGTTCGTTCATCACTGCCTTCATTCTTTCTTCAAATTGCCCACGATATTTTGTACCGGCAACTAAACTTGCTAAATCTAAAGTAACCACACGCTTATTAAAAAGAATTCTTGATACTTTTCGCTTTACAATTCTTAGGGCTAAACCTTCAGCAATAGCAGATTTACCAACTCCAGGTTCACCAATTAAAAGCGGATTATTTTTCTTTCTTCTGCTTAAAACCTGAGAAACTCTCTGTATTTCTTTTTCTCTTCCAACTACAGGGTCTAACTTACCTTCTTCTGCTAAAACGGTTAAATCACGTCCAAAGTTATCTAAAACAGGGGTTTTAGACTTCTTATTTGATTTACCTCCAGTTGGGGTGTTAAAAATATTATCTTTCGAAGCGTCATCTTCAGCGCCGGTATCATCATCCTGAAATTCAGCTTTTGGTTCTATGTAATCATTATCGTTTGTTATCATAAGTTTAAATTGTTCTTTAACGTTGTCGTAATCAACCTTAAGCTTATTTAAAAGCTTGGTAGTGGGGTCGTTTTCATTTCGTAAAATACATAGCAACAAATGAGCCGTATTAATCGAAGTACTTTGAAATAGTTTGGCTTCTAAAAAAGTAGTTTTTAAAGCACGTTCTGCTTGCCTTGTAAGGTGTAGGTTCTTTTTTTGATTTGAAGCTATAGCAATATTTGGGTTTGCAGGACTTAAAATTTCTACTTTACGTCTTAAATGATTTAAATCTACATCTAAGGCGTTTAAAATGTTAATTGCTTTTCCGCTGCCATCTCGTAATAGTCCAAGCATTAGGTGTTCAGTACCAATAAAATCATGACCTAAGCGCAATGCCTCTTCTTTGCTAAAAGCAATTACATCTTTTACTCTTGGTGAAAAATTATCATCCATAAATTGTGTCCTTTCTGCATTAAAAATAGTAAATCATTTAACCAAAGTCAAAAACTATTCCTAAAAATGTCTGTATGTTGCTAATTGACGAAAAAAACTTGATAAAATCAAAATATTTGGAGAGATACTTATTAACTAAAAAAGAACCCTAAATTGTTAATAAATAAACTCGAAAAATGAGATTAAAAGACCTGTCAATACTAATGAAATACCTATATTAGCATGTTTTGAAAAACACATAAAACTAAATAAGAATTTTATATGGCAGAAGGAGAAAAATTGATCCCTATAAATATTGAGGATGAGATGAAATCGGCATACATTGATTATTCAATGTCGGTCATTGTGTCACGTGCTTTACCAGATGTAAGAGATGGTTTAAAACCTGTTCATAGGCGTGTGCTTTATGGAATGCATGAATTAGGTGTAAGAGCGAATTCAGCACACAAAAAATCCGCAAGAATAGTTGGAGAAGTTTTAGGTAAATATCACCCACACGGTGATACATCAGTTTATGATGCTATGGTGCGTATGGCTCAAGAATGGAGTTTACGTTATATGCTTGTAGATGGACAAGGGAATTTTGGTTCTATTGACGGGGATAGCCCTGCCGCAATGCGTTATACAGAAGCGCGTATGCGTAAGATTTCTGAAGACATGTTGGCGGATATTGACAAAGAAACAGTAGACCACAAGTTAAATTTTGATGATACGTTACAAGAGCCAACGGTATTGCCAACACGTATACCAGGACTTTTGGTTAACGGTGCATCTGGAATCGCCGTAGGTATGGCTACTAATATGCCTCCACATAACTTAACTGAAGTAGTAAATGGAACAATTGCATATATTGAAAATCCTGAAATTGAAATTGATGAGCTAATACAGCATGTAAAAGCACCAGATTTTCCAACCGGTGGTACTATTTATGGTTATGACGGTGTGAAAGAAGCTTTTCATACAGGAAGAGGACGTATTGTGATGCGCGCTAAAGCAAATATTGAAGAAGTTAATGGACGTGAATGTATTATAGTTAATGAGATACCTTACCAAGTTAATAAAGCAGATATGATTAAGAAAACTGCTGACTTGGTAAACGACAAAAAACTCGAAGGAATTTCTACCATTCGGGATGAGTCTGACAGGAACGGAATGCGTATAGTGTATGTTTTAAAACGTGATGCAATCCCAAATATTGTATTAAATAAATTATTTAAATATACAGGTCTACAATCCTCATTTAGTGTGAATAACATTGCGCTTGTAAATGGGAGACCACGATTATTAAACTTAAAAGAGCTGATACATTATTTCGTTGAGCATAGACATGAAGTAGTAGTAAGACGTACGACATATGAGTTGCGTAAAGCAGAAGAACGTGCTCATATTTTAGAAGGATTAATCATAGCTTCTGATAATATTGATGAAGTAATCGCGATTATAAGAGCGTCGTCAAATGCTGATGAAGCCAGAGAGAATTTAATCAAGCGTTTTGAGCTTTCAGAAATTCAAGCCAAAGCAATTGTAGAAATGCGTCTACGTCAGTTAACTGGTTTAGAACAAGACAAATTGCGTTCTGAGTATGAGGATTTAATGAAAACTATAATCGATCTTAAAGATATCTTAGATAAGAAGGAGCGTAGAATGGATATCATAAAAGAAGAACTTGAAGTTGTTCGAGATAAATATGGTGATGAACGTCGTTCCATCATAGAGTATGCGGGAGGCGATTTAAGTATTGAAGATATGATTCCTGATGAGCAAGTTGTAATTACTATTTCGCATGCAGGGTATATAAAACGTACATCATTAACAGAATACAAAACACAAAATAGAGGTGGAGTTGGTCAAAAAGCATCGACTACACGTAATGAAGATTTCTTAGAACATTTATTTGTAGGAACTAACCATCAATATATGTTGTTCTTCACTCAAAAAGGTAAATGTTTCTGGATGCGTGTTTATGAAATCCCAGAAGGTAGTAAAACTTCAAAAGGGCGTGCCATTCAAAATCTTATAAATATTGAACAGGATGATAAAGTTATGGCTTTCATTTGCACTCAAGATTTAAAAGATGAAGACTATATAAATAGCCATTATGTGATCATGGCAACTAAAAATGGTCAGGTAAAGAAAACTTCTTTAGAACAATATTCACGTCCTAGAACAAATGGAATTAATGCAATTACCATAAAAGAGGACGACGTGTTGCTGGAAGCTAAATTAACCACAGGCGAGAGTCAGGTAATGCTAGCTTTAAAATCTGGTAAAGCTATTAGATTTGAAGAAGCAAAAACCCGTCCTATGGGCCGAGGTGCTTCTGGTGTACGAGGTATTAAGTTAGCTAATGCAAAGGATGAAGTGATTGGAATGGTTACTATAGAAAACCCACAAGAAGAATCAGTATTAGTTGTTTCAGAAAATGGTTATGGAAAACGTACTTATATCGACGATCCTGAAGATGGTGAGCCAGTTTATAGAATAACAAACAGAGGTGGAAAAGGCGTTAAAACTATTTCTATAACCGAAAAAACAGGTAACTTAGTCGCCATTAAAAGCGTTACGGATAATGATGATTTAATGATTATTAATAAATCTGGGATTGCGATAAGAATGGTTATAGCAGATTTAAGGGTGATGGGAAGAGCCACTCAAGGTGTAAAACTAATTAACTTGAAAGGAAGCGATTCTATTGCCGCTGTTGCAAAAGTAATGCATGATGATGATGAAATAGAAGACTCTGGAGCTATTGAAAATACTGATGGATTACAAGATGGCATAACTCTTGATAATTCAACTGAAGATAATAACACTGAAAATTAAACTAAATATTATTTAAAATGAAAAAACAAATTATCATTGCTTTAGCGTTTTCAATATGTGCATTTTCATTTGCACAGAAAAAAGAATTGAAAACTGCTGAGAAAGCAATAAAATCAAACAACTATGCTGAGGCTAAAACAGCTTTAAATCAAGCAGAAAGTTTAATGTCTGCAATGGATGATAAATCTAAAGCAAAATTCTATTACTTAAAAGGTCAGGCGCTTTATGCTGGCGGTGCAGGATCAATTGATGATATTGATGCAAGTTTGGAAAATTTAGCCAAAGCAAATGATGCGTATTCTTCTGAAATAGCTAAGTTAAAACAAGAAATGGCGAACGGCTTGCTTACAAAAGGGAATTCTGCTTACGAGAAAAATGATTATACAACATCGTCTAAATATTTTGAAAAAGCATATCGAGTAACCAACAAAGACACTGTGTTTTTATATTATGCGGCTGCAACTGCGGTGAGTGTAAAAGAATATGACAGAGCTTTAGTTTTATACGAAGAGTTAAAAGACTTGGGTTATACGGGTATCGAAAAAGAATATTATGCTACGGAAGTGGAGTCTGGTAAAGAAGTAGTTTTAGATAAAAGCACTCGAGATCTTTATGTAAAAGCTAAAAGTCATATTAAACCAGGTGAAAGAAACACAGATTCTAAAAAGCCAGAAATTGTAAAAAACATAGCACTTATTTATGTTAACAGGGGAGATAATGATAAGGCATTAGCAGCAATGAAAGATGCAAGAGCGGAAAGTCCAGATGATATCAATTTGATATTAAGCGAGGCAAACGTGCATTATAAAATGGGAAACACTGAAGAGTTTAAAGGGTTGTTAAAGGAAGCTACAAAAATGGACCCTACAAACCCAGAATTACAGTATAACTTAGGAGTTATCGCATCTGAATCTAATCAAAACGATGAAGCTAAAATGCATTATGAAAAAGCGATTGAGTTAGATCCTACTTATATCAATGCATACATTAATTTATCGGCATTAGTACTTGGGCAAGAACAACCAATTATTGAAGAAATGAATGGTTTAGGAACGTCGAAAGCTGATGATAAAAGATATGACGAATTAAGAGCTAAAAGACAAAATTTATATAAAGACGCTGTTCCTTATTTAACCAAAGCTTTAGAGTTGGATTCTAAAAATATAAATGCGGCAAGAACCTTAATGAATATTTATAGTATTCTAGGTGAAACTGATAAGTATAAAAGCATGAAAGAAAAAGTTGAGTCCCTAGATAGCGGGCAATAATTTATCTCTTTTAAAATATAAAAAAAGCCACTAAATTTAGTGGCTTTTTTTATATAATCTTTTTAATGACACGTAATTTATGTGTGTGCTTTTTTTTATCCATGTTATAAATACCTGAATGGTCTAGTCTGTCGATTCTTACTTTTCCGTGTGCATGAATAATATAGTTATCTTTCATAATGATACCCACATGTGTTATTGCACCTTCATCATTATCAAAAAAGGCTAAATCTCCCGGTTCACTTTCTTCAATAAAACTTAATGCTTCACCTTGAGTAGCTTGTTGTGAAGCATCTCTAAGTAATTTATATCCATTTATTTTATAAACCATTTGTGTAAAGCCAGAGCAATCTATTCCAAAAGAAGTTTTTCCTCCCCATAAATAAGGAGCATTTAAATATAAATGTGCAGTTTCAAGAATATGCGTTTTGTTATTTTTAATATCAGAAAAATTTCCGTCAAACTTATGATTCAAAATACCTAAGCCATTTAATGTTGACCCTAATAAAATAGGATGTAATTGTGCATTTTCATCTTCAATAAATTCAACTAAATCTAAAGCTAATTTTGATGGTTCTTTTTTGAGAGTATTGTAGTGTTCTTCTGCAATTTCAAAATATTGCTTATTATCAATCCAGCCTTCATATTTATCAAAAGCAAGTCTTATTTTACTCCAATTTTTACGTTGTTCTAATATCTTAAATATTTCACCATACAATACTTGCGATACTAGCTCGCTAGAATCTAAAGGTTCTTTTCTAAGAGGAACAATGCTTAAATTACAAATCCCGTATTGCATTAAATACCTTTAATTTCGTTCTATAATGATTGCAGAAGCGCCTCCGCCGCCATTACAAATTGCTGCAGCTCCAATTTTAGCATTATTTTGTTCTAAAACATTTAACAACGTTATTATAATCCTAACTCCAGAGCAACCTAATGGATGTCCTAATGATACGGCGCCTCCATTTACATTTACATTTGTATCATGCAATCCTAAAATTTTCATATTAGCCAAACCAACCACTGCAAACGCTTCATTAAATTCAAAGTATTCAACATCTTTTAACGAAATACCTGCTTTATCTAATGCTTTTGGTAATGCTTTTGCGGGAGCTGTTGTAAACCATTCTGGTTCATGCGCAGCATCAGCAAAACTTTTTATGGTAGCTAAAGGTTTTAATCCTAATTCTTCGGCTTTTGTTTTACTCATTAGTATCATCGCACCTGCACCATCATTTATTGTTGATGCATTAGCCGCTGTTACGGTACCATCTTTAGTAAAAGCGGGACGCAATTGCGGAATTTTATCCATTCTTACATTACCGAACTCTTCATCCTTAGAAACAATAACAGGTTCTCCGCGTCTTTGTGGGACTTCAACAGGTACAACTTCATTATCAAATTTACCCGATTCCCAAGCAGCTGCAGAGCGTTTATAGGACTGAACAGCATATGCGTCTTGATCTTCTCTTGAAAACTTATATTTTGCCGCACAAGCATCAGCGCAAACTCCCATCGCATTTTGGTCGTATGCATCAACCAAACCATCTTTTTGCATTCCATCAATTAATGATGCAGGTCCAAATTTTGTCCCAGTTCGGGCGTATAAATAATGTGGTATTAAACTCATATTTTCCATGCCACCTGCAACAATAATGTTTGCGTCTCCAAGTGCTATAGATTGCGCTGCTTGCATAACAGCTTTCATTCCAGAGGCACAAACTTTATTAATAGTTGTACAAGGTACCGTATTAGGTATGCCTGCATGAATAGCTGCTTGTCTCGCTGGAGCTTGACCAGTTCCTGCTTGAACAACATTACCCATTAATACTTCGTCAACCATTTCTGGTTTTAAATTTATTTTATTTAGAGCGCCTTTTATTGCGATAGCTCCCAAATTTGGCGCTGGAATAGTTGATAAGCCTCCTAAAAAACTACCTATTGGTGTTCTTGCTGCTGCAACAATAACTACTTCGTTAATCATTTAAATATTACTTTAGTTTTGTACCTGCGAAAATAATGATTTTTTAGTAGAAATTTGAAGGATTCCATCAATATAAAAAATGGTAGAAGCCTATAATTTTATTACATTTGATTTCCTATTCTTTTAGATGAAAGACTTTATAAATAAACTGTATAAAAACCATTCCTTAATTTATAAGGTTTTATTATTTGTTAGTACCACATTTTTAATTGTGTATTTATTTCCCAAAAGTGGAAAGTTTAAATACAATTTTGAAAAGGGTAAGCCCTGGCAGTCTGAAAATCTTTATGCGCCATTTGACTTTGCTATAAAAAAAACAGACGCCGAATTATCAGCTGAAAAAAAGGAATTATCTAGTAATACACCGCTTTATTTGGATGTAGATTATACAATTGAAGCAAAAGTTTTAAATATCTATGAAACGCAATTTAAAAGCACATTTTTTGATTCTCTTTCAAATCGTCAGTTTAATAAACTAAAAAATGTAGGTAAAACTATCATATCAGAATTATATCAATATGGAATTTTAATCGAGAATTATGATTTTTCAGAAGAACGAGCAATTGTTATATTAGATGGCCGTGAAAAAGTAAAAGACGGATTTTATTCGAATTTAATAAAGCAAGATGAGGTGTCTGATGTAATAGATGAAATTCTTTATGACAATAATTTTACAAATTATAACTCAGAATTTAAAGCCTTGTTATTTGATATTATTGAACCCAATGTATCATTTAATAAATCGTTTAGCGATAAAGTTCTAGAAGACGCTTTAGCGAAAATTGCTTTAGCCCGTGGAAGCGTTGCGAAGGAAACACTAATTGTCTCAAAAGGCGAAGTAGTTGAAGGCGACAAATATCAAATTCTAAAGTCCTTACAATTAGAATACGAATCTCAAATCTGGAGCAAGTCCAATTATAATTGGGTGCTGTTTGCTTATACACTATTGGTGGCATTAGCATTGCTTATGCTGCTTTTGTTTTTAAGAAAATATAGATATAACGTATTTGAAAACAATACTAAAGTCACCTTTATTTTCTTTAATATTTCTTTGATGATTTTTATTACGACGTTGGTAATAAATTTTGATTCTAAATATATTTACATCGTACCAATTTGCATATTACCTTTAATATTTAAAGCTTTTTTTGACGCTAGATTAGGGCTTTTTGCACATGTACTTACGGTTTTATTATTAGGTTTTATTGTACCTAACAGTTACGAGTATATATTTCTGCAAATTATAACTGGTATAGTTACAATTCTTACCGTTTCAGAACTTTATAAGCGTGCTAATTTATTTATATCAGTAGGCCAAATAACACTTATATATATTATAGCGTATTTTGCTTTTTTTGTCATACACGAAGGCAGTATCGATGAGCTTAAATGGGAAACATTTATCTGGTTTATTTTATGTGGCTTAGCGACATTATTTGTGCAACCACTAATATATGCTTACGAGAAACTTTTTGGACTAGTGTCAGATGTGTCACTTTTAGAATTGTCAGATACCAACTCAAAATTATTAAAAGAGCTATATAATAAGGCTCCGGGGACATTTCATCATTCTTTAAACGTAGCTAATTTGGCCGAAGCCTCGGCTAATGAAATTGGGGCAAATGCGATGTTGGTTAGGGTAGGAGCATTATATCATGACATTGGTAAAATGAAGAATCCAACATATTTTACTGAAAATCAATCTACTGGAATAAACCCACATGATGAATTATCTTCTAAAGAAAGTGCGAAAATTATAATTGATCATGTTCTTGATGGAATTGAATTAGCGAGAAAGAATAATTTACCAGATAGGGTTATTGATTTTATTAGAACGCATCACGGCACAAGTATGGTTTATTATTTTTATAAGCAAGAGCAGAAGGATTTTCCTGATGTTAGTAAAAAGGATTTTACGTATCCTGGACCATCTCCTTTTAGTAAAGAAACTGCAATTTTAATGATGTGTGACAGTATTGAAGCTGCCTCTAAAAGTTTAAAAGAACCAACTACCAAAAAAATTGAAGCGTTTGTTGAAAATATTATAAGTAAGCAAATCGAAGAAGATCAATTTTTGAATGCCAATATTACTTTTAAAGAAATTGAATCAATAAAAAAAGTACTAAAACACAAGCTTGCAAATATTTACCATTTACGTATTGAATACCCTGAATAAATTTTCTAAAAAAATAAATAAAATAGTTGCGTTCTTATAAAGGATGAATTACATTTGCAACCGCAATTTTATTGCATATGTTCTTAAATAATTGGAGAGGTGCCTGAGTGGCCGAAAGGAACGGTTTGCTAAATCGTCGTACCCCAAAAGGGTACCCGGGGTTCGAATCCCCGTCTCTCCGCAATTTATTACAGATAACCAACTCGGGGTGTAGCGTAGCCCGGTTATCGCGCCGCGTTTGGGACGCGGAGGTCGCAGGTTCGAATCCTGCCACCCCGACTAATCTAAAGTTAGATTAATGCAAAAAAGCACTGTTATTTAAATAACAGTGCTTTTTTTTTTTGGTGTCAATTTTTTAATGAGGTAATTTATCTTTTAATATTCCATAAAGATAAGTGCCGATAATAGAAAAAACAATCACGATTGCTATAGGAATAAAACCTGCGCCTAGAAGCGCGAACATAGGGCCAGGACATGCTCCAGCAAGTGCCCAACCTAAACCAAAAATAATTCCACCTATTAAATAGCGCCAAATACTTTTATCCTTTGGAAAAAATTTAATTTCTTCATTGTAAAATGATTTTATATTGAATCGTTTAATGGCTTGAATGGTTATAATTCCAATCACCAATGCTGAACCTATAATACCATACATATGAAATGATTGAAATTTGAACATTTCATAAATACGGAACCACGAAGCAGCCTCAGATTTAAATAAAATAATTCCAAAAAATATGCCGATAAAGAGATAAATAAATGTTCTACGCATAACTTAAAAAATTAATGGGAATAAAAAATGAATCATAAATAAGCCTCCAATAAAAAATCCGATCACTGCGATTAACGAAGGCAATTGTAAATTACTCAAACCAGAAATAGCATGTCCTGAAGTGCAGCCACCGGCATACCTAGTGCCAAA
>NZ_JABDMV010000065.1 GCF_013001275.1 Flaviramulus sp.
CAGCCGGTTCTTCTGGGTTTGGTGATTTTACCGTAGGGAAATTACCATCTGGCACCTCTTGTTCTTTAACTATATGAACATTTTTATAACCTGCCCGTTTTAATGTTTCTGGAACAGCTGTTATAGATGTTCCGTGCAATGATGTGAAAACTATGGTTAAATCATCTTTAGCTTTTTGAGAAGCGCCAACGCTTCCTTTTTCAACAGAAGCATCGATAAATACATCATCTACATCTTTGCCAAGATAATTAATAAGGTCATTATTTGCTTCAAATTTTATATCAGCATAGTCTAAATCGTTTATCATTTTTATAATAGCTTCATCATGCGGAGGTACTAATTGGCCACCATCTTGCCAATAGACTTTATAACCATTATATTCTGGAGGATTATGAGATGCTGTTAAAACAATCCCACAATGACAATCTAAATGCTTTACTGCAAATGATAATTCTGGTGTGGCACGCAAATCTTCAAATAAAAAAACTTCTATTCCGTTTGCTGAAAAAACATCGGCAACTAATTTAGCTAAGGATTTACTGTTGTTTCTACAATCGTAAGCAATTACTGCTTTAGGCGTTTCATTAGGAAAAGATTTATGCAAATAGTCACTCAATCCCTGTGTACTTTTTCCAAGTGTATATTTGTTGATTCTATTTGTGCCAACACCCATAATACCGCGCATTCCACCAGTTCCAAACTCTAAATCTTTATAAAAGCTTTCCTGAATATCTTTTGGATTGTTTGCAATACTTTCTTTGATAATTGTTTGCGTGTCAGCATCAAAAGTAGGGGTTAGCCATGCATTAATTCTGTTTAAAATGGTTGGTTCGATATGTATCATAGATGTTATAAAAAAGTGTTATACAAAAATAAACAATTAAAATTATTAGAGTTATAAAATTACTATTTTGAAGAATGTCAAAATAGATTAAAATCATGTTAGTTTATATTTAGATGGTCTTTTATTAAATAGCGTTTTTTGTCTTCTTTATTTCTTAAAACAATTTCCCCTAAAAAACCAGCAACAAAAAATTGTGTACCTATTATCATTGTAACAAGTGAGATGTAAAATTGAGGCCGTTGTGTTATTAATCGTCCAAAAGGGTTTAAAAATAATTTATCTATACCCAAATAAAGTGCGAAGCCAAAACCAATAGCAAACATTATAACGCCTAAGGCACCAAATAAATGCATGGGGCGTTTCCCAAAACTAGATAAAAACCAAATGGTAATTAAATCTAAAAACCCATGAATAAAACGGTTCATTCCAAATTTAGTTTCACCATATTTTCGAGCTTGATGTTGCACTATTTTTTCACCAATATTTGCAAAACCCGCATTTTTTGCTAAAACAGGAATGTATCTATGCATTTCTCCATTAACATCAATGTTTTTTACTACTTCAATGTTATATGCTTTAAGACCACAATTAAAATCATGCAACTTTACTCCAGATGTTCTTCTGGCTGCCCAATTAAAAAGTTTAGAAGGCAAATTTTTTGAAATTACAGAGTCATAACGTTTCTTTTTCCATCCTGAAACCAGATCAAAACGATCCTTTTTAATCATGTTATATAAATCTGGAATTTCGTTTGGATTATCCTGAAGATCGGCATCCATAGTGATAACAACATCACCTTGTGCTTTTTCAAAACCAGCATGTAGGGCTTGAGATTTACCAAAGTTTTTTAAAAAACGGATACCTTTTACGTTTTTATCCTTGTTAGAAAGCAGTTCAATTGTTTTCCAGGAATCATCAGAACTACCATCGTCGATAAAAATTATTTCGTATGAAAAATGATTGGACTGCATAACTTTTGCAATCCAATCATATAATTCGTTTAAAGAATCTTGTTCGTTAAGTAGTGGTATGACTACTGATATATTCATTTAAATATTTTCAAATAATATTCAAAAATACTGAATTTATTCCGCGTCAGGATTATTTTTTTTAACAACCAATGCAGCTATTAATCCAACTACACTATAACCAATAAGTTGAAATGCTAATGATTGCAGAACTTTACCAATTGCAAACATATTTTCCTCTTCTTCCATTTTTTCAACAGTTTCAGCAATAGCATCCTCAGGTGCACCAAAATTTTCCATCATTTCCACAGTTGAATTCAATATTTTTTCTTTTAAGGCAATAGCAGCGTCTGGATCAATAAAATTAAAAATAATAATACTTACAACTGTACTAATTGCTAGGCCTAAAGCTACTGTAATAAAGTAGGAAGTAAAGGCTTCTTTGAAGGATATAAAGCCTTCTGCAAGCCCTCTTGATTTCATTGCTGAAATTATCCCGAAAACTATAATGACTATTAATGTGCCAATACCAAACCACCATTTAGTAAATAAGTCAAGGTTAACGTAACCCATTACTGTAAATAGTGCGAGTGTAATACCTAAATAAAGGCCCCAATTTGTAGCTAAAGATTTAATAGATTTTTCCATAATATTCTGTTTAATTTGTTAGTTGAATAGTTAGTATCCAAAGATAGTAATTCGTTACATTTGTTTATAAAATAAAAAATATTAAAAAGTATTGTTCATTTATAAAAAATCCGTAAATTTGCACTTCCAAAATTGAAAATATAAAAAAGCATTTAGCGATGAGAAAAGGTATACATCCAGAAAATTATAGACTAGTAGCATTTAAAGATATGTCTAACGAAGACGTGTTTTTAACAAAATCTACAGCAGATACTAATGAAACTATTGAGGTTGATGGCGTAGAGTATCCATTAGTGAAAATGGAAATTTCTAGAACATCGCATCCATACTACACTGGTAAATCTAAGTTAGTAGATACTGCTGGACGTATTGATAAGTTCAAAAATAAATACGCTAAATTTAAAAAATAAATTTTTCGTATTATCATTTATATAAAGCCTTTCAGTTATGAAAGGCTTTTTTATTTTATACAATTAAACTACTTTTGAAATTAACTAACTAAAAGTTTGAAGGAAGTGAAAAACTAACTTTTAACTTTTAATTTTTAACTTTCTAATGAATTATATTCTTTTTGACGGACCTTCACGCAACAGTTTATTACCATTTACATTCACGCGTCCAGTAGCCGATATACGTGTTGGTATTCTAACGATTCGTGAAAAATGGGAAACCTTTTTAGAAATGACTACAACCACAATTACGGAAGATTATTTGTCTGATAAATACCCAATGGTTGAGATGGATGAAAATGTTATGATTAACGCGTCCTATCTTCCAAATTTAGAGTTGGTTGAAATGGTAAAGGATTTAAAAGTTAATCAAGCCATATTTAAAGACGAAGATGTAATAGCCTTTTTTACAAAAGAAGCTCAAGAAGATATTGATTTTGATAGTTTTGAAGCTATTGAATTCACTGAAGACATTATTAAAATTGAGCATACTTGGGATATTTTTTCAAAAAACGGAGATGCCATACAAGAAGATTTTAATTTAATTACAAAAGGACGTAAATCAATTTCTATTCCACCAAGTAATAATATAATTGCGGCTGAAAATATTTTTATTGAAGAAGGAGCAAAATTAGAATTTACAACTCTTAACGCGAGTAGTGGTCCTATCTACATTGGGAAAGATTCTGAAATTATGGAAGGTGCTATAGTAAGAGGCCCTTTGGCATTGTGTGAAGGTGCAAATATAAAATTGGGTGCAAAAATTTATGGGCCTACAACTATTGGTCCGTTTAGTAAAGTTGGTGGCGAGGTAAATAATTCTGTGCTTTTTGGGTATTCAAATAAAGGGCATGATGGGTTTTTAGGAAACTCGGTTTTAGGAGAATGGTGCAATTTGGGAGCAGATACTAATAATTCTAATTTAAAAAATAATTATGCCGAAGTACGACTTTGGGATTACCAAACGGAAGGATTTGCAAAAACCGGATTACAGTTTTGTGGACTAATGATGGGTGATCATAGCAAATGCGGTATTAATTCTATGTTTAATACAGGTACGGTTGTAGGTGTTAGCGCCAATATCTACGGAAGCGGTTTTCCACGAAATTTTGTGCCAAGTTTCAGTTGGGGCGGAAATGCCGGTTTTACTACTTATTTAACCAAAAAGGCTTTTGAAGTTGCAAAAGTGGTTATGTCGAGACGAAATATAGAATTTTCAGAATTAGACCAAAAAATTTTGGAACATGTTTTTGAAGAAACCAGTAAATACCGCCGTCAATAGTAGTAATTAACCTTAATATATACTGTGTTTATAGGTTAATTATTTTAAATTCAAATTGTTATATTTGTTTTAACGGCTTTTAATTTATGTTAAAACATTTTTATTTCATCCTACTTTTTATTGGAATTTATAGTTATTCTCAATCTAAAAAAATAAAAGTTGAAAATTTAGCGATTAATAAGGAATATGCTCATTTCGGATTGATGGCAATTGCAGAAGATAAAATTCTGTTTTCATCGTTTTTGTTTGATAAAAAAGGCCGTATAAAACGATTTCAGGGCGAACCGATTCTTACCAT
Organism: Flaviramulus sp.; assembly: GCF_013001275.1. Lineage (GTDB taxonomy): Bacteria > Bacteroidota > Bacteroidia > Flavobacteriales > Flavobacteriaceae > JABDMV01. The sequence goes on from NZ_JABDMV010000065.1 coordinate 4,490, forward strand.
TTTTATGGGCGATGTTTCAGAGGAAGGCGCGATTTTAAATGTAATACCTTTAGAAATCGATCCAGTATATAAATTCTCATACATCACTAGTGCAACTATATCTCCAAATAGTGAGAAATTATATATAGCGACTAAATACAGTTATAAGGAAATAGCAAAAAGTGATTTAAATCCTGATAATTTTCATATTAAAGTTGGTGAATATAAAAAAGGAGTTGGATGGACTAATTTTAAAGTATTACCATTTTGTAAATCCCGATATTCATATGCACACCCTGCTATTAGTAAAGATGGAAAGACATTATATTTTACAGGAAATTTAAGAGGAGGAAAAGAAACGACAAAAGGAGGGTCGGATATTTTTAAAGTCAATATTTTAGACGATAATACATATGGTACACCTGTAAACTTAGGCAGCAAAGTAAATTCATACAGTCGAGAAATGTTTCCTTATATCAGTAATGATAATACGTTGTATTTTTCTTCAAATAGACCTGGAGGATTTGGTGGTTTTGATATTTATAAAAGTACGATGAATACTGAAGGTATATTTGATAAAGCAGTGAAACTTCCTGAACCGATAAATAGTAATCGCGATGACTTTAGCTACATTATAAATAATGAAAATAATTCTGGGTATTTGTCATCAAAACGTGAGGGTGGTAAAGGAGATGACGATATTTACTATTTTACAATTGATTAATCTTTTTTAACAAATTTTAAATCCAATAAATTAATAGGGTTAATTCCTAATCCTTTAACATTTTTTCTGGTAAAACGTATAACTTCATCATAATAAAGAGGTACCATGAGTGATTTTTGCATCGCTAAAGAATCCATTGTGGTGTATAAATATTTGCGTTCTTCAATGTTTGTTACAGTAAATGCTTTGTTATACAAACTATCAAATAATGTACTGTTATAATGAAAGTAATTTGAACCATTTGGCGCAAAGTTTTCACTGTAAAAAATAGACAAATAGTTTTCAGCATCTAAATAATCAGCAATCCATGAGCTTCGAAACATATCTACTTTGCCATTAGACCTTGCTGATCTTAAAGTAGCCTCGGGCATAACATCAACATTAATTTTTAATCCATTTTTTTCTAGTTCACGTTGAATAAATTCACAAAAACTCAAATAATTACTTGTGGTTACTAAAGTTAATTCAGGCTTGGCAATACCACTTTCTTTTTTAAATTGTTCAATTAATTTTTTAGCTTTTTCTGGTTGATAAGTATAGCCTATCGATTCATTATATCCAGGAAGTCCTTTTGGTATAAACCCACCAATCGCAGGATTACCAATTCCATTTCGTAAATAAATTATCATTTTTTTTCTATCAAAACCATAATTTATAGCTTTTCGAATTAATTCTGATTGAATTTCAGGTGTATTAGAATCTAAATAAAACCCTAAATATTCCGTGTTTAAATAGGGTCCACGAATCATATTTACGGTTTTATTGTAGAAGACACGAAGTTTTCCGTCTGCCGTTAATAATTCATCTTTATATGAAGCGTCTAATCCTGATATGTAGTCAATATTACCTTGGGCGAACTGTAAAAATTCACTTTGTTTGTCCGGTAAAAAAGTTACTGCGACAGCTTCTAAATAAGGCAGCGAATTTCCGGTGTTGTCTTTTTCAAAATAATGCTCATTTCTTCTAAAAACAAGTTTTATATTTTCTTCCCAACGTTTAAATTTAAAAGGACCTGTACCAATTGGATTTGAACGAAAATCAACGCCATAATGGTCAACTATTTCGATTGGAACTACCGAACAATATTTCATAGTTAATAACCCAATAAAAGCAGGAAACGGTTGTTTTAGAGTAATTTCAAAAAGCGTGTCGTTTACTGCCTTAAAATCATCAACCTTGTTTAATACCCAACTACCTGGTGCTGCAATTTTATCATCTCTTAACCTATTAAAACTATATTCAAAATCTTTGGCATCAACTACTCTTGTTGAATCCTTTCCGAATAATTTATGCTTGTGAAAATATACATCGTTACGCAATGTAAACGTATAGGTTATGCCATCATCAGAAACTGTCCAGTTTTTAGCAATGCATGGTAAAATATTCAAATCGCTATCTAACTGAACTAATCCATTAAATAGTTGATTGCAAACCGAATTGTCTTGTAAAGTTCTTGAAAACGCTGGATCTAATGTGTTTATATTGGCATATTCGTTGTAACGAAATACTAAATGGTCCTTGTTTGAGTTGGAATTATTTTCGCATGAATAAAATAGTAAAGCAATACAACTAATTGATAAATAGCTAATTATTTGGTTTAAAATAGGTTTTATCATATAACTTATTAGTTGTAAATTTGCTGACTTTAACTTGAATTAGGTAAATATAATGAGATTTCTGACTTCAAGGAAATGAAAACAAATAATGAAGAAAAAAGTAGCGTTTTATACTTTAGGATGTAAATTAAATTACTCGGAAACTTCTACAATTGCTAGAAATTTTCAAGACGAAGGATTCGATCGTGTAGATTTTTCAGATAAAGCGGATATTTATGTAATAAACACATGTTCGGTAACTGAAAATGCGGATAAACGATTTAAAACAATTGTAAAACAGGCTCAGAAAGGAAATCCAGATGCTTTTGTAGCAGCTGTTGGTTGTTATGCGCAACTTAAGCCTGAAGAATTAGCAGATGTAAATGGCGTTGATTTGGTTCTTGGAGCCACAGAAAAATTCAAGATTACCGATTATATAAACGATCTTTCAAAAAATGATTTAGGTGAAGTACATTCTTGCGAAATTGAAGAAGCCGATTTTTATGTTGGAAGTTATTCTATAGGTGATAGAACTCGCGCTTTTTTAAAAGTACAAGATGGCTGTGATTATAAATGTACTTACTGCACCATTCCATTAGCAAGAGGTATTTCGAGGAGTGATACTATGCAGAATGTGTTGAGCAATGCACGAGAAATTTCAAAACAGAATATAAAAGAAATCGTTTTAACAGGTGTTAATATTGGCGATTATGGAAAAGGAGAATTTGGCAATAAAAAACACGAGCACACTTTTTTAGACTTAGTAACAGAACTGGATAAAGTTGCTGGTATTGAGCGATTAAGAATTTCTTCAATTGAACCAAATTTATTAAAGAATGAAACTATAGAATTGGTTTCAAAATCTAGAGCTTTTGTACCGCATTTTCATATTCCTTTGCAATCAGGCAGTAATTATATTCTAAAAAAAATGAAGCGCCGTTATATGCGTGAGTTGTACATAGATAGAGTTAATAAAATTAAGGAAGTGATGCCCCATGCATGTATTGGTGTTGATGTAATTGTAGGATTTCCTGGTGAAACTGACGAACATTTTTTAGAAACATATAACTTTTTAAATGAGCTAGATATTTCTTATTTACATGTTTTTACCTATTCTGAACGAGATAATACCGAAGCTGCAAAAATGGAAGGAATAGTGGCGGCAAACGTGAGAAGTAAACGCAGTAAAATGCTCCGTGGTTTATCGGCTAAGAAGCGACGCGCGTTTTACGAAAGCCAAATAGGATCTTGTAAGACTGTTTTGTTTGAAAATGAGAACAAAGAAGGATATATACATGGATTTACAGAAAATTATGTAAAAGTTAAAACACCTTGGAATCCAGAATTGGTTAATACTTTGCAACAAGTCGAGTTATCAAAAATTGATGATGATGGATTGGTAAGAATTAAATCTTTAAAGATTTTTTTAAATTAAAACAGGCTTTTTTAAACCTATAAACAGTGATTATTCGTTATTTAACTTATTTTTTTGGTTGAATCATTCGTCTTTTTATTTTTACATCAATTAATCATGCCCCAATATGAATAAATGTATTGTTTTCCTGTTTTCTTTATTTGTACTGGTGTCTATAACTGGTTGCTCTTCCGATGACGAACAAAATAATAATCAATCTAAAATTCAAGGTATTTGGAAATTATCGGCATGGAATGTCGAGGACGGATTTGATATGAATTTTGATAGCGTAGTCAGTACAAATTTATTAAATGAAATTGATTGTACGCAAAATGAGACATTGTTATTTGATGCTGATGGAATAGTATCTTCAAACAACACTTTTAATCCAGATATAGAAATTGTTTTGATTAATGAAGCAACTCAGGAATATAGTTTTAGTATAGAGTGCGATACTGAAGGTGTAATAGGCTTTGCGACATTATATAGTGTTAAGGGTAACAACGTTTTATTCGGAGAAAACAATGCCATACTCGATGGTAATCAAATTTCAATACTTTTTGAAAATAGTATTGAAATATGGAACAATGATTTAACACAGATAGTTGCCACAAAAGATTTAACCATGGTATATATAAAGCAATAATTAACAAATCTAAAGCATAAAAAAAACCAAAACTTAAAGTTTCGGTTTTTTTATTTTGAAATAATTCTAAGAATTATATTCTCAGTCCTACTGGGAGCATTCGTTTATATTTTCTGTTGCTTCTCACAAATTTAGCTATTTCAGGGCTTGTTGGTACAACACTTAAATTACGACTTTCAATTTGTTCAAAAACAAGTGCTAAAAATTCTTTTTGAAAGCCTTCATCTTTAATGCCTTCAGGAATTATTAATTTGGTTAAAAATATTTTTCGCTCTTGCAGTGAATATTCAATTTTTGCTAAATGTTTATCAATTTTTATTTCAAATTGTCGTAAAAAATCGTTGTCTATTAATTCAGCAGCATCAACCATAGGATAAATTTTTTAAATTAAGCGGAATATTGAAAATAGTGAAGACTATTTTATAAGTTTGCGGTGCAAAAGTACAAAAAAAAACGTTACCATTAATTAATTATAACGTTAAACTCTTCTAAAATAAACTATTAGCTATAAAATATTCCTTTAATTATAGGAATGAATTTTGATTAATATAGAGTAATGAAAAATGAAATAATACATGTTTATCTCATGCCTGGAATGGCAGCAACCCCAAAAATATTTGAGCACATTAAATTGCCAGAATCTCAATTTAAAATTCATTTATTAGAATGGGTTATTCCCATAAATAATGAGTCTATGAGTGATTATTCCTTTCGTTTATCAAAAAATATAAAGCACAATAATATTGTATTAATTGGTGTTTCGTTTGGCGGTGTTTTAGTACAAGAGATAAGTAAGCATATTACGGTACGAAAACTTATAATTGTATCTAGTGTAAAGTCAATACATGAATTGCCTAAACGAATGCGGTTGGCAAAAGCCACTAAAGCCTATAAAATTATTCCAACTAAATTAATTGGTAATATAGATTTATTTGCCAAATACGCATTTGGAACTAATGTTACGAAACGTTTAGAGTTGTATAAGAAATATTTATCTGTAAATGATAGTAAATATCTTAATTGGGCTATAAAAAACATGGTATGTTGGAATCAAGAAACCTGCGAAACGGATATCATTCATATTCACGGAGAAAAAGACAAGGTATTTCCAATAAAATACATTTCAAATTGTATAGTGGTTAAAAATGGGACTCATATTATGATTTTAAGCAAATACAAGTGGTTTAACGAGCATTTACCCAATTTGATTTTAAACGACTAATAAAGATTAAAATCAATTATTTTTTATAATTTTATCAAAACTTTTTAAAGATGAAGATAGTACAGAAAGCCTTGGCATTTGTAGGATTATTAAGTTTATGCGCCCTTTTTATTTATGCCCTACAAGACGCCCCAACTGATGAGAATTTTGAAAAAAAACTTATAAATGATTATAATGTTTATGCTTTACAAGTTCCTGATAATTTAGATTTTGCTGGCGAACCATTGCCATTAAATAGCCCGGATATTTTAGAACGCATGGATCGAGAGTTGTTAGTAAACACCTATTGGCAATCTAATGGATTATTAATGTTTAAACGTTCTAAAAAATATTTTCCAATAATAGAACCTATTTTAAAAAAGCATAACATACCCGATGATTTTAAATATTTAGCGGTGATTGAAAGTGGTTTAACAAACGCTGTTTCACCGGCTGGAGCGCGTGGAGTTTGGCAAATAATGCCGGCAACAGCTAGAGAAAATGGTTTAGAAGTTAATGATAATGTTGATGAACGCTATCATTTAGAAAAAGCAACTGAAGTTGCTTGTAAATATTTATTAAAATCGAAGGAAGAATTAGGTTCATGGACACTAGCTGCTGCTGCTTATAATGCTGGTAACGCCGGTGTTTCAAGACGTTTAAGAGAGCAAAATGTTTCCAATTATTACGATTTGTTATTGGGAGAAGAAACTGGACGTTATTTATTCAGAATTGTAGCATTGAAGGAAATATTGTCTAATCCAGCAATTTATGGTTTTAATTTTCGCGACAAGGATTTATATTCAACTGTCCCTTCCTATAAGGTTGAAGTTGATACCGCGGTAACCGATTTTTCAAAATTCGCTCAAGAATTTAATATAAATTATAAAATTTTAAAGCTACATAACCCGTGGTTACGACAGCCCCATTTAAATAATCGGAGTAGAAAATTATACCATATTGAAATACCAAAAAAAGGCTATTATCAATAACTATTTATTGGTATGCTTGAATATGTAAAAAATAATTTCTGGAGTTTACTTATAATCCTTAATTATATAATTGCTGTCTCTGCCGTAGTTACAATTCTTCTTAAAAATATAAATCCTACTAAAACGCTGTCCTATATTATTGGTTTAGTGTTTTTTCCATTTTTAGGACTACTTGTTTATTACTTATTCGGACAAGAATATCGAAAAAATAAAATCTTCAGTAGGAAACACATATTAAATAAAAATGTGGTTCAATCTATAAATAAAGAATTAGAGTTAAATAAAAAAGAATTAGATAAAGTCAATCGTTATTTAGACGATAAAGTAAAGCTAGTAAAGTTGTTGCACTGTAATGAAAACGAGCCACTAACGCTTAATAATTCAATAGATATACTTAAAAATGGAGATATTAAATTCAAGAATTTATTAAAAGATATTAAAGCCGCTAAGCACCACATTCATCTTGAATATTATATAGTAAAAGATGATAATATCGGGACTAAAGTTCTAGAATTAATTTGCGAAAAAGCGAAGGAGGGGATTGAAGTGAGATTAAGTTATGATGATGTAGGAAGCAATATTTCTAATCGAATGAAGTCTAAGTTAAAAGAATCAGGAGTTTTACATTATCCATTCATGCCCGTGTTTTTTTCTAAATTCACTGGAAAAATGAATTATCGCAATCACAGAAAAATAGCAATAATAGATGGTGAAATTGGTTATGTTGGAGGCATGAATATAAGTGATTTGTATCTTAACAAGAACAATACACAATTCTTGAGAGATACGCATTTAAGAATTATTGGTGATGCAGTAAAATCATTACAAATTCACTTTTTGTCTACTTGGAATTTCGTGTCAGATGAAAAACCAAATATTTATAAATCATATTTTCCAGATATAGAAAAGAAAAAGAATCAAATAGGGATTCAAATTGCGTCGAGTGGGCCAGATTCAGATTGGGCAAATATTATGGAAATTATTTTAACTGCTATAATTACAGCAAATGATTATGTATATATTACTACGCCTTATTTTGTTCCGAATGATGAAATAATTACTGCTTTACAAATAGCTGCAAAAAGTGGTGTTGATGTTAAACTGATTATTCCAGAAAAGTCAGATTCTTGGATTGTAAAACATGCATCTAATTCATATTTAGAAGCATTATTAATTGCTAATGTAAAAGTGTTTAAATATAAAAAGGGATTTGTGCACGCAAAAACTATGGTGGTTGATGATATTTTTTCAACGGTTGGTACTTCTAATATGGATTATAGAAGCTTCAATATAAACTTTGAAATCAATTCATTAATTTATGATTCAGAAAATAGTAAACTATTAAAGAAACATTTTTTATCTGATTTAAAAGAATGTTATGAAGTTGATTATGAAAAACATAAGAAACGATCTCGATTCGATAAATTGAATGAATCTTTCTGTAGGCTTTGGTCGCCGTTAATTTAACGTCCTCTTTTTTGAGCTCTTATTGAACCTCCTGTACCATAATGTTGGTTTGGACCTGCTGAACGCTTCATGTTTTCTTTCATCATTTTTATTTGGTCGGTCAACATACCTTGTTTATCCAGTTTAGTCGCTTCCGTGAGTAGTTTTTGAGCTTCTTGTTTTCTACGTTTAGAAAAAGCAATACCAGCCAAATTTAATTTTGCCATTGCTAAATCATGATCCATTGATAATCCAAGCGAAACGGCCTTCTTAAAATATCTTTCTGCCTCATTCATATTACTTTGAGATACCATAATGCCATTTAAGTAGTTATAATAGCCTTGTTGTTTGGTTACCAATGCAGATTCTGGATTTTTAATTTTATTTAACCATTTTTTTGCTCCTTCAAAATCTTGTTTTCTAAGTCTTAAAAATGCTAATAAGATAAATTCATTTTTAAAATAAAGAAAGATAAAAATTAATGATAAGAAAATAAGCATAATACCATTACCGATATAGCCTTCGGTGAATTGATAAACCGCAAAGGCAATAATACCCGCAGCAATGATTAGTTTTATAATTTTATTGTACATGAGTTATATTTTGAAAAAAAAAGTAGTTGTTTATTACAATGCGAACCTTTTCTAATATTTTAGACTGCAAAGAAACTAAATTTTTATGAAAAATAACCTATAGGTTTTTGAATATAAACAAAGGTTAACCCAAATAAATAAAGGTATAACGTGGGTTTTTATGTAAAAAATAAAATTAAATAATATTTTTTAAAAAATGGTTTGCAAAGTAATAAAGGCTTTGTATATTTGCCCTCGGTTTTGGAGAAAGCCGGAGAAAGCCATTTACGGAATTTACAATACAGATTTAAAAAAATAAAACAATGCCAAAAAGAACATTTCAGCCTTCTAAAAGAAAGAGAAGAAACAAACATGGTTTCAGAGAAAGAATGGCTTCTGCTAATGGCAGAAAGGTATTAGCGCGTAGAAGAGCTAAGGGAAGAAAAAAATTATCTGTGTCAACTGAATCTAGACATAAAAAATAATGATTAACAATTGTTGATATTTAAAAGGCGTTACTTAGGTGTAACGCCTTTTTTTATATCTATTGATGACTATTTTTGTAAAAATTTATAATACAATATTTAACCAGTAAAAATGCCAAAAAACTCAAAACTTAAATCGATTCTAATTATTGGCTCAGGACCAATAGTTATTGGGCAAGCGTGTGAATTTGATTACTCTGGAACTCAAGCACTACGATCATTAAGAGAAGATGGAATTGAAACCATTCTTATCAATTCTAATCCAGCAACTATTATGACAGATCCAACTATGGCAGATCATGTTTACTTGCTTCCGTTAACAACAAAATCGATTATTAAAATTTTAAAAGATCACCCTCAAATTGATGCTGTTTTACCGACAATGGGTGGGCAAACCGCATTAAACCTATGTATTGAGGCAGATGAAAAAGGAATTTGGAAAGATTTTGATGTTGAGATTATTGGTGTTGATATCGATGCCATAAATATAACTGAAGATAGAGAGCAATTTAGAGAATTGATGCTTAAAATAGGTATTCCTATGGCGCCTCAAGCTACAGCAACATCTTATTTAAAAGGTAAAGAAATTGCTCAAGAATTTGGTTT
>NZ_JABDMV010000081.1 GCF_013001275.1 Flaviramulus sp.
GCACTAATACTTTTAATTATTTCATTGGCACTTTTAATAAGGGAAATACAAATATCTGTTGAAGCTTTAGAACATCATATAAGCGATATTGAGAATAATTAAGTTATTTGACTTTGTAAGAAAAAAACACAAATTTGTTTAACTTATGATATAAAACATTAAAACAATTTCATATCATGAGAATTAAACGAACTTCCTAAAAAAACTCACTATACTGCATAACTCGATAATCAAATGTATTAAATTTAGGGTTTTTAGCTTTCAGCTGTTTGTATAAAGGAATTCTACTTATTGAAATATTTGCGGCTCCCGAACCTGAAGTTAACGATACTGTTTTTATTTTCCGTGTGGATTCGACAGTTTCTTGCTCTTCGGTTGGTAAAACAAATTGATGAATTCTAGGTGTTTCATTAGAAACTAATTCCAGTTTTAAGCCATACTCTTTAATGTGTCTTCTAAAAAAATATTCTGGCCCGTTTTTACTATTTCCGCCGGTAAACAATAAGGTATCAATATTTGGGTGCTTTTTTAAATAGCCTATCAGATCTCGTAATTTTATGTTTTCCATACCCAAATCCGATGCATCAATTCTTTGTCGGTCTGCGCTTTCAACAATATCACACACTCCTATTTTATGTTTTTGTAAAAAATATTTTCGCTCTGCAATCGCTTCTTCAGAATTATCATATCGCAGATTTAAGTTGTGAATTTTATCAATAAATAACCATAGTGAGTTGTAATAACTGCCGTAGCAAAAATCAACATCTCTTTCTAATAGTTCTCCAGTTGAAAATCTTGGTGGTGGTAATGTACCAACTATCAATTTAGTAGTATCGTTTTTTATAAAGGGTTGGTACGGATGCTTCTGCTTAAACAAAAATTTACTTGGTATTTGGTGATGAATTTTGTATTTTAATAGTTAACTAAAATACTAAAAACTATGGGAAAAGGTGATAAAAAGACAAAACGTGGGAAAATAAATAGAGGTACTTTTGGAGTACGAAGACCCAGGATTAAAAAAAAACCGTCTGTAGAGACTAAAATAAGTATTGGCACTAAAGCCAAACCCAAATAACATATTTATCTAATAAAAACTAGCTCGTTTGTTTTAGACATTGGTTCGCTAAAATTATAGCCCTCGTAATTAAACCCTTTTATGTCGCTAATAGTTTTGGCGTCTGTATCAATAATATAACGTGCCATTAATCCGCGTGCTTGTTTCGCAAAAAAGGAAATTACCTTATATTCACCCTTATTAAAGTCTTTAAAATTTACCGTTACAACAGGTACTTTCAAAGCCTTTTTATCTATTGCTTTAAAATATTCATTACTTGCCAAGTTTAAAAATAATTCACCTTCTTCAAGTTCTTCATTTAAAGCTTTGGTAATATCTTTTTTCCAGAATTGATACAAATTTTTATGTTTACCAATAGTTAGTTTTATACCCATCTCTAAACGGTATGGTTGTATCAAATCAGTCGGTTTTAAAAGTCCGTATAAACCGGATAAAATTCTAACCGTATTTTGAAGTTTTTCAATCTTTTCTTCAGGAATAGTGTATGCATCTAATCCTCTGTAAACATCTCCATTAAAAGCGTAAACCGCAGGTCTTGAATTATTGGCAGTAAATGGCAATTCCCATGATTGATTCCGCTCATAATTTAATTGCCCCAAAGCTTCAGAAATACTCATGAGTTTTGATAAACTTTTGGCCGATTTTTTTTTGAGTAATTTACTTAATCGTTCCGATTGTTTTAAAAATTGAGCCTCAGTGTACTTATTTATGGGTAATTGACTTTCAAAGTCTAAAGATTTTGCTGGTGATAAAACTAATTTCATGCACAATACTTTTTTATATTCAATTTATACGGAAATCCTTTATTAATTATAATACACTTATAATATCAGATTTGGTAATTATCTGATATTTACCGTCATCCAGTTTCACTAACACGGCATTATTATCTCTAGTAAATAATTTAGAAATCTCGTCAATAGGCGCGTTTCTAGCAACTATTGGAAATGGCTTGCTCATAACTTCTTTGATTGGCATTTCTGATATTTCTTTATTCTCTAAAAACTTTCGGAGCAAATCGGCCTCATCAATAGCACCAACGAAGCCAGTTGAATCTTCCACAGGTATTTGAGATATTTTAAAAGCTTTCATACGCTCGATGGCATGCATCACTAATTCTTCAGTTTTTACAGTTACTAATATTTGATTTGTTGACGCTTTAAAAAGGTCTTCGGCAGTGGTTTTTTTATCATCTATAAACCCGCGTTCACGCATCCATTCATCATTAAACATTTTACCCACATAACGACTACCATGGTCGTGAAATAAAACAACAACTACATCATCTTTTGTAAATTGCTCTTTTAGTTGCAATAGACCTTTAATGGCAGACCCAGCTGAATTTCCTAGAAAAAATCCTTCCTCTTTTGCTAACCGTTGTGTGTAAATAGCAGCATCTTTATCCGTTACTTTTGTAAACCCATCTATAATACTAAAGTTTACATTTTTTGGTAAAATATCTTCGCCAATACCTTCTGTTATGTACGGATAGATTTCATTTTCATCGAAAATTCCTGTTTCATGGTACTTTTTAAACACACTTCCATAAGTATCAACACCCCAAATTTTTATGTTCGGATTTTTCTCTTTTAGATATTTTCCAACGCCAGAAATGGTTCCCCCAGTTCCCACACCAACCACGAAATGCGTTACTTTCCCATCTGTTTGCTTCCAAATTTCAGGGCCAGTGCTTTCGTAATGTGCAGCCGCATTACTTGGGTTGTCATATTGATTTACATACCATGAATTTGGTGTTTCTTCACTAAGTCGTTTTGATACCGAATAATAACTTCTTGGGTCTGTTGGCTCTACATTGGTTGGGCACACTACTACTTTAGCACCAACTGCCCTTAAAATATCCATTTTTTCTTTGGATTGCTTATCACTAATAACAAATACACATTTGTAACCCTTTACAACTGCTGCTAGCGCTAAACCCATTCCTGTATTACCTGAAGTTCCTTCAATAATGGTTCCTCCTGGTTTTAATCGTCCATCGGCTTCGGCATCTTCAATCATTTTAACGGCCATTCTATCTTTGGTAGAATTGCCCGGGTTGAAAGTTTCGTATTTAGCCAACACCAAACATGGTAAATCTTTAGTTAAAGAATTGATTTTTACCAGCGGAGTGTTACCGATTGTTTCTAATATATTTTTTGCGTAATCCATAGTTTTTTATTCCTTGCAAATTTACATTTTTTGATAAACTTAAAAGTTAAATTTTGGTTATAATGTGTGTTAGTGATTGAGCAATTGTTGGAGCTCTTTGAAAAAAGCGACTTGCGAAAGCACGACCCGCAGGGTAACAGCCAAAAAAATTTATTAATCGAAGCGGATAGCTTTTACCGGAGAAATTTTTGTAATAATGTACGAAGGCAACAAAAGCATTAGCAAACACAAAATGAGCGTACCAAAATTTAAAGCTAAAATGTATCCAACGCTTATATAAACTGGTGCTTCGGTTACATAATATACACTTGGATCTAAAGGGAATAACTTTAAATATTTTTGGGCAAATAATAGTGCTAACCCCATAATATTACCCCAAAACAAGCCCAAAATGACCAAGTAGGATGCATTGTATAAAAAGAGCTTACGAATGCTCCAATTATTACTCCCTAAGGCTTTGAGAATACCTATCATTTGGGTGCGTTCTAATATTAAAACCAACAGGGCTGTTATCATATTTATGCCGGCTACTAGTATCATGATACCAATTATGCCGTAAATGTTTTTATCGAATATATTTATCCATTCGAATATTGAATAATACTTATCGGTTATCGATTGTGTATTGAATGTTGAGGGTGTATTTTGATAAATTTCAACGCTTTTTTCATCTATATTAGAATAATTATCGATAAACACCTCGAAATTTCCAATTTGGGTTTCATCCCACCGATTTATGCGTTGAATATGCCGAATATTACCTATTAAATATTGCTTGTCTAAATCTAAAAATCCGGAATTATATATGCCAACTATATGACATCTTATATAGTTGGGCAGTTTTTCTGGGTCGTCTTTAGCGAAAATCATTTGGAAAGAATCTCCTAATTTAAAACCTAATCTGCTTGCCAAATATTGTGATATTAAAACTTCTTCGCTCCATTTAGTATTAAACTTTGGCAAACTTCCTTCTATTAAAAACTCTTTAAAATATTGCCAACTATAATCATTTCCAACACCTTTATAAATGGCGCCTTCAAAATCAGTTTCAGTTCGAATAATTCCAAATTTCTTTGCTACTGCTTGAATGTGATCAATGCCATCGACCGATTTAAATTCTGGGTAAAAATTTTGAATTTTAGATATTGGAAATACACTTTCTTGGGAGTTATTACTATCATAATTTGTTATAGTAACGTGCCCATTAAACGCCACTACTTTATCGCGTATTTTTTGCTGCAAACCAATGCCCGTCGCGATGGCTATCATCATAACAATAATACCAATAGCAATAGCTGCGATACCAATTTTTATTATTGGTGCCGATATACTACTTTTATACGCTTTACTACCAATAATGCGTTTTGCTATAAAATACTCGTAATTCAAATTTCACTATGCGATTTAATGTTTTCAAAAATACAGTTTTATTATTTGTTTTAGTCATGATTTCTTGCGCTTCTAAAGCAAAAAATAAGGTTGATTCACAGAATGAGAATTTGAAAC
>NZ_JABDMV010000132.1 GCF_013001275.1 Flaviramulus sp.
ATTTATGCATACACAAGAAAAAATGATAATGATAATTTGCTAGTGCTTTTAAACTTTACCGATCATGATTCTAGTATCACTTTATCAGAAACAAATAGTATTAACGATACACTTATTAATAATTACGATAGCTTAAAAATTGACAACGAAACAATTACATTAAAACCATATCAGGCAATAATAGTTTCATTAGGATTGTAATCAATTATAGATTGGCTTTGCCCATTAAAATAATTTTGAACACCGTAAAATAAGTGTTTTAATAAGGCTAATTTGAATTTAAAATAACAACTAACTATATAAAAGATGAAAATAACTAAACCTTCATTGTCCTTTTGGCAGATTTTTAATATGAATGTCGGGTTCTTAGGAATTCAATTCAGTTTTGGTTTGCAACAAACAGCCGTGAACCCTATTTTTTCATTTTTAGGAGCGCATCACGATGAATTACCATTGCTTAACCTTGCGGGCCCTGTTACTGGATTAATTATTCAGCCCATTATTGGAGCAATTTCTGATAAAACTTGGTCACCGCGCTGGGGAAGACGTAAACCTTTCTTTTTAATTGGTGCCATAATAGGTAGTTTGTGTTTGTTTGCATTTCCTTTCAGTCCAACACTTTGGTTTGCGGTTGGTTTATTGTGGATTCTTGATGTAGGAAACAATATGGCAATGGAGCCTTATCGTGCTTTTGTTGGTGATAAGTTACCCAATAAGCAGTTAAGTTTTGGGTATCAAATGCAAAGTTTATTTGTTGGTGCGGGAATCGTATTGGCAAATGCTTCAATATTTATTTTTCAAGATTGGTTTGGTGGTGTTGATGCGGTAACTGAAGCATCAGAGGGTATTCCTAAATGGTTGTATTATTCATTCTTTATTGGTGCAACTTTATCAGTTTCAACAATTTTATGGTCAGTCTTAAAAACCCCCGAAATCCCGCCTTCAGATGAAGAATACGATGAAATAAAAAGGCACAATGCGATGCCATTAAAAGATAGAATAAAAACACCATTTACAGAAATTGTTGATGCCATAAAAGATATGCCAAATTTTATGTGGCGATTATCTGCTGTTTATCTGTTTCAATGGTATGCATTATTTGTTTATTGGCAGTTTATTGCACCTATGTTTAGGGAAAGTATGAATTTTGATGCGTCTCAAGCTTTAAGTCAGGCAGCAAAAATGAATACCACTTATAACGTATCTACAATTGTATTTGCACTCGCTTTAGTGCCTCTAGCTTTAAAATATGGAGGTAAAAAAGTTTATGTTTTTAGCTTGTTTTTAACGGGCATCGCCATGCTAAGTATTCCATTTATACAGGATTCGTTTTTAGTTATTCTGCCAATGATATTATTTGGTATTGGTTGGGCAGCTATGATGGGTATTCCTTATTCAATGGTTTCTAAAATAGTTCCGCAAGAAAGGCGAGGCGTCTATATGGGTATTCTTAATATGATGATTGTAATTCCTATGGGAATTCAAACTTTAACTTTTGGCCCAATAGTAAAACATTTATTAAATGATAGCGCCGTAAATGCTATAATATTTGGAGGTGTACTATTTGTCATCTCAGGTGTTTTTGCATTACGACTTAAATTACCAAAATCTTTAAATGAAGATGAGGGTGCCCCAGTAATTGGTGGTGGAGGTGGACATTAATTAATTCGAATATTAAATAAACATGAAAAATTTAGGGATTAAAATATCCATTTATCTTAATTATTTCGTCTTCGCTATTTTACTTAATAGTGTTGGGATTGTTATAGAGAAATCAATCGATGTATACAAAGTGACAGAATCTCAAGCTTCAGTTTTAGAGGCGTTTAAAGATTTGCCAATAGCTTTAGTGTCATTCTTAATCGCATCATTTTTACCTCGTTTTGGGTATAAAAAAGCCATGTTAGCGGCCTTAGCTATTGTGTTTTTTGGCTGTTTATATATGGTTTTTGGTAACACTTTTTATCATACTAAAGTTTTGTTTTTATCAATAGGTGTAAGTTTTGCATTAATCAAATTATCAGTTTATTCACTTATCGGAATTTTAACGGATTCAAAAAAAGCACATGCTTCCATGATGAGCTCGATAGAAGGGTTTTTTATGGTAGGAATAGCATTGGCATATTTTTTATTCCCTGCGTTTTATTCTGAAGATGAAAACTCATGGTTGAATGTATATTATCTATTATGTGGACTTATTTTTATCTCTTTTATTTTTCTTCTTTTTTCAAAAATTGAATATGAAGTTGAGGCTATTGGTACGAGCTTGAAAGATGATTTAAAAGAATCATTAAAATTAATGGTGGTTCCGTTAGTTTTAGTATTTATTGTATCTGCTTTTTTATTCGTAATGATTGAACAAGGTATCATGACATGGTTACCTACGTTTAATAAAAAGATATTCAATTTTAATTCCGTATTAAGCGTGCAAATGGCAAGTATTTTAGCCCTCACATTGGCCCTAGGCAGGTTTGTGGCAGGTTTTTTAACCAAATACATTAATTGGGTGGTATTAGTAATAGTTTGCGTCGTTATTTCAGGCGGTATCCTGATTTATATTTTGCCACAATTGCAAGGAGATATAAAAGCAATTGGGGAAATAGCTAGTTTATCTCAAGTGCCACTTTTAGGTTTTATTTTACCACTTATTGGGTTGTTTATAGCTCCAATATATCCTTTGCTAAATTCAACAGTTTTAAGTTCATTACCAAAAAGTTTACACTCACCAATGTCTGGGTTAATCATTATATTTTCAGCCTTAGGTGGAACTATTGGATCTAGAATTGTTGGTGAATTATTCGAAAGTGTTGGTGGCGCAAATGCGTTTTATTTTCTATTAATCCCAATGGTTTTATTAATAGTTTTTGTTTTGTTAATTGATAGAATGTCAAAAAAACAAATAGTGGTTAAATCATGATTTTTCATTTAAACATACAGGCCACTTTAAACAAGTTATTACTGCAAGAAGATACTGATGGGGATAAGAAAATAACCATAGAAGATAAAGGTCCCAAGGCATTTGAAATAGAATCAAAAAATGGTGAAAAGTACATTGTAAAAGGTACTTATCTCTTATCTAATTTACTACAGGAATTAGTTCTTTCAAGAAATGAAGGTAATCATGTTGCTGTACTTTCAATTTCTAATATTGAAGAACCGCCGGTAGATCGTATTTCAAGAATGATTAGCGATTATTATTGGAATGGTTTAACTAGAAGTATGGATGAAAAAGGTGTTGAAAAACTTATTGCAGACACCAAAAATGAAAAGCTTACTGCTAAAAAACTCCCCATATATTGTCCATTTCATGATGAATTAGCTTATAATTATTACCAAAGTTTAGAAGCGAAATTAGCTATTCAAGCCGTAGTTTTACCAGAAAAAATTTCGCCGGAATTTGTTAAATCTTTAAATAAAAAACCAGGAATTTTATCTTTAAAATTAGAAGAATCAAAAGGTGAAATTAAAGGAGTTCCGTTTGTTGTCCCAGGAGGAAGGTTTAATGAATTGTATGGTTGGGATAGTTATTTTGAATCGGTAGGGCTGTTATTAGATAATCGGGTAGACTTGGCAAAAGCTATGGCTGATAATTTTCAGTATGAAATTAATCATTATGGAAAAATATTAAACGCTAATCGATCATACTATTTAACCAGAACGCAACCACCATTTTATACAAGTCTTATTCGTGAGATTTTTAATGTTACAAAAGATGTAGACTGGTTAAAATCACACATCGAAACTGCCATAAATGAGTATGAAACCGTTTGGATGGTAGAAGGGAAAAGACTAACAGAAAATGGATTAAACAGATATTTAGCTGAAGGTATAGGCATAACACCCGAAGCTGAGGAAGGACATTATGATGCGATTCTTCAGCCGTTTGCAGATGATGCCAATTTAACTGTTGAAGAATACATAGAAAAATACCAAAGCAATGAAATTCATAATGACTTTTTAGACACTTATTTTCTTCATGACAGAACGGTTAGAGAATCTGGACACGATACATCTTACAGAATTGAAGGAAATTGTGCCGACTTAAATTTAGTCGAGCTCAATGTATTGTTGTATAAATATGAGTTAGATTTTGCCCAACTTATAAAAAAGGTGTTTGAAAATAATTTCGGGCACAATTCAATTAAATACAGTTCTGAGTTTTGGTTAGACAAAGCCAATCAAAGAAAAAAACTCATTAATAAATATTGCTGGAACACCGAAAAAGGATTATACGTAGATTATAATCATGTTACAAAAAACCAATCGACATTTATTGCTGCAACAACCTTTACGCCATTATGGTGCGATATTGCGAGTAAAGAACAAGCTAAAACTCTAGTAAAAAACGCAATATCACTACTAAAGGAAAAAGGAGGTATTGCGGGTAGTACAAAAGAGAGTAGAGGAAAGGTAAGCAAATTAAGACCTCATAGACAATGGGATTATCCAAATGGTTGGGCACCACATCAAATGATGATTTGGAAGGGTTTAACTAACTATGGGTTTACTGATGAAGCTCAAGAATTAATTTATAGATGGCTATTTATGATTACTAAAATAGCAGTCGATTATAATGGTACTATTACGGAGAAATATGATGTGGTAGATGCGACACATAAGGTGTTTGCAGAATATGGGAATGTTGGAATTGATTTTGAATATATTTCTCAAGAAGGATTCGGTTGGATGAATGCATCCTATCAATATGGCTTATCATTGTTGGAAGATCGATATGTTAAAAAATTAAATAGCCTCAAGGCACCTCACGAAATTTTTTAATTATAAATGAAAAAATTAAACATAATCGAAGCACTTAGGTTTTAATAAATAAAATTAAATAATAATGTGCGTAAAATACACATAGATAAAACACTAGCTTTTATATCCTGTATTTCCTAATCTAAAATTGGAGGTACGCCAGATTTTATTAAATTTTGTTCAATTTCTGGAATATCGACTTCAATGAATTTTTCAAGTTTTGGCTTTATCCTATTAAATAATTCTTTTGCTATATTAAGACTTTCCATATGCATTTTTGTTGGTCCATAAGTGGTGCTAAATCCTCTTTGTGCAACTGATAATCTCGATGATATTGAAAGTACATCTTTTTCACCAATTTCTTTTTTGGATGAATTACCATAAAGGAGTTTATTTAAATCATTCATTTGAGTTTTTAAGATACTGATGGTTTCTTCTAAATCACCCGGATTATCCTTTATATAAACAGTAGCTTTCTCAAAAGCATTTAGTTTTTTTGATGCATTACTAAACGCTTTTAAAGTGTATTCTAAATTAATTTTAAAAGATTTAAGGTCATTAACATAATTATCAATATTGTTCTGCATTGGGTTTTCAAGAATATTTTCTCTTATCCTAACTACTTCAAAGGTTTGTGGTTTTGATAATTCAGAAATTTCACCTTTTATTTTTGAAAACATTGATACTGTATAAATACCTTCTTTAGCAAATGTATTGTAGTAATTTGAAGATGGATTATCATTTATTTTATCAAGATTTAACGACGTCCAGTTAGGAATTTTTAAATCCCAAGCTACGCGGTTAAATCCTTTTTTATAAGGCGCATTTAGTCTGGTAACAAAATTACCCTGACTATCTCTAATTACTAAAATTACAGAAGCACTATCCTCATTTTTTTCTACATCTAAAGCGTCCCATCCCGGGAATGGAATATTTTTATTTTCTTTTTTTAAGCCCTTTTCTTTTTCTTTACGTTTTGCTTTTAAGTTTTCGAATTTTTCAGGTAAATAGTATGTGAATATGGCGCCGTATTCGGGGTTTTTAGCTTTAAAGAAACTTGCTCCTTGACTCGATGTTCCACCACTTACAGGTTTATATTGCAACGCTTTTTTAGGTTGGAATAATAATGGTTTAGAGAACGCATCGGCATTCATAGCTCTTAATGGGCTGTAATCATCAAGTATATAAAAACCACGACCAAACGAGGCGACTACTAAATCGTTCTCACGTTTTTGAATTGCCAAATCTCTAAAAGATATAGTTGGTAATCCTTCAGAAAATTTCATCCACTTATCACCTTGATTAAAAGACAAGTAAATGCCGTATTCTGTTGCTAAAAATAACAAATTAGGATTCACATGATCTTGCACAATACGCCATACCAAGGTGTTTTCTGGTATACCATTTGTAATAGATTGCCAAGATTTTCCTCCATTTGTGCTTTTCAAAAGATAAGGTTTGTAATCTCCATACTTATGATTATCTAATGCTACGTACACAGTATTTACACTATGTAAATCGGCTTTTATATCGTTAACAAAAGCAGAAGAAGGCACATTAGGTAAGTTGGAAACTAGGATTCTAGACCAAGAGTCGCCGCCATTTTTTGTGTACTGAATACTTCCATCATCCGTTCCAGTATATAAAACATTTTCATCTAAAGGTGATTCAGAAAGTGAGGTAATTGTATTATAAGTTGACATGGCATAAACGTCCCATGCGGCATCCCAACTTTTTTGTTTTCCCATTATAGGTAAGGTGATGCGTTCTTCATTCTTTGTTAAATCTTTAGAAATTGGAGCCCAACTATCACCTCGATTATCCGATCTCCAAACGCGTTGAGTACCAAAATAAATACGTTTAGGGTCATGATTACTTACCAAAATAGGTGAATCCCAGTTATTACGCTCGTAAGCTTCATCAATACCTTCTTGCGGTTTAATATAAACAGCTTCACGAGAAGCTCTGTCTACTCTATATAAATTTCCTTGCTGAGATTGTGCATAGACTATATTTGGATTTCCAGGTTCAGTTGCCGGCTGATGGCCATCGCCACCTAAAATTACAAACCAATCAGAATTGGTAATGCCATGGCTATTAAATGTTCTTGATGGACCGCTTTGAGAATTATTATCTTGCGTACCACCATAAATATTATAAAAAGGTTCAGCGTCATCAAGCGCTAATTTATAGAACTGGGTAATAGGGAGATTATTTATAAATTTCCAGGTTTCTGTATTATCAAAAGATTCATAAATACCACCATCTGTCCCTACTAATAAATAATTAGGATCGTTAGGTATAAACGTCATGGAATGATTATCAGAATGTTTGTTAGATTCTTTCATGGTTTTAAATGTTTTTCCACCATCTTCTGAAAATCGTACACGCACATCCATTAGGTATATTTTATCAAAAACATGAGGAGAAGCCACTAATTCTTGATAATAATGTGGGCCGGTTCCACCCGAAACGGTGTTAGACATTTTTGTCCAACTGGCACCTCTGTTATCTGAGCGAAACATTGCACCTTTTTTTCTATCTAACTCTATAGCAGCATACAAAACATCTGGGTTAATTGGTGAAATAGCCAATCCTATTTTTCCCATATCCCCACCTGGTAAACCCGTTTTTAATTTATCCCATGTTTCACCGCCATCTGTACTTTTGTAAATGGCGGTTCCTTCGCCGCCACCAACATAAGCAGCAACAGTTCTGTGACGCTGCCAGGTCGCAGCATAAAGTGTTTTTTCATCTCTTGGGTCAATTACTATATCGGTAACACCTGTCCATTCATTACTACTTAATACTAGTTTCCATGTATTGCCTCCATCGTTTGTTTTATATAACCCGCGTTCACCTCCAGAGCTCCATAGGGGGCCTTGTGATGCTACCCAAATTTCATTCGAATTTTTTGGGTTTACTATAATTTTAGAGATATGTTCAGATTTTTTTAAACCCTTGTTTTTCCAGCTTTTGCCACCATCAAAACTCACGTAAATTCCATGACCGATACCTACGTGTCTGCCACCAACATTCTCTCCAGTTCCTAGCCAAATCGTGCTTGAATTATTTGGGTCGAGTGTTAAACATCCTGTTGAATAGAAAGGCTGATTATCTGTTAAAGGTGTCCAAGTGGTACCTGAATTAACCGTTTTCCAAACACCTCCAGAACCTACAGCAACATACCATATGTTTTGATTATTTGGATCTATAACAATGTCTGCAATTCTTCCAGACATAAAAGCTGGTCCAATACTTCTAAATTTTAAACCAGAAAATGTAGAATCTTTTTTTATTTCTGATTGTTCTTGAGCATTAAATGGTAAAACAAATAAAAATGTAAATAACAGGAAGAATATGCTTTTTGAGTTAGTCATAATTTTTTTCTTTCAAAGCTATTAAAAAAGATATAAAAGATTAAGAATTAACATTTTTTTTTAAGTAAACTATTAACTGTTATAATCTTATTTATTCCAATTCTAAAAATTAATTTAAGGTCTTGTCAAAATGCTTGCTACAATTTAGTAGATTATGTATATTGCGCTAACTTTATACTTCTTTTAGATATGTGGATTCTCCCTTTGGTTGGTTAATTAATAGCGTGATGAAGCATATCTTCAAGAGGTTTTTTTAAGACTGATGCAAGTCTTCTTAATTCTTATATTATTTATTAGAGATGTTCATAATTCAGAACATAACATCAGATAAAAGAATAAAAACAAAAAAAATACTTCAACTAAATATAAATTAAATAGTTAAGGTATTCGTAATGTGGAGTCGGAGAGAATCGAACTCTCGTCCAAACAAGTAACTAAAGAGCTTTCTACACGTTTATTCTTTTCTTGTTTTTTCGATTATAAGCTGGTTAAAGACAACCTACTTATAACTTATCTTCTTTAGTTTCAAAAAGGCATCAAAGCACTACCTTATCTATATTGACATTTACGATGTCTCAAAAAGGAACGCCGTCAATCAAGGCTTTCCGGAGACATAAAGCTTGTACACCTTGTGTACCTAGGCTAATCTTACTAAAATTCAGATTATGCAGCTAAAGCGTAGTTATTCTCGCCGTTTAAAGTTTGGTCTAGCCTTTTACGTGTTTCAATGCCATTACACGACGTGCTTACCATTCAATTAATCTCGCTGTCAAAACCAGTCGACCCCATTTTTAATTAAATAATAATGGCGTTACCCTTTCGGGTCAGGCTTTCCGCTGTATCTTTTGCCAAAAAAAGCAAAAGGATGTCGCTTCAATCCTTAACGCGGGCAGCAAAGTTATCAAAAAAGTTTGTATACCCTTACAAATCCAACTATTTTAGAGCAAAATTTATACCAAACCAATAGGTGTCAGTAAACAATCAATAAATGAATATTAAATTCGCCATTATAAAAGAACGCAAAAATCCACCCGATAGACGTGTGGTATTTTCACCATCAAAATTAGCGAAAGCAAAAAGGCAATTCCCAGAAGCCATTTTTAAAGTAGAATCATCAGATATCCGGGTGTTTTCAGACGAACAATACAAAGTTGCCGGATTTGAAGTGAGCGATGATGTTTCTGATTGCGATGTGATGATAGGTGTTAAAGAAGTTCCAATAGAAGCTTTAATACCCAACAAAAAATACTTTTTCTTTTCACATACCATAAAAAAACAACCCTATAACCGCAAGTTATTAAAGGCTGTTATTGATAAAAACATAGAACTATACGATCATGAAACTATTGTAAACGAAAAAAATATTCGTTTAATAGGTTTCGGGCGTTATGCAGGAATCGTAGGCGCATACAACGGTTTTAGAGCGTGGGGACTCAAATATAACTCATGGAATTTACCAAATGCAGGCCCCTTACCAAACCAGGCAGCTTTAATTTCAGAATTAAATAAAATAAAACTCCCGAATATAAAAATTTTACTAACCGGAAGCGGAAAAGTATCAAACGGGTCTCAAGAAATGTTAGATGCCATGTCTATTAAGAAAGTGTCTGTCTCCGATTATTTAAAGAAAACATATAATGAACCCGTTTATTGTAAAATTGATGTGCTCGATTATAATAAACGAAAA
The DNA here is from genome assembly GCF_013001275.1 of Flaviramulus sp. GTDB lineage: Bacteria > Bacteroidota > Bacteroidia > Flavobacteriales > Flavobacteriaceae > JABDMV01. The sequence goes on from NZ_JABDMV010000132.1 coordinate 9,826, forward strand.
GATGGTCAAGTTATTGATAATATAGATTTTTTTAAAAACCCACAAGATTATATATCTAATTTTATGCGTTTTGCTAAAGTATCAGATTACTATATTGCAGGACATTTTTATGGCGATGGTGCTCCATTTTTATATACAAGACAAGACGTAAAATCGCCCGATTTTAATATAAAGGTAGTTGCAGATGTGAGTTGTGATGTTGATGGACCAGTAGCTACAACACTGCGGGCCTCTACCATTGCCGATCCTATTTATGGTTATGACCCACAAACTGAATCTGAAATTGATTTTAAAGATGAAAAGGCGATTGTAGTGATGGCAGTTGATAATTTACCATGTGAATTGCCTCAAGACGCTAGTGAAGGTTTTGGAGAACAATTTTTACAACATGTTATTCCTGCATTTTTTAATAATGATGCAAATGGTGTGTTAAATCGAGCGAAAATTACCAAAAACGGAAAACTAACAAAACGATTTTCGTATTTACAAGATTACCTTGATGGTAAAGATTAATTATGCTTAGTAAATTTTTTAAATGATTAAAACAGCGTTAGTAACTGGAGCTGCTTCAGGATTAGGATTCGAATTGTCTCTTTTATTAGTAAAGGATGGATACAACTTGGTTTTAATCGATATAGACGAATTAAAGTTAAAAAAAGTAAAGTTGCTCATTAATAATGAGTTTAAAAACGATGTGCGAATTTTGGTTAAAGATTTAAGTCAGCCAAATGTAGCACGAGACATTTTTAATGAAGTTGAGAAATTACAAATTGATGTTTTAATTAATAGTGCAGGTTTTGGGTTATTTGGAAACTTTGCTAATACAGATTGGGAGCGTGAGTCAGAGATGTTGCATCTTCATATTTTAACTACAACACATTTAACAAAATTAATTTTACCAGCCATGATTTCTAGAAAATCAGGGAAGATTTTAAATATTTCATCGCTAGCAGCATTTCAACCAGGACCTTTAATGTCTATGTACTATGCTTCAAAATCTTATATTTTATCATTTTCTGAAGCAATCGCTAACGAATTAAAAAATACTGGAGTTACTGTTACGGCTTTATGCCCAGGACCAACCAAAACTTCTTTTCAAGAGGTAGTTTCAGAAAATACTTCTGATAATAAAATAAGTTTTAACATGGCCAATCCTTCGGAAGTAGCACTTTATGGTTATAAAGCGATGCAAAAAGGACAAACAGTCGCCATTCCTGGATTAATAAACAAATTTCTTGCATCCTTACATCGCTTCGTTTCAAGAAGTATGGCTACAAAAATTGTGAGAAATATTCAAGAAAAGAATAGGAACTAGTTATAAAAACTATAAAAACACCAAATCACAATTGTTCTTTAAAATGATAAATATCATTTTAATCAAGCAAAAAAATCGTATCTTATTAGTTAATAATAGTTTATTAATTAATTATAGATAAATCATGAATCCTGTTTTCCTCTTTACCGGTCTTCTAACCTTGTTTTTTTTATCAGGTATAAGAATAATATTTGAATATAAACGTGCTTTAAAATTTAGGTTTGGGAAATATATAAATACCTTACAACCTGGATTTAGATGGATAATTCCGTTGGTTGAAACCATACAAGTAGTAGATATAAGAGTAATTACTATAAATGTGGTTTCTCAGGAAGTTATGACCGAAGATAACGTGCCATGTAGTATCGATGGAGTCGTTTTTTTTAAAGTAACCAATCCGGAAATGGCAGTATTAGAAGTGGAAGAGTATAACTTCGCAATTACTCAATTATCACAGGCTGCTTTGCGAGATGTATGTGGTAAAGTAGAGCTTGATACAATTTTATCTAAGAGAGAGGAAATGGGTAAAAACATAAAGAATATTGTTGAGGTAGAAACCAAAGATTGGGGAATAGAAATTATAGATGTTAAGATAAAAGATATTCAATTGCCAGAAAATATGAAACGTATGATGGCAAATCAGGCAGAAGCAGAACGATCACGACGTGCACGCATAATTTTGGCATTAGCAGAAGAACAGGCAGCTGGCAAGTTATTGGAAGCAGGTAAACTTATTGATCAATCTCCGTCAGCAATTAAATTAAGATTATATCAAACCTTGTCTAATATTGCAGCAGAGAAGAATTCTACCATATTATTCCCGTTTCCAGAAGAAGTTTTACCTAGAAATGCAAAATAAATATTTAATTAAAAGTCAATTTTACCAAAGTTTTAGACATATGTAATTTTGTAGAATTGGAAGATTTCATTATAAATTATTGGTCAACAATAATCCTTAAATAGATTAAAGCGTACGTATCACCTTTCTGATAGCAACAAGATTAGTTAATAGTTTTTCTAAATTATCCAAATGGAGCATATTGGCACCATCACTTTTTGCATTTGCCGGATCAAAATGTGTTTCTATAAATAAACCATCAACTTTATTCACAATTCCCGCTCTAGCAATGGTTTCAATCATATCTGGTCTGCCACCAGTAACTCCAGTTGACTGATTGGGTTGTTGTAATGAGTGAGTTACATCTAACACAGTAGGCGCAAATCCTCTCATAGTTGGTATGCCACGAAAATCTACTATCATATCTTGGTAACCAAACATAGTGCCTCTATCTGTAATCCAAACGTTGTTATTACCCGCATCTTTTACTTTTTGAACAGCATGTTTCATAGATTCCGGACTCATAAACTGTCCTTTTTTTAAATTCACCACTTTTCCTGTTTTTGCCGCTGCAACTACCAAATCTGTTTGGCGAACTAAAAAAGCAGGAATTTGTAAAACATCTACATAACTAGCTGCTAAATTGGCATCACTAATTTCATGAATATCGGTTACTGTGGGAATATCAAAAGTATCCGAAACCTTTTGTAAAATTTTTAAAGCTTTTTCATCACCAATACCAGTAAAACTATCTATTCTACTTCGGTTTGCTTTTTTAAAACTTCCTTTAAACACATAAGGGATTTCTAACTTATTGGTAATTGTAACAACTTTTTCAGCAATCCGCATAGCCATTTCTTCACTTTCAATGGCGCATGGGCCACATAGTAAAAAGAAATTATTAGAATTTGAATGCTTTAACTTCGGAACGTCTTTAAGGTTCATTGGCTTAAAATTTTAAGCGACAAAGTTACACATTATAAAGCGTCTTTTAAACTATTTCTTATAATCCATAACGCCATAATAAAGTTTGCAAAAACAAATAAACCTCCATAAATCATGAGTTGTTTAACACTGGATGAAAGAGCAATAATGTTTAATAAATCCGATAAAAAAGCTAAAATCAAGTAGGAGGAAATACAAACAAACGTTATTCCTAATATGAAATTTAGTTTTTTGTTAGGTTTTAAAAGTTGCCATAAAAAAGGGATGCCAAACAATAAAATTGGATAAGCCGTAATGCCATCACTTCGATTAATTAAAGTAAACCAATAAGCAGTAATTATTATAAAATATAAATATGGAATTAACTTGGTGTATTTATTTATGAGAGACATAATTTTAGAGTTTAGAGTTTAGAGAGTTAGGGAATACTTTAAAATTAACGAAAACAAAAAATAAAAATTATAATAGAGCTTTATTATAACATATATTTAACTAAATAACACGTACCTTTGCACGCTTAAAATAAGGCACTATTATGGCTAATATTAAAAACATCGCAATTATTGCACACGTAGATCATGGTAAAACTACTTTGGTTGACAAAATTATGTATCACTGTCAGTTATTTCGTGAAAACGAAAACACAGGGGATTTAATTCTTGATAATAATGATTTAGAACGTGAAAGAGGTATTACAATTACTTCTAAAAACGTATCTGTAATTTATAAAGACACTAAAATTAACATAATAGACACCCCTGGTCACGCAGATTTTGGAGGAGAAGTTGAACGTGTTTTGAATATGGCAGACGGTGTTCTTTTATTAGTTGATGCTTTTGAAGGTCCGATGCCTCAAACAAGGTTTGTATTGCAAAAAGCGATTGATTTAGGATTAAAACCTTGTGTTGTTATAAATAAGGTTGATAAAGAAAACTGTACTCCTGATGAAGTACATGAAAAGGTTTTTGATTTAATGTTTGAATTAGGAGCAGAGGAGTGGCAATTGGATTTTCCAACAGTATACGGTTCTGCAAAGAACAATTGGATGAGTGATGATTGGAAAGATGAAACAGAGAACATTGAACCCTTATTAGATATGGTGATTGAACATGTTCCTGCTCCAAAAATAGAATCAGGAACAACTCAAATGTTAATTACTTCTTTAGATTTTTCATCGTTCACAGGAAGAATCGCCATAGGTCGTTTAACTCGTGGAGAATTAAAAATCGGTCAGAATATATCGTTGGTAAAACGAGATGGAAGTATCCAAAAATCTAAAATTAAAGAACTACATATTTTTGAAGGATTAGGGCGTAAAAAAGTAGAAGAAGTTCAAACTGGAGACATTTGTGCTTTAGTTGGTTTAGAAGGCTTTGAAATTGGAGATACAGTAGCAGATTGGGAAAATCCTGAAGGATTAAAAACAATTGCTATTGATGAGCCAACTATGAGTATGTTATTTACAATTAATGATTCACCATTTTTTGGAAAAGATGGTAAATATGTTACTTCTAGGCACATTAAAGAACGTTTAGCAAAAGAATTGGAAAAGAATTTAGCTTTACGTGTTGAGGCAACTGATAGTGCTGATAAATTTATGGTTTTTGGCCGTGGAGTTTTACACCTTTCAGTTTTAATTGAAACTATGCGTAGAGAAGGATACGAGCTTCAAATTGGTCAGCCTCAAGTAATCATAAAAGAAATAGACGGTGTTAAATGTGAGCCAGTTGAAGAAATGACTATTGATTTACCCGAAGCTGTTTCTGGTAAAGCAATTGAGATGGTGACGCTAAGAAAGGGAGAAATGTTGAGTATGGTTGCTAAAGGCGAACGTATGGTTTGTGAATTTATAATTCCTTCTAGAGGTATTATAGGACTCCGTAATCAATTATTAACCGCTACTGCTGGAGAAGCTATTATGGCACATCGTTTTAAAGAATATCAGCCTTTAAAAGGAGGGATTCCAGAACGTCAAAACGGGAGTTTAGTGTCTATGGAAAAAGGACAGGCAATTCCTTATTCTATTGATAAATTACAAGATAGAGGAAAGTTTTTTGTTGATCCAGGTGAAGATATCTACGAAGGCCAAGTAATTGGTGAAAATTCTCGTGGTGATGATATGGCTGTTAATGTTACAAAAACTAAAAAATTAAGTAACGTACGTTCATCGGGTGCTGATGATAAAGCCAAAATTGTACCGGCTATTAAATTTTCATTGGAAGAAGCTTTAGAATATATTCAGAAAGATGAATACGTTGAGGTAACACCAAATCATATCCGTTTACGTAAAATTTACTTAACGGAAGTAGATAGAAAACGAAATAAATCTATTTAATAAGAATTTATTTGTGATTTCTTGTTTATAACGAGTTTAAAAACCGCCAAATAAAGGCGGTTTTTTTATTTTAAATGATGCTCGAAATAGTAATACTTTTTAAACACTATTTGGGATTTGCTTTTTGTTTAAACAGTTTTCTAAATCAATATTTATATTATAAAAATCAGAAGAACCAATAGTAAATTGCTAAAATAATTTATTCAAGATTCAATACGATAAGACAGTAAAGTTAATTGTTTTTGTATATTTGATTTCTTTACAAAACACAGAAAAAGAATAAACTATTTTTTTCGTCGTTACTAAATGTGTTACATTTAAAAATATGATTTATATTAGAAAAGAAAATTCATATTAATTGAAAAAATTAATAGACTATATAAACAAAAAGGTACTTGTTAAAATTGCCTCATTACAAACTGCCTCATTACTAACCAGAATAATTGCCGGATTATTAACTTCCAAGGCTATAGCTGTGTTTATTGGTGCTGAAGGCTTAGCATTAATTGGTAATTTAAGAAATTTTGTAAGCTCTTTTCAAACGGTCGCAACCTTAGGGTTCTATAAAGGTATTGTAAAATATGTTTCAGACTTTAAGGATAACACTTTAAAGCTAAGTAAGGCCTTATCTACTGTATATTATGCTGGTTTTATTTCCACAATTATAGTTTCGTTTTTTTGTTACTTTCAAGCAGAATGGATAAACGACATCATTTTTCCAACGTACAATAATTATGGATACGTTATTCAAATATTTGCTATAGTACTACCGTTTTACGCTTTAAATATCTTTTCATTTTCAATAATGAATGGGTTTTCAAAGTATAAAATACTCATTATCATAAACATTATTGGGCAGATATTAAGTGTCTCTGTTGCGCTACTTTTAATTTATCAAGAGAGACTAAAAGGGGCTTTAATATCGGTAGTAATTGCTGAATCTTTGATATTTTTAATTACACTGGTCGGAATAACAAATAGGCGAAGCTTAATAAATTTAATAAGTGTAGATAAATTAAGTTTTAAATTTTTAAAAAAAATAAGTCCATATTCATTAATGGCTCTTTTTACTGCTGTTTTATTACCGCTTGTTACTATCGCAATAAGATCATATATTATTGATAATGTAGGTTATAAAGATGCTGGATTTTGGGAGGCCATGACTCGAATCTCTAAATACTATTTAATGATGGTTAGTTCTTTAATCGCATTATATCTCTTGCCCCGTTTTTCTGAAATAAAAGACAATAAGGAATTTAAAAAAGAAGTTTTTGGTTTTTACAAAACAATAATTCCTATTTTAGTTGTTGGTCTTTTTATAATTTATTTATTAAAAAAGTATATTGTATTAGCGATATTTACTAATGAGTTTCAACCCGTTGAAGATTTGTTTTTATGGCAATTATTAGGAGATTTTATTAAAGTATTATCTATTGTTATTGCCTACCAGTTTTTAGCTAAAAAAATGTTTTGGCACTATATATTAACCGAAGCTTTTTTGATAATCATATTATACAGTACTAGTGTTTATTTCGTAAATTTATTTGATAGTGCCGAAGGAGCAGTTGTTGCGCATTTTGTAAGTTATTTGATGTATTACGGTATAATATTACTCATTTTTGGAACCTCACTTTTTGGTTTAGATGTAGAGAAAAAATAGAAATAAGTGTTTAAAAAACTTTTTAGTAATACTATTGTTAAGGTTTTTTCATTAAATAGTTTAATTGTTTTTGGAAAATTAATATCATCATTTGTAGTTTCAAAAGTAAGTGCAATATATTTAGGACCATCTGGTTATGCAATTGTTGGTAATTTTAAAAATGTACTGCAGGGAGTTTTGGGCATAACTGCCAATGGCTTTGAAAGCGGCATAATTAAATACACTGCCGAGAATAAAAATAATGATAAACAATTTAATATAATTGTTTCTTCAGCCATAACATTAAGCATAATAATTTCTTTTATTATTGGCATTATATTAATGCTTTTCGCTAATAGCTTAAGTACTTATGTCTTAAAAGACGCAGCCTTTGCGTTTGTTTTTAGGTATTTAGCAATTCTTTTACCATTAGTATCTTTAAATTTTTTGATAGTTTATATACTAAATGGTTTGCAAAAACTAAAGCTATATTCAATCTTACTTACACTTACAAATTCTCTAAATGCAATTCTTTCTTTTATATTTATATATTTTCTTGATTTAGAGGGCGCATTATTAGCTAGTATAATAATTCCTGCACTAAGTTTCATATTTAGTTTACTTTTTAATGACGTAAGAAATATATTAACGCGTTTTTTTTTAAATGTCAAACTTATTTCTATTAATGTTTTAAAGTCAATTTCAATTTATATAGCTATGGCGACTTATTCATCATTATTAATAAGTTTAACTTACTTATTTATTAGAAATGAAATAATATCTAATTTGGGTATTGATACCGCTGGTTTATGGGAGGCCATGAATAGAATATCAGCATTTTATATGGTGTTTTTCTCATCGCTTTTTACTTTGTATTTACTGCCACAATTAGCTATAAATAAAACAATTGCAGGCTATTATCAGATAATGAAAACATACTTTAAGTATGTTATACCATTTACCATAGTGTTGTTGGCTTTTGTATTTGTTTTTAGAATATTGATTATTAAAATATTTTTAACCGATGCCTTTGTGTCGATAGAAAAGTTAGTTTATTTACAACTTATAGGTGATTTTATTAAAATAATCGCTTTTTCAATAGCTTATCAATTTCATGCTAAAAAAATGGTGGTTTTTTATTTTATAACAGATGCTATTTTATATGTGTCTTTTTATATTTTGAGTATAATCTTCATAAATTATTTTAATTTAGAAGGCGTTTTTTATGCTTACATAATAAGCACATTGGCATATTTAATTGCTGTGTCTTTATTTGTTTATTTGAACAATGAAAATTCATTAAAAGAACATGTTTAAGCGTTTTAAATTTATTTTTGTTTTAAGCCTTCCTTTGCTTTGCAAATATGCTTTTTTGTTATTATTTGTTGATTGGAATTTATTTGAACTGGAAGATATTCTAGAGGATTTGCTCTTTTTTATTGTTATAGTTTTATTGCCATTTATCAAGCAACTAAATAAACCATTCTTTTCAAATTTTGTGTGTTTTATTTATGTCTTGTATATCATTTTAGAAACTACTTCATATATAGCGGTTTCATCTAATTTTTCATCATCATTTATGTATTTGTTACTTGAATCAAATACTGATGAATTGAAAGAGTTTTCTACATCATATATTAGTATTCCAATTATCATTTTCATTATTCTTAATAGTTTTTTGTTTTTTATAATCAGGAAGGTAAAATTTAAAGCAACAAATAAATCTTACTCCATTATTGGGTTAATAAGTATCATTTTTATATTAATTATTTTAAAGTTCTCTGGGTTAATAGAAAGTAACGCATATCATAATATTATACGAGGAACTTATGGTTATATTGATTTGCAGACTAGTCTTAAAATTAATTCAGATATAACAAAAGAAGACATAGAAATAACATCGGATAACGAAATATTAGTTTTTGTTTTAGGAGAATCAACCGCTAGAGGGCATTTGCAAATTTATGATTATAGGAGAAAAACGACTCCGCTTTTAGAGTCAATAAAAGATAGTTTGTTTGTTTTTAATAATGTTATCTCAACAGATGTATTTACTTTAAAGTCAGTTCCTAAAATATTAACATCCCTCGATATCGTTTCTAAAAAAGAAAAGGTATTTAATATAGTAGATGTTTTTAATACTGCTGGGTATAAAACGTATTGGTTGTCAAATCAACGCCCGATAAGCTACCATGATAATGTGGTTAGTAAAATAGCATCGGGTTCAGATATGTTTAAATTTTATAATCATATTATTGATAAAAACACCGTTGTTATTGACGAAATAATGCTTCCAGATTATAATGAAATACTAAAGAAACCAGGTAAAAAGGTTGTTTTTTTAAGATTGATAGGAACACATTTCGATTACAATAAAAGGTATCCAGAATCTTTTAATAAATTTGGTGATAACTTGAATGAAAAATCAAAGTCAAAAACAATTATCAATCAGTATGACAATGCCATTCTTTATAATGATTATATAATATATTCCCTTATAGACAATCTTAAAAAAATGAATTCAAAAAGTGCACTTTTATATCTTTCAGATCATGGTGAAAATGTATACGATAATGGCACAGATTTTTTTGGTCGTTCTGAGGAAATATTGACAAAAAGCATGTTTGAAATTCCTTTTATCCTTTGGACTTCTGAGAATTTTGAATTCCCTAAAGATTTTGAGTACAATTCAAAAAGAAAATTTATGGCAGACCATACCTATGAAAGTATTGGTCATATTTTTGGTGTTTTACATAAAAGCATGGATAGTAAAAAAAGTATTTTTAGTGAAAGATTTAAAGAACGAAAAAGACTGGTCTTAAACGGTTTGGACTATGATGAATTTTTTGTAGAAAAAAATGAGTAAAAAAATATGCCTTTTAGTAGATTGTTTAAGCCATGGTGGTGCTGAAAAAGTGGCGGCTAATTTATCTCTATCATTATCTAAAAAAGGATATAATGTTTTTATAGTATCTATGCGAGATAGTATTGCTTATAATTTTAGCGGAACACTTTATAATTTTGGAAAAATAAAAGCAAAATATACTAAGTTAAAAGCATTTTTTGAGTTTAAAAATTTTTTCGCACAACAGAGTTTTGATGTAATTATTGATCATCGTGTTCGTAATGTTTATTTGAAGGAAGTCTTATTTTCAAAATACGTTTTTAGAAAAGAAAGAATAATTTATTGTCTACATAATTACAATTTATTTTATTCATTTTCATTTCTAAAAGTTCCATTTCTTGCTTTATTTCCACATGTTAAAAGACGTAGATTTATATCGGTTTGTAAAGAAATTCAGAGACATTTAAATAAAAGATTAAGTATAAAAAGTAGAGTTATTTATAATTTTATTTCTTCGAATATAGATTCTTTTAAACCCCAAAAACCAAGTTTTGATAAAACCTATATAATTGGTGTGGGAAGATTAACGAAAGTAAAGCAATTTGATGAATTATTAAAAAGTTATAATAGCTCAAAGTTACCAGAAAACAATATTGAATTAATAATACTTGGTGATGGTGAAGAAAGAATAGCATTAGAAGCACTTATTAATAAGCTAAACTTAAGTAATTTGGTTAAATTAATTCCTTTTACGAATAACCCATACAATCTTATTAGTAACGCAAAGGCTTTAGTTTTATCAAGTAAGGTTGAAGGCTTTCCAATGGTTTTGTTAGAAGCATTAAGTTTAAACACACCAGTTGTATCATATAATTGTAAAAGTGGACCAAATGAAATTATAAGACACAATGAAAATGGGTTACTCGTTGAAAATCAAAATCAATTAGAATTAACTATGGCTTTAAATAAATTAATTTTAGATCAGGATTTTTATAAGGCAATTAAAAAAAATACGCAAATCGGATTGGAGAAGTTCTCAGAGGTCCATATTTCTCAACAATGGTTCAGTCTTTTAGAAAACCAGATATAAATTTGTTTACAATAGTAAAACACTTCTATTGGTAAGTAGTATTTTATTTTTTGAAAAATGTTTAAGTTTTTTACTTCAATCTTTTGCTTATAAAATTTCACCAATCGGCTGTTTTTTTCCATTTTAAACAAAACCATAAGTTTATAATGAATAAAATCGATATAAGGTTTTAAAACCAATTTGTTTTCTTCATTTAAGTATGAATCAAAATTTGGTATTTGTTTTTTAAAATTAGGATTAGGAGTAGTAAGCTGATTCGTAAAACCTTGTCTGTAAAAGGCTTTAGGATCGTTATAATAAATCAATTCATAATTAGTAAAACATCTAATTGCAAAGTCTTCATCTTCACCATAATTAATATTTTCCTTAAAGTATCCTACATTATCAAAAACATTTTTATGGATAACAATCGCACTAAAGTTTAATAAGTATTTTCTAAATAGACTGTGATTGGAAATAGGTTTTGCAAAAAATGCGTTAAACTCTTTATGAGAAACAGAAAGATTGTTTTTTGGTTTCAAAACTTTTGTTCTTGTGGCAAAAACAAAGTTGCTTTTGTTAAGTTGTACTAAATTATAAATGGTTTCAAGATAATTATCAGCCCATATATCATCAGCATCAAGAAATGCAATAAAATTTGCTTGTGATCTTTTTATTCCAAAATTTCTAGAAAATGATAATCCATTGTTTTTATTGTTATATACACTAATATTATTACTATTAATTTTTTTAACAATATCTAAACTTTTATCAGTTGAGCCATCATTGATAATAATAATTTCATAATCTTTAAAAGTTTGATTCAGGACACTTTTTATTGTGGTTTCAATAAATGCTTCTTTATTATAAAGAGGTATAACAACAGAAAAGAAAGGTGTCATAAAAGGAAATCATTTCAAACAAAAATACTACATTTCTTATAGTCATCTTCTAAACTTATTGATTAAAACCATTAGATTTGCGTTTATGCATAAAAATGAAATCCAAATTGTAACTTTCGATAATCCTTATCCTCCTGATTTTGGCGGAGCAATAGATGTTTTTTATAAAATAAAAGCACTTAGTGATTTAGGTGTGAAAATTTATTTGCACATATATTTTGATGATAGACACGATATCTCTGGTTTAAAGCCACTGTGTGAAACCATTAATCTATATAAAAGAGAAAAATCTTTTACTCAGCATTTATCATGGTTACCATATGGTGTTATAACCAGAGATTCGAAAAATTTAATAAAGAATTTAAATAAAAGCGAAGCACCTATACTTTTCGAGTCTTTAAGAACAACAGGTATTTTAAGAAAACATGCTTTTAAACAAAAAATAGCTGTAAGATGCCATAATTTAGAACATGACTACAGTTGGGGACTATTTAAGAGTGAAGCTAATTGGTTTAAAAAAATCGCTTTTTTTGTTGAAGGATTTAAATATAAAAAATACGAAGCTATATTAAAAAAAGCCCATGTTTTGTTTTCGCTTTCATATTATGAGAACTATTATAATAACAATAATTTCAAAGACAAATCTATTTTTATACCAGTTTTCCAAGGAAATGATAAAATCGAAAGTATAAATGGTTTTGGAAAGTATGCGTTATATCATGGAGATCTATCAATATCAGATAATATAAAATCTGCTTTATTTGTAATTAATGTTTTTAAAGATTTAAATTTTCCACTTAAAATTGCTAGTTCAACAGAAGTAAAAAAAATCGTTGATGAAATAGATAAACATAAAAACATGTCTTTTGAATTAATAACAGATTATAATCAATTAACATTATTAATTAATGAGGCTCATATAAACACATTGTATTCCTATCAAAAATCTGGAACAAAACTAAAAGTAATCAATGCATTATTTAAAGGTAGATTTTGTGTTCTAAATAAGAACATGATAGATGATCCTGATGTTTTGGAGATTTGCAAAGTTTCTGAAGGCAAAATTGAATATAAAAAAGTAATTGAAAATTTGTTGGATACCAAGTTTGAGGTCACGCAAAAACGAATAATTGCTTTACAAAAATATAACTCCAAAAAAAATGCTGAAAAGATTATAAAGGAAATGTTTTAGCTTTTGCGCTGTACTACTTCATAAACGGCATTCTCATCACACTTTAAGGTTTTACTCGGGTATTTTAATAGTAACGCATAATCGTGAGTAGCCATTAAAATAGTATTGCCGTTTTTATTTATATCCTGAAGTACTTCCATTACTTCAACACTTGTTTGTGGATCCAAATTTCCAGTAGGTTCATCAGCGAGAATGAGTTCTGGATTATTAAGTAAAGCCCTTGCAATTGCGATACGTTGTTGTTCGCCACCGGAAAGCTCGTGCGGGAATTTAAAACCTTTAGTTTTCATATCAACTTTAGTCAATACTTCTTCAACACGAGATTTCATTTCGAGTTTATCTTTCCATCCTGTAGCTTGTAAAACAAATAACAAATTATCATTTACTGTTCTATCGGTTAGTAATTTAAAATCTTGAAATACCACGCCCAATTTTCGTCTTAAAAATGGAATATCTTTTTCTTTCAAATTTTTTAAGTCAAAATCAACAATATGTCCGTCACCTTCAGTTAAAGGTAAATCTCCATAAAGGGTTTTCATAAAACTACTTTTACCCGAACCAGTTTTTCCTATTAAGTAAACAAAATCTCCTTTATTAATTTCAACATTAACATTTGTAAGGACAAGACTATCACCTTGAAATATAGCAGCATCTTTGAATTGTAAAATAGGTTTTGTCATTAGATATAGCGAATATTTAAGCGTTGTAAATGTATTACTAAAATACTTAAATCTTAAAAGGTAACGAATAATATTTTCCTTTATTTTAAAACCAAACTTCACATTTAATAACTTGGTTTATAATTATAGCATGATTGTTGCGTTATAGGTTTTATATTGAATTATCTTTGAACATCAAATTAAAAAACGAATCATTAATGACTGTAAAAAATAGTATATCACTTCTAGTGATTATATGTTTTAGTTTTCAAATATTAGCGCAACAATCTGCTAGCTATACAAGTAATTTAGTTGATTATCAAAAAGCATTGTCACTTTATAATAATCAGCAATATCGTGCTGCTCAATCTTTATTTAGTAGTGTTAAAAAAGAGACAAATGAAGAAGTATTAGAATCCGATTGCACTTATTATATTGCTAATTGTGCCGTGCGATTAAATCAGCAAAATGCAGACCAATTGGTTGAGTATTTTGTAAAAGAATATCCCACAAGTACAAAGCGAAATACTGCATTTATTGATATAGCCGATTACTATTTTGAGAATTCTAAATACGCATACGCACTAAAATGGTATGATAAAGTTGACGAGAATGCATTAGGTAAAAAAGAAAAAGAAAAATATAATTTTAACAATGGGTATTCGGCGTTTTCCACCAAGCAATTTAAGGAAGCAAAAAAGTATTTAGCCAGAGTAGAAAATTCTCCCGAATTTGGTTCGCAAGCAAAATATTACATTGGTTTTATGGCTTACGAAGGCGACGATTATGATAAAGCTAATGAGTATTTTGAGCTGGTAAGTGACCAAGAACGTTACAGAGAGAAACTATCGTATTATCAAGCAGATTTAAACTTTAAATTAGGAAATTTTGAAAAAGCTATCCAGCTAGCAAAAGAAAGATTAGACTCGAGTGATGAAAATGAAACTTCCGAACTTTCCAAAATTATAGGCGAAAGCTATTTTAATTTAAAAAAGTATGAAGAAGCAATACCTTATTTAAACGAATACAAAGGTAAAAAAGGGGAAAGAGAACGAACTGCAAAATGGAATAACACAGATTATTATCAATTAGGATATGCCTATTACAAGCAAAAAAATTATGATAAGGCTATTTCGGAATTTAATAAAATTGTAAGCGGTAATAATTCAATTGCACAAAACGCATACTATCATTTAGGTGAAAGCTATATTAATCTTGATAAAAAACAAGAAGCACTTAATGCTTTTAGAAATGCATCCCAAATGGAATTTGATTTAAAAATTCAGGAGGATGCTTATTTAAATTATGCTAAAATTAGTTACGAAATTGGTAATCCTTATAAATCGGCTCCACAAGTATTAGCGGATTATTTAGATAAGTATCCAAAAACGAGCTACAAAGAAGAAATTGAAACACTATTGATAGATTCATATATTACGTCAAGAAATTATAAAGAGGCCCTCAAGTTGTTAAAAGGTAAAAAGAGTTTTGAAAATAAAGTGGCTTACCAAAAAGTAGCATTTTATAGAGGGATGGAACTTTATAATGAGAATAATTACTTAGAAGCAAAAACGCTATTTGACGCTTCTTTGAGAGAGCCAAGAGACGGGAAATATATTGCCAGAGCAACATTTTGGAAAGCTGAAGCCGACTATAATTTAACAAATTATGATGATGCTTTAATTGGTTATAAACAGTTTCAGCAACAAGCAGTTTCGAAGGGATCTCCAGAAATAGAAAATATTGATTATAATTTGGCATACACTTATTTTAAGTTGAAAAATTATGGGCAAGCTATTCAATATTTCAATCAATTTATTTCAAATAAAATAGAAGATAAAGTTAGATTAAATGATGCTTATTTGAGGTTAGGAGATGCCCACTTTGTTTCAAGTCAGTATGAAAATGCCATTGATGCATATGAGAATGCTATTAAAATTAATGAAATAGACTCAGACTACCCGGCATTTCAAAAAGCAATTAGCGTAGGTTATGTTGGGCAATCTTCAAAAAAAATAAAAACTTTAGAACAATTTATTTCAGATTATCCAAATTCTAAACTGTGCGATGATGCCATGTACGAACTTGGTAATTCATATGTAAAAACAAATGAATCCGACAAAGCGATGGCTATCTACAATCGTTTAAGTAGTGAATATAGAATGAGTTCGTTTGTTCCAAAAGCGTTGTTACGACAAGGTTTAGTATATTATAATGGAAGTGAAAATGAAAGTGCTTTAACTAAATTTAAAAAGGTTGCAAATGATTTTCCAGGGACTCCGGAGGCTGTTCAAGCTGTTTCTACAGCTCGATTAATTTATATAGATTTAGGACGAGTTGATGACTATGCCAGATGGGTAAAAACTTTGGATTATGTTGAGGTTACGGATGCAGATTTGGAAAACGCAACATATGAAGCGGCCGAAAAACAATATTTAGATAATAATACTGATTCAGCTATAAAACAATTTAACGGTTATTTGAATCAGTTTCCAAATGGCTTGCATGTATTGCAGTCTCATTTTTATGTGGCGCAATTATATTATAAAAAAGATTTATTAGAAAATGCTGCACCGCATTATAAATACATTGTTGAGTCTTCGCAAAGTGAATATACTGAAGAAGCCTTAACGCGTTTATCGCAATTTCTTTTAGAAAAGAAAAGTTGGAATAAAGCGATTTCATTGCTTTCACGATTAGAAACTGAAGCTAATTTTCCTCAAAACGTAGTATTTGCGCAATCCAATTTAATGAAAGCTAATTATCAGTTAAAAAATTACGACACTGCCGTTGCCTATGCCAATAAGGTATTAAAAAGTCCAAAAATTGATAATAAAATAAAAAGTGACGCGAATGTTATAATTGCACGTTCTGCGATTAAAACAAACGATGAAGCTATGGCTAAAATGGCCTACGCGCAGGTTGAAAAAGTTGCTACTGGCGAAACGGCTGCAGAAGCCTTGTATTATAATGCTTATTTTAAGAACAAAGACGGTAAGTATGCAGCATCTAATCAATCGGTGCAAAAATTAGCAAAAGATTTTTCTGGATATAAATATTATAGCGCCAAAGGTTTAGTGCTTATGGCTAAAAATTATTATGTTTTAAATGATGCATTTCAGGCTACTTATATTTTAGAAAGCGTTATTCAAAATTTCACAGAATATGATGATGTAGTTTCGGAAGCAAAATCGGAATTAAGCAAAATAAAGACTGAAGTAGCTAAAACCAATTCATCCATACAAATCGAAGATTAATTATCATCAATCATAAAATCTAAATAAAAACATATGCGAAAGCACATAAAAAATATATTATTAGCTGTTTTAACTTTAAGTGTGACATTAATTTATTCACAGAACAGAAAAAATGATACCATAAATACAGGTGTTATTGATGTAATAAAACCTTATACACCAACAATTTCTGATGCTTTTAAGGTAAAGGAAATTCCTTCTTTAGATGATGAAACCACGAAAACAAAGAAGGTAGTTAAGTACAATATATTTTCTTTTCCTGTAGCGTCCACATTTACTCCAGCAAAAGGTACGGCTGCTATGGTAGAAAAAAGAGAGCCAGAAAAATTATTTGATAATTATGCGACATTGGGAGTGGGCACTTACACAACTATATTAGGCGAAGTATATTTAAATCATGCAATTAGCAGGACCGAAAGTGTGGGAGGTTATGTGAGTCATCATTCTTCTCAAGGAGGAATAGAAGGCGTACAATTTGATGACGGATTCTCAGATTCAAAAATAAATATCAATTACGGTAGTCGATTAAGAGATTTAGCATGGAAAGTAGAAGGTGGTTTTCAGCAGCAAATGTATAATTGGTATGGTGTACCACAATCTCAAACGGCGCAGGCCACAACCGATAATATTCAAGTGGATCACACGTTTTTTGATGCGCACTTTGGGGGCGATATTTCATTTGAAAACACATATATAAATTCAGGAAGCTTCTTTTTTAGAAGATTTGGGGATAATCGAGGCTCCGGCGAAAATAGATTTATTGCTAAAGCGAAAGTAGACGTACCAATTAATGGTGTAGAAATTTCGACCGATTTTAAATTTGATTATTTAGGAGGAACTTTTGATAGAAGTTATTTTGTTGATGAAGAATTAAAATATGGCAATTATCAAATAAATGTATCTCCTTCTTATGAGCTAAAGCAAGATAATTTAACAGTTAATTTAGGAATTGCAGCTTATTTTTTCAATGACAGAGATTCTGGGGATAGTAAGTTTTATATATATCCAAACATAACCGCAACCTATCGATTGGTTAATGATGTCTTGATTGCGTATGGTGGAATTCAGGGTGATTTAATTCAAAACTCTTATTATGGTTTTACTAATGATAATCCATTTGTGTCACCAACATTGTTTATTGCGCCAACAGACCAATTATACAATGCCTACGCTGGTTTAAAAGGAAAGCTTTCTAGTAACATGAGTTATAAAATTAATGGAAGTTATATGGCAGATAGAAATAAGGCACTCTTTAAAACAAATGTGATTAAAAATATTTCTCCTCAATATGATTATGAATATGGTAATTCATTAGGAATAACATACGATGATTTAGAAACTTATAGTGTTGGTGGAGAAATAAATGTAGACGTTAACCGTAATTTTAAGTTTGCATTAAAAGCAGAGTATTTTAGTTATAATACAGATAATGAAGCTGAAGCATGGAATTTACCAGATGTAAAAGGTTCCTTATTTTTAGATTATCAAATAAATAAAAATTGGTTTGCAGGAGCTAATTTATTTTACACCGGAGAACGTAAGGATCAACTCGTTTTAGAAGGCGCACTTCAACCAGAAGATTTGGTTACAAATGTAATTTTGGACAGCTATTTTGATGCCAATGCACATGTAGGGTATCATATTAACGATCAAATTTCAGTGTTTGCAAAAGCCAATAATATTGGTGATAAAGCCTATCAAAAATGGCAAAATTTTCCAGTTCAAAGCATTCAGTTTTTAGCCGGTGCAACTTATAAATTTGATTTTTAGAAATTAGCCCAATTTAGCTAAATAATCAAAATGCTCGCCTTCATAAACTAATTCACATTTTAATCCAACTGAAACACAGGCAAGGTTAAGCGTTTCAAAATCTAAATACAGCCATTTTGTTGGGATTTCTTGCTCGCCTTTATACGACAAGTAGTAGTCCAATTCACCATAGTATTTAGCATTTGTATCAATCCAAAAACCACCATCTTCATCTTCGTACATATATTTAATATCAGAAGAGTCTATTAAAATTTGTCCGTTAGGCTTTAAAAGGCTTTTTAAATGTTTTAAATATTTTGAAACTTGATCAAGTTCTTGAAAAATACCGGTGCCATTCATTAATAATAAAATAGAATCAAAAGTTTCGGTTTCTTCCAAGAGATTTAGTACTGTTGCATTTATAACGCCTCGTTTTTTAGCGACTTCAACGGCTCCTTTAGAGATATCAATAGCCTTTACTTCCAAACTCTTTTTTTGTAAATATAAACTATGACTTCCAGCGCCACAGCCAACATCTAAAACCAATCCTTTACAAATATTTAATGCTTTTTGTTCTAATTTTGGCATCGCCTTGTAATTGCGAAACAAGTAGGGAAGAGGTAATTCGTCATCACCCGAGATACTAGTTGAGGTAGTAATATCCTCTGTATAGTTCCTGTTTTGGTAATCTAATAGGGCGTTTCCGAAAAGGTCTTTCATTATTAATTGATTGTTACTCTGAACATGATTCAGCATCAACGTAAAATTAGTATTTTTACACCATGCAAGACATGATAAATAATCTACCAAAGTTAGCCAAAGATAAGCATATCGAAAATAAAAAATTCTTTGCAAAACTAAAAAAGAAGCCTCCTCAGCACTTAGATTATTTGATGCAAGATTTGCATGATAAAGAATTTAAAAAGACCGATTGTCTAAATTGTGGAAATTGCTGTAAAACTACAGGACCATTATTTACAGATAAGGACGTAGATAGAGTTTCTAAACATTTTAAATTGAAATCTCAGGAATTCATTAATCAATATTTACGTCTTGATGAAGATAACGACTTTGTGTTAAAAAGTGTACCATGTACATTTTTAGGGGAGGATAATTATTGTACAATTTATGATGTACGGCCAAAAGCATGCAGAGAGTTCCCTCATACAGACAGAAAAAAATTTCAGCAAATATCAAACTTAACTTTAAAAAATGTGGCAATATGTCCCGCCGCGTATAATATAGTTGAGGCTATGAAACAAAACATAAAATAACTATATTTAAAAGCAAAATACACGTCTATTGGAAGCTATTTTAAATTACTTTGAAACCATTCCTCCTTTACATCGCGGAATTATTATTATTGGAGGTTTAACTTTTTTTTGGATTATAGAAGGTGTCATGCCATTATTTGGTTTTTCTTATAAAAAATGGAAACATGCAGTGCCAAACATATTTTTCACTTTTACAACCATATTAGTAAACCTTCCTTTAGCTTTTTTGTTTTTAAAATCTTCCGATTGGGTGATGGCAAATAATTTTGGAATTTTAAATTGGATGCCAGATATGCCTTTATGGTTATATACAATTTTTGGGGTGTTTTTAATTGATTTCATAGGCGCATATTTACCGCATTTAATTGAACATAAAGTAAAACCGCTTTGGATGATACATTTAGTCCATCATTCCGATCATAATGTTGATACTACAACGGCAAACAGACACCATCCTTTAGAAAGTATTATTCGCTATGTGTTTACACTTTTAGGAATTTTTATAATTGGTACTCCAATTGCCTTAGTTCTACTTTATCAATCGTTGTCTGTTATAGCTACCCAGTTTAATCATGCAAATATTAAATTGCCAAAAAAATTAGATAAAGCATTGAGTTATGTCATTGTGTCGCCAGATATGCATAAAGTACATCATCATTATAAATTACCTTACACAGACTCTAATTATGGAAACATTTTTTCGATTTGGGATAGGTTATTAGGAACTTATAAGCAACTCAATACCGATAAAATTGTTTACGGTGTTGATGTATTTCCTGATGAAAAAGCAAATAGTAATATTAAAGAATTACTGAAGCAGCCGTTTCAAAAATATAAGCGGCCTACTATTATGCCAGAAAAAGAATAAACTTTATCATATTTGGAAACAACTAAAAAGCTAATATCATTTTATATTATTTTATTATTAATGAATTGTACGAAACATTCAAAAATTGATATTCAAGGGCATAGAGGATGTGGTGGTTTAATGCCTGAGAACACGATCCCAGCTTTTTTAAAAGCAATTGATTTAGGAGTTAATACCCTGGAGTTAGACGTTGTAGTAACCAAAGATAATATCGTATTAGTTTCGCATGAACCATATATGAACCCTGAAATATGTTTAGACATAAATGGTAATGAAATACCAGAAAACAAGGGAAAAGTATACAATATTTATAAAATGACATTGGATAGTGTAAAGCTATATGATTGCGGTATAAAGGCACATCCTAGGTTTCTAAATCAAGAAAAAATAAAAGCAACTAAGCCTACTTTGGATGAAGTGATTAAGGAATCAAAAAAGTTAAATGCCAACATTAAATTTAATATTGAAATTAAGTATGAACCATCATACAAAGGTGTTTTTGCACCCGAACCAACGCAATTTGTTTCACTTGTTTTAAAAGTTCTTGAAAAAAATAATGCTTTAGAATCATCAAACCTGCAGAGTTTTGATTTGAGTATTTTAGAAGAAATAAAAAAGCAAGAACCCGATATAATGGTGGCTTTGTTGGTTGATGAAAATGAAAGTATTTTGGAAAAAATATTAAAATTGAGCTATAAACCAGAAATTATTAGTCCTTATTTTAAGCTTTTAGATGAAGA
>NZ_JABDMV010000001.1 GCF_013001275.1 Flaviramulus sp.
TCTCCTTGTATTTTTTTTCCTACACTATAGTCAAAACTAATTATGTCCGTTAATGTATCGTGCTTTAAAAACTCCACATTTAGTTTGTGCAAATATTCGTCATTACAAAACACGTAATTAATTTCTTCTAATTTATAGTCTTCACTGTCTATGGAGTTGCAAATCCATTTTGAGATTTTTTCTTCAGACTTCAGCCTAAAATCAGTTTCGTAATTAAAATTAATCATTTGAGTTTTTGAAATATTCTTGAACTTTGTTTTTGTAAACCTGGTGCAAAGGTAAAGCTTGTTTGTTCAATATTTCGGTAGTTTTGAAGTATTGTTTAGCAGTAGGTATTTGATTATTTGTATTGTTCTCGAAAGTGTCGTTGTTTGTATCAGATTTGCGCTTATTTTCCTGTCCTTGTTGCAATGTAGCGTTTTCTAACTTTAACAATTGATGTTCTAGCGCCATCATTTTTTGAAGTGTTTGGTTTGTAAATCCTTTATTCAATAAATCCAATTCAATTTCTTCCATACGTCTCAATAACGATCTTGAATTTCCTTTGAATCCCTCCTTAGCCATTTTGTCTTCCAATGCCTGACGTAATTGTTGTTGTTGCTGATAAATTTCATAGAGCAGCCCATTTAAGTCTTCGTTTGTGCCTTCGCCTTCCCCAACAGTTTCTTTACCATCTTTTCCGTTTTGTTTGCCCTCTTTTCCGTTCTCTCCCTTATTGCCTTCCTTTTCACCATCACCCTCTTTTTCCCCTTCGCCTTGTTTAGGTTTGCCATTTTCACCTTTTTTCATCCCTTGTTCCATCATTTTATTGAGTTCTTCCTGACTCATTATAATATCTGGTAACTGCATATCGCCTTCTCCTCCCTTGCCAGCCGCCATACTCATGCTCTCTTGCAAGTTATCTAAAACATTGCTTAAAATATTAGCTAAATTATTGGCTGCTGTTATCGTAAATTGTTGGTTTGAAACACCCTGATATAATTGATTTTCCGCTAACAAATCTAAAGCCTTGTCTATATTGTAATACACTTCTGAAATTTCATTATTTACTCGCTCAGATAGTTTGGGTTGTCTTAGTGATAACGAAAATAAGCTATCGTCAATGTGTTCAAAATGCTCTTTTAAATTGTTTTGTTTTTTTAGATACCCAGCAAATTTATTGTGGTTTACATCAATGTCCTTAAACTTATTCATGAGCGCCTCTTGGTCAAAGGAAAATAGCACTAGATTGTCTAAAACCTGTCTAAGCATCTCAATGTCTTCTTCCATGCTTTCGCCTCCAGCGGCTTGCATTGCGCTTTGCATTTGCTGACTCATTTTCATTAATTTTTGCGCTGCTTTTTTCTGGCTTTTTTTAGCATTATTTAAATTTTGTTCTTTGCTTGATGGTTCATTTTGTTCTTTATCATTCGCCTTTTCTTCTTTCTTTTTTTGCAGCTCTTCTGAGGCCTTTTTTTGCTCATTTTCAACCTCTTTTTCGTCAAGCTTATCTCTTGGAATATCTATTGGCTTTTTTAATCCCTTAGCGTCTTTTTCTAATTCTTCAATATCCTTTTTAAACTCTTCAAACTGTTTGTTTAAATCATCTTGTTTTTCTTTTGTATTTTCTTTTTCAGAAGCGTTGGAAAGCTTTTCTTGATCTATTGAAAGTTTCATTAATTCTTCCTTTAACTTTTCTAATTTTTTTTCAACATAAAAGCGTTTGGTTAATTCTATTAACTGCTTTAAGCTCCGTTTCTTGTTTTTGTTCTGTTTAGCTAGTTCTTCTAGTTTAGTAGTAAGCTTTTCTTTTGTTATTTTTTCCTTGAGCTTCTCAAGCTCTTCCAATAATTTTTCGTCTTGTTCAAGCTTTTCTTCGTTCTCTTTTAGCCGTTCTTTTAAATCTTCTTTAAATGCATCTTGTTCAGGATTCTCTTTTTGAAAATCTTCTAAATTTTCTTTTAGCTTTTTATTGAAGTTTTTCATCATTTCATCTTGCTGTTTTTGGCGCTTAAAAAATGATTCAAGTTTCTTTTTATCATTAAAATTTAAATTCGATTTTTCCTTCTGAGTTTTCGTTAATTCTTCTAAAGCTTTCTCTTGATTATCAAACTTCTCCAACGTATTATTTAAATCGCTTATCGTTTTACTTTGTTCTTGTAATTGTTTGTTTTCTTCTTCTTCTTTTGTTCGTTTTCGGTAAGTATAAACATTGCTTTTGGTGCTTTTAAACCTGTTTATCGCATCATTGTCATATACCTGAAAATAAATATTGTACTCAATACCATCTTTAATATTTAAATTGTTTGGGAATGCTGTAATAAACTCAGCAATGTTAGAATTAGAAATAGGGATGCTCTCAATTTGTTTCTCTTTTTCATCTTCAGTAGGATAATACACCAATTGCAATTTGCCTAAACCATAATCATCATTAACTTGTCCGTAAAAATAAAGTGTTTGTAAATCCAAACTATCGCGTTCTACTTTTATGTCGATTTCTGGGTATTCATCTTTTACAACATCTATATTAAATTCTAAATTTTCATAATTAGGCAAGTTTTTATTACTTGCGCTCAAAGTATAATCGTAATTTCTGAATAGTTGTTTTGAGGCTTCAAAAAACTCAGAATTAGCTTTGGTAAAATTAACCGTGTCTTTTGAAAAGAGAAATACATTGTCGGTTGATTTTGTTTGAAGTTTCCAAGTAACCCGCGTTCCTTCTGTAACTAATGCATTGCCTGTGCTTTTTAGAGTTTCGTCCTTTTTTTTAGTATAATTTGGATAATCTAAAAACATTTCAAACCCTAATATAGATGGTGTTTTTATCACCTCAACACTGTATGGTTTTGAAGTGACTTCGTTCGCATTTAACTGAAATGTAGTAGACTCGTTTAGTTTTGAAAAAATGTATTCAAATTCTCCAATAGCTTTTTGTTGCAGAAAATACGTTTCGTTGTTATATACTATTTGGACACTTTCAGGAGTAACCTCTCCTACAGTTTTTACTAAAAGTTTAAAATCTTTGTTTTCAATAGCGTTCAAGTTTTGGTTAACTACAAAAAATTCGAAAGGAGCAGGAGGTTGGTACGCTGTTTTATAATGTACAACACGATTATAACTATCGCTAAACCTATCAAAATTACCGGTCACGAAAGTTAAAAGTAGAATAACAACTGGAATGGCTGCATATTTTAAATAGGCTATATTATTCTTAAAATTTACTGCTAATTTGAAAGGGATTGGCTTTAATTCTGACGATTTTTGATTGATACTTGCTAATAATAATTCTGATTTTGATTGATTTTTATTAAGCTGAAGTACATTCAACAATTTATCATTAACCTCCGGAAAATGTTTGCCAATTATTTTTGAAGCTGCCTCGTAATTTAATCCTTTTTGAAGCTTAAAAAGTTTTGCTAAAGGAATCATAATAAACCTGACGAGTAGTGTTAATTCTACTAAAATAAATACCCAAAACAATATGCTTCTTGCTGTGGTATTTAGCCATAAAAGATGTTCAACAAATAAGGTGAACAAAAAATAAAGTAAGCCAATTGCAAAAAATAAAATAGCCCCTTTTAGCAATTCATTAGTATAATAGCGCCTAATAAATGCTTCGAGCTTATCTTGTATCTTTTTGAAATTGTTCAACTTGGGTTATTTAACATACTAAACTACAATTTTATTTTATACTTCAATTTACTAACTTTACTAAAACTAAGTTAATACCGCGGTTTGTGGACAAAAATGCTCCAAAAATGAAAGATTTCAAATATTTAGCCGCTTTATCGATTCCTTTAGTTGCTTTTATAGGGCTCTATTTTAAAGGAATTTATTCCTTTTTAACGCCTATTTATGGTTTCGTAATTATTCCTATTTTAGAGTTGATTTTTCCTGTTGACAATCACAATATAACCGAGTCTGAATCCGATTCATTTAAAAACAAAAAACTGTTTGATTATTTGTTATACCTTAATATTCCCATTGTTTACAGCTTGCTTTTTTTTGGTCTATTCACTATTAGCGCTCAGCCATTAGAATTCTATGAGTTAGTTGGCATAACAATATCGATGGGCATTGTTTTAGGCGTAAATGGTATAAATGTGGCACATGAATTAGGCCACAGGCAAACAACAAACGAGCGTTTCTTAGGAAAAGCATTATTGCTTCCAGCCTTGTATATGCATTTTTACATAGAACATAATTTCGGGCATCATTTACATGCGGCAACAAAAGAAGATCCTGCTACTGCAAGATATAATCAAAGTGTTTACTCATTTTGGATTACGTCTATTTTCGGGCAATATTTAAGCGCATGGAAAATTCAAAAAATGCTATTAGCAAATAATAATTTAAGTGTTCTCTCATTTAAAAATGATATGCTTTGGTTTTCCTTATTACAAATTATGTATTTACTTATTGTATTGCTGGTTTTTGGTAGCACAGGATTTATTTTTGCATTGTGTTCAGCAATTTTTGGTTTTACTCTTCTTGAAACCGTTAATTATATTGAACATTATGGCTTACTTCGATTAAAAACAAAATCTGGAAGATACGAACGCGTAAAGGAGATTCATTCATGGAATTCAAACCACGTTATTGGAAGGATTGTTTTATACGAACTAACGCGCCACAGCGATCACCACTATAAAACATCTAAAAAATATCAGCTTTTAGATTGCCATGACGAAAGCCCGCAAATGCCTTATGGTTATCCAACGTCTATGGTTATATCGCTAATTCCTCCTTTATGGTTTAAAATCATGAACAAGCGTATTCCAAAATCAATGAACATTGATTAATAATTAAAAACTTATAGTATCTGGTTTTGGTCTTATAGGTTTATATTTATCTTTGCGACAAATTCAAAAAAAGCATGACAAAAAATGTTCGTGTGCGTTTTGCACCAAGTCCAACAGGACCTTTACATATAGGAGGAGTACGTACAGCATTATTTAATTATTTATTTGCTAAAAAGCACCAAGGAACTTTTGTGCTTCGTATCGAAGACACCGACCAAAACAGATATGTTGAAGGTGCAGAACAATATATAATTGACGCCCTTAATTGGTGTGGAATTCCTTTTGATGAAGGCCCAAATAATAATGAGAAGTTTGGACCTTACCGACAAAGTGAACGCAAACATTTATACAAGCAATATGCAGACGCATTAATTGCATCAGGCAATGCGTATTATGCTTTTGATTCTGCCGAAGACTTAGATTTCCATAGAAAAGACCATGAAGCTAAAGGAAAAACCTTTATCTATAATTGGCATAATAGAGAAAAAGGACGTTTAGTAAATTCTTTAGTGCTATCAAAAGAAGACGTTGATAAAAGAATTGCAAATGGTGATGATTATGTAATTCGTTTTAAAAATCCGCAGGACGAAACCTTACATTTAACTGATATTATTCGGGGCGATATAGAAATTGATACCAATGTTTTAGATGACAAAGTGTTATTTAAAAGTGATGGGATGCCAACATACCATTTAGCCAATATTGTTGACGATCATTTAATGGAAATTACACATGTAATTCGAGGTGAAGAGTGGCTACCGTCATTAGCATTGCACTATCAATTATATAAGGCATTTGGTTGGGAAGCTCCTGAATTTGCACATTTACCTCTTATTTTAAAACCTACAGGCAAAGGGAAACTAAGCAAGCGTGATGGTGACAAATTGGGATTTCCAGTATTTCCACTACAATGGAATGATCCTAAAACCAACGAGGTTTCAAGAGGTTATAAAGAAGACGGTTATTTTCCTGAAGCCATGGTTAATTTTTTAGCTTTTTTAGGATGGAATCCGGGAACTGAACAAGAAATTTTCAACCTTGAAGAATTAACAAATGCTTTTGAATTAGAGCGGGTTAACAAATCAGGAGCTCGTTTTGATCCTGATAAAATCAAGTGGTTTAACCATCATTATATGCAAGAGCAGGACAATGATACGCTTGCTGAACTTTTTAAAAAT
>NZ_JABDMV010000067.1 GCF_013001275.1 Flaviramulus sp.
AAAATGCCAAAACCTTAAATCTTCGTACGAACTAATTTCTGTTTTAATTTCTTCAATAGCATTTTCAGTTCCTTTTGGAACTAAAATTACAATTTGAAATCGTTTAAATCCTTTAAACTTATCATACACCAATTCTTTTAAATTAGAGGCCGTTATCGTGTTCTCAATTGGATTTTCCCCTAAGAAACCAAGTACCGTTATATGATCTTTTAAAATAATTTTGTTCTCAGAACTAGAAGTAAACTTGTCTAAATCGAGAACTGATTCGTTTACAATATCTAGTGGTGTATAGTTATGTGTCGCTGGGTATAGAAATAACAAAAAAGTAACAGGCAGAAAGAATAAAATACCTAAAACCACATATCGACTCACTTTTTTATAATCCATAAAACACAAGTGTTTTTAATATAGAATAACACAGCGCAAAAATAAAAAAAGGCGGTTTAAAAACCGCCTTAATATATCTATTTAACTAAATTAAGAAGTTAAAAATCTCTTTTTACATATCCTGAAGTATAAATACTCTCAATATACCCACCTTCTTGTAATAAGATGAATAATAAATATAGAATTAAGAAAATAGCTGTCCAAACAACCATACGTCTTAATGCCTTGACTTCGTCTCGCATGTGCATAAAATCCCAAGTAATATAATAGGCCTTTACTAATGTTAAAATAATGAAAATCCAGTTTAAAATTTTCATACCTAAAAACTGAGCCATTAAAGCTTCAGGTTTAAATATACCTAAAGCAACTTCTACTACTGTAACGATAGTTAAAAATATTAAAACACCCCAAATTTTTTGAGTATTCGACTTGAATTTAACTAATCCTCTAAATATTTCTAATTTATGTTCGTGTGCCATTTTATATTCTATTTTGAATTAAACTAGGTAGAAGAATGTAAATACAAATACCCAAACTAAATCTACAAAGTGCCAGTATAAACCAACCTTTTCAACCATTTCGTAATTTCCTCGTCTTTCATAAGTACCTAAAATAACATTAAAGAATATAATGATATTTATAATGACTCCAGAAAATACGTGAAATCCGTGAAATCCTGTTATGAAGAAAAAGAAGTCTGCAAATAATGGTGAACCATATTCATTTACATGAAGATTTGCCCCTTCAACAACTAGCTTACCGTTTTCTTTTATTTGCTTTAAAGAAGCTTCTCTAGATAACACTGTTTTTTCCCCATGCTCATTAATAATTTGAGTTCTAACAAGTACATTTTCGTTAGCCTCTAATCCATTAAAAACTTCTTCAACAGTATAAGTTGGTAAAGTGCCTTCGGATACAAACCACAATCCATTTTTTCGTTCTTGCTGTGTTCTTTCCTTATGAGTGTCTACTATTGCAAAATCACGAAGTGCTACTCTATTCCCATCTGTATCAACAAATTGCAAAATATTTCCACCCTTTGTTTGTATAGCACCGTAGTCTCCTTTAATGAATGTATTCCATTCCCATGCTTGAGACCCGACAAATATTAAACCACCAATAATGGTTAAAAACATGTAAATAGTTACTTTGCCTTTGTTTAAATGGTGACCTGCGTCTACAGCTAAAACCATTGTTACAGACGACATAATAAGTACAAATGTCATGAAAGCCACATAATACATTGGTGCATCTACACCATGTAAAAACGGAAAGTGAGTAAACACTTCATCGGCAATTGGCCATGAATCAATAAACTTAAATCTTGAGAATCCGTAGGCTGCTAAAAATCCAGAGAATGTTAATGCATCTGAAACGATGAAAAACCACATCATCATTTTACCATAACTTGCTTTTAGTGGTTGGTTACCGCCGCCCCAAGTTTTTCCTTCTGTTCCAGTATTTACAACTGTAGTACTCATATTAATGGTTGTTAATTATAAAGTTGAACAAAAATAATCAATTTATTTATCTAATGAAATATAAAAATAAAAAGAGATACACCCAAAGTATATCAATAAAGTGCCAAAAGGTTGCAGCCAGTTCAAAACCTAGCGTTCTAGTTGGATTATACTTCTGTTTAAAATGATTATAAATTACTACTAACAAACAAATTAATCCAACAACTACGTGCAAAATATGCACAATTGCTATTAAATAAATGTAAGACATGGTTACATTGCTAGTAGGCCCCGTAAAATTATATCCTAAATCTATAATATTTTGAAATCCTGTGAACTGATTAAAAATAAAAACTACACCTAAAATTAATGTGATAAATAGCCATAGTGTTACAGCCTTATTATTACCTTTTTTTAGTTCTTTTTTCGCTAAAATAAAAGATATGCTACTTAATACCATCACCACAGTACTAATAATAAATGCATTAGGTAACACAAAATCTTTTAACCAATCCGGTCTTGAACTACTTACAACAAATGCACTTGTCCAACCAGCAAACGACATAATTAATGAAATGATACCAAACCATAGCATCATTTTTTTTGCCCTGTTATTCTTTTCTTTTTCCGTCCCTTGAGTTAAATCCATGCTTATCCTATAAATTTATCAATTACATAAACAATTTGAACTAGCGTAATGTACGATACACTTACTAACATTAACTGTTTAGCTGCTTTCTCAGTCATTTTATTAAATAATCGAATTGCGTAATACAACATCCATAATCCAATGGCAAAAACAATTACTGCTGCTACAATTGATAATTCCAAACGTCCTGTAAATCCAAATACGGGTATTACTGAAACTAATATGGTCCAAATTGTATACATAATTATTTGTACCGCAGTCCCTTTATCTTGTTTACCTGTAGGCAGCATAAAAAATCCGCCTTTTTTATAATCTTCGAACAAAAACCATCCTATAGCCCAAAAATGAGGAAACTGCCAAAAAAATTGCAATGCAAATAAGGTTCCTGGTTCAATACCAAAATCATCCGTAGCCGCTACCCAACCTAACATAAATGGTATAGCTCCTGGTATTGCTCCTACAAAAACTGCTAAAGGTGTTTTAGTTTTTAATGGTGTATAAACACAAGTGTATAAAAAAATAGAAATAGCGCCAAACATAGCTGTTTGCTTGTTAATGGTATATAATATTATAATGCCCAATAAAGTAAAAACTGTGGCAATTATAAAAGCCGTGTTAACAGACATACGTCCTGCGGGAATAGGCCTGTTTTTTGTACGATCCATCAAGGCGTCCAAATCTTTTTCAATTATTTGATTAAATGCGTTCGATGCACCAACCATAAAATAACCACCAAAAGCTAAAAGAATTAATGTTTTAAAATCAACAGTTTCAACACCCAACAAATACCCAGCAATCGAAGAAAAAACAACACTCAATGCCAATCGCATTTTTGTGATCTCTTTAAAATCTGAAATTACAGAAGATGTTGCTAATGAAGATTTTGAATTACTCAATATATTTGTGCCTTAATCGCTTATGTATTGCGAGTGCAAAGATACTTTATAAAAGCATTTTGAGCAATGGTTTTTCTATGTAAATTAAAATATTCGGGCGTTACCTAAAGGTAGGGCTTTTCACTATATCTTTTTCTCGTAACTCAAAAAAGGATGCCGTTTCAATCCCTAACGCGAAAAAAATTGTTAATAATCAAAATACCAATTAAACAAGTCTGTTCTTAACCCAAAATTAAACCAAACGGTATTACTCTTAACTGTTGAAGCTGTAGTTGCTTCCGGGTTAAAATTCCTAAAAGTAATATCTGTAAAAACTTTTAAGTTCGATGCTGGATTTATTATGTAACCTCCTTGCAAGTTTCCATTAAATATATTGGTTTTTATACCTTGTCCAACCTCTACGCCAGTATCAAATGGTCGGTCGTTATAGTTTCTATATACATCGGCACCATAACTAAAATTATCTGTCCCATTATTAAAATCAAATCCTCGTGTGCCAAAAATAAATTTAGCATCCGCAAACCAACGTTTATAATGATAACGTCCAATAAAAATAGCTTCGCTAAAGTTTGCTCCCCACAAATGCGCCATTGTTTGATTATTGTGCCCGTAATTTGTCGCAATGGTATTGTGCGAATATGTGTAGGGCCGTATTCTATTATATTCAAACTGCAGCAATAAATTATCAACCTTAAAAGCATTATAATATTTTACACCCAATTGATACCCAAATTTATTTTTCCAACTTTTTTCACCACCTTTTACATCACTCAACGAAAATTCATCTAATACAAACTGACTATAAATATTAACATTATCAGTCCATTTATATTTTGCCGATGCTCCAATTATGGCATTTCCTGCAGACTGCCCTGTTTCAAACTCAATCGCTCGATAAAAAATAATGGGGTTTAAATAATTTACATCAAAACTACGGTTAGTAGTATTTGCCCAAATCACTGATTCAAACAAACCTAAGTTAAAACGTTCAGATACATTCCAGCTTAAATAATGGTTTGCCATATATTTAGTTAAAAACGCACCGTCTTCAGTAACTTCCGGTCGAACGTCTTTTAACCACATCCATGTGTTAGTATATTTAATTTTCCAGAACTTGGTATTTAATTTTAAAAACGGGTGTGGGCTAGCCACATCACTTAACAATAACGAACGATACCCGTCACCTATAAAATTTTTACCATGCCCAAATTGAATATTAATAAATTTTGCTGGCGTATATGATAAATAGGCTTCCGCAACAGGATAATCATAAGAATCCATTTTAAATCGTTTTGCGATGCCACGACCCGGTATAATAGCCGGATCTGGACCAAATCCTTTCAAACTTTCGGCATACTCGTTTACATACTGTGCAAACCGTCCTTGACTTTCAAAAACCGAAGCGTAAAAATTAAACTTTTTACCAAGTCCGCCTTGTACTAAAA
>NZ_JABDMV010000073.1 GCF_013001275.1 Flaviramulus sp.
ATCCTATAGGCGAGAATAGTGAGTTTTACTCGTTTCACGGATATACGTTAAGAACCGGTCGTAGTTTTGCCTATTACAGAGCACCCTACTGGAGACGTGATGTCGCTGATGCAGGATTCATAACTGCACCAGAAGATTTTATTGGCTACCAACCAACCTTCGAGACAAGGATTAAAGACAACATTAATTCTGCTGGAATCAAGATGGACCTTGGTGATGGATGGAATGGAGACCTAAGTTTAACTTATGGACAGAATGGAGTCGATTACACTGTAAACAACTCAGTAAACAGGGACTATTTAGCAGCTAATGGAACTTCGCCTAGAACCTTCAATCCAGGAGGATACAGACTTAGCAATATAATAGGAAACCTCGATTTCTCAAAGGTATTCTCAGAGATGATAAGTGCATCCTTTGGTATGGAGTATAAAGTGGAGGATTTTGAAGCCCTTGAAGGCAATCCATTATCGTATTATGGTGCTGGATCAGATTCATTTGCAGGTATCAAACCAGAAGAAGCTGGTGAGTGGGACCGAAATAACATAGCTGTTTATGCAGGAGTGGATTTTGATATCAACGAAGACCTATTATTAAGTACTGCCGGTAGATTTGAGGATTTCTCGGATTTTGGAGATAATTTCTCTTGGAAGCTTAGTGGTAGATATAAACTAGGTGAAGATGGAGCAGTTAGGGCTTCATACAGTACAGGTTTTAGAGCTCCTACTCTACACCAACGTCACTTAACAAATAGCCAGTATATTATTGTTGCAAGTTCACCAGAACCTTTATTACAAGGAACTTTGGCAAATAATAATCCTGCGGTGCAGGCATTAGGTGTTCCAAACTTATTTGCTGAAACATCTAAAAACATTGCAGCAGGTATTACATATAAGTTTGATAGAAACTTTTCTGCATCTTTAGATTTTTACAATATAAAAGTTGATGATCGAGTTTTATTCTCTTCACAAATTGGTAAGGATGGTGATGACACAACAACTAATCCGGTAGAACAAATTCTTGAAGACAACAATGTTGTAGCTGTACAATTCTTTATCAATGCAGGTGATACTAAAACTACAGGAGCAGATTTTGTATTAAACTACAGAAATTTGGACTTTGGGTCAGGTAAAATGCATGTAAATTTAGCTGCCAACTTTAATAAAACTACGATTGATGCAATTACAACACCGGACGCTTTAGCGCAAAACGGTTATGATATTTTTGCAAGAATTGAAAAAGGTTTAATTACAAGTGCTAGACCAAAATCTAAAATTATTTTAGGATTAGATTATGAGTCTGAAAAAGTTAATGTTGGCCTTTATAATACTATGTTCGGTAAAGTAACTATAACATCACCTAATGGACCTCAATTTGATCAAGATTTATCTTCAAAAGTAGCTACCGATTTAACTGTAAGCTATAATTTTACTGATAACTTAAGCTTAACAGGAATCATCAATAATTTATTTGATGTGTATCCAGATGTAACTGAAGCTTCTACAGGAACTGCACAAGCGGGAAGTAGATTTACTTATTCTTCTGAGGTACAACAATTAGGACAATTAGGAACTAACTTTAGTATAGGGTTAAATTATAAATTTTAATTAATCTTAATTAAAAAAAAAGCCTCAACATATGTTGAGGCTTTTTTTATGTTTTAAACTTTTTTAAGTTTTAATCTATTTACTAAATAATATAGAGTAGGTACTATTATTAAAGTTAAGAAAGTAGCAAATGTTAATCCATAAATAATAGCCCAACTCATTGGACCCCAAAATGCAACATTTTCACCACCTATATAAAAATTAGGATTTAATTGTGTAAGTAACGTTCTAAAATTTATATTAATACCAAGAGCTAAAGGTAAGAGTCCTAAAATAGTAGTCATTGCAGTTAATAGTACGGGTCTTAAACGTGTTTTTCCCCCTTCCACAATGCTTTCCAAAAGTTGAGACCTCGTTATTTTTTCATTTGGTTTTAACTTAGATTCTCGTTTTTTTCTGTGAATGATCAGGTTTATATAATCAATAAGTACAATGGCATTATTCACCACAATTCCTGCGAGCGATATAATACCAATCATAGTCATTAAAATAACAAATTCCATTCTAAAAATAAGTAAGCCAAACAACACACCAATTAAACTTAATAAAACAGAAATAGAAATAATGATTGGCGTGGTTGCTGAGTTGAATTGCATTACCATTATTAAAAATATAAGCAACACAGCTATTAGCAAAGCTTTACTTAAAAATGCCATTTCTTTAGCTTGTTCTTCTTGTTCGCCAGTGAATTTTAAACTTATTCCATTAGGGGCTTTAAAATCTTTTACAGCATTTCTAATATTATCATTTACCTCGGTGGCATTATAATCATTCAAAACATTTGAATACATGGTTACCACACGATCTAAATCTAATCGTTTTACTGCACTAAAAGTAGATGAGTTTTTAGCGCTTGCAACGGCAGATATTGGTACTTGTTGTATTTGTCCGCTACTTTGGTCTCTAAATGTTATTTTTTGATTTAATAAAGCATCCTTGTTATAACGAAATTCATCTTTCAATCTTAAGTTAATAGGGTAATCATCATCCAAGTCCTTAAAAGTTGAAATTTCCTTTCCATAAAGAGCGGTTCTTAAATTTGTTCCAATTTGACCTGTAGACACACCTAAACGCCTTGCTTTTTGCCTATCTACGTCTATTAATAATTCAGGTTTCCCCTGGTCGATATCTAGTTTTAATTCTTCAATACCACCAATGTTTTCATCGTTAATAAATTCTTTTAATTGGTTAGCTGTTTCTAATATTAAGGCATAATCTTCACCACTAATTTCAATATTAACCGGTGCTCCCGTTGGTGGACCATCTGCAGGTTTATCAACCACTATTGTTAATCCAGGATAACCATATAGCAATTCTCTAATTTCTTTTAGAACTGTTTCTGTTGCAATTCCTCGTCTATCTTGATATTTCACAAAGTCAATAGTAATTCTAGCTTTATTTGGAGTGTTACCGCCTTGTTGACCTTGTGACGGATCTGCAGTTCCAGCACCCACTTGGCCGATAACGGAAGTAACTAAAAAGCTTTCTCCGTTTTCTTCATATTTTTTAAGGTGGTTCTCAATATCCTTTTCTATTGTTTTTGAAATTTTATTTGTCTCTTCAATATCTGTTCCAATTGGATATTCCAAAAACACAAATACTTGCTTCGCTTGAGTGTTTGGAAAAAAAAGTGTTTTTGGTGGGAAAATTCCCATTAATAAACCAGCTAATATCAATAAACCAAAAGTACCAGTTACAAAAGCATAAGGGCGCTTGCCTTTAAGTGCAAACTTTAAAAAACGTTCATAATGATTTTCAAGCTTACTCAGAAAGCTTTTATTGTCTTCTTTTTTAGGTGTTACTCTCATGTACACTGAAATTAACATTGGGTTAATTACTAAAGCCACAAATAATGAGGAACTTAAAACAACAATTAGTGTAATTGGCAACCATTTCATGAATTCTCCCATTATTCCATCCCACAAAATAAGAGGGAAAAAGGCCGCTAATGTTGTGGCTGTAGATGCGATAATTGGAGTGGCAACTTCACCAACACCGAGTTTTGCAGCTTTCATTCTTGGATAGCCTTCATCCATTAAACGATATACGTTTTCAACTACCACAATTCCATTATCTACTAACATTCCCAGGGCAATTACTAATGAGAATAATACCATTGTGTTTAAAGTTACACCAAAGAAACTGAGGATTGAAAACGATAAAAACATAGATAGTGGAATTGCAATTCCAACAAATAATGCATTTCTAAATCCAAGAAAAAAGTATAAAACTAAAACTACTAATATCACTCCTAAAACAATGCTATTTTCTAAATCTGAAACCATCGTTTTTGTATCGTTAGACTGATCGTTGGTTTTGGATATAATTAAGTTGCTTGGTAATTTAGTAGCTTTTGCTTGTTCAATAATCGCATCAATTTTCGCTGAGGCATCAAGTAAATTTTCGCCTCCTCGTTTTTTAACGTCAAGCATGACAACAGATTCTAAATACTCGCGTGCGTAACTTTCATTTTCTTGTTCTTTAAAGGTAACGTCGGCAATATCTCTTAAATAAACAATGTTTCCTTTTTCTTGTTTTACTATTATGTCAGCAATTTCCGCAGCATTGTTAAACTCACCTAAAACACGAACATTTCTACGAATACCATCCTGAAGAATATCGCCACTTGAAACACTCATGTTTTCAAATGAAACAGCATTTTCAATATCAGTAAAACTGATTTGAGAGGCTTCCATTTTATATAAATCAACAGCAATTTCAATTTCTTTTTCCTGAACACCGCGAATGTCAACACTCGATATTTCTGGAAGTTCTTCAATTTCATCTTCTAAATATTCTGCATATTCTTTAAGCTGATTCATTGAAAATTCGCCCGAAAGATTGATGTTCATAATCGGCATCATTTCAGAGAAATTCATCTCCGTAATACTAGGCTCAGTTGGCAAATCTGTTGGAAAATCGCTGTCTGCCATAGCAATATCCACCTTATCTTTTACTTTTTGTAAAGCTTCTGATGGTGTAACATCAAAACTAAATTCTACTTGAATACTTGAAAACCCTTGAATAGAATTGGAAGTGATTTTATCTACTCCTGTGATGGCATTAATTTCTTTTTCTAAAGGTTTTGTAATTAACTTTTCTACATCTAAAGCAGAGTTACCAGGATAAGGAGTGGCCACATAAATTTGTGGGACATTAATTTCTGGAAAGTTCTCCCTTGGCATGCTAACATAGGAAGTTATACCACTCAATACTATAATGAATGTTATAACCGCAATAGTCATTCGATTTGAAATCGCCCAACTAGAGAGTTTAAATTCTTTTATTTTTTGCTCGCTCATAATTTTTATTTATTGAACTATACTTACTTCGTCTCCGCTTTTCACTAATTTCGACCCTTTATCGATTATTATATCTGAAGCTTTCAAACCTTCAGAAATATAAGATTGGTTTTTATATTCTTTCACAACATTAACAAAAGATTTCACAACTTTACTCTTATTTTTTTCTTTGTTAACTGTATATACAAAGTTGTTGCCTTCACTGTCTTCCTGTATTGTGTTTGACGGAATTACGATTCCATTTGCTGAAAAATCGTTAATTCTTATATCTGCCAATAAATTGGCTTTTATATCACCTTCTTGATTAGTAATATCTATTCTAGCTTTAAAACTTCGATTATTAGGATTAATAAAATTACCAACTTGAGTAATTTTAGAATTCATATTTTTATTTAGTGAAGGAAATGAAACTTCTACTTCAGTCCCTTTTTTAATACTAGCTAAATAGCTTTCAGTAATGTCTGATTCAATATATACATTACTAAGGTTAATAACCCTTAAAAATGGCATTTGAGGGTTTGCCAATTCGCCAACTTTTGCAAATACTTGATCAATAGTCCCAGAAAATGGTGCTTTTATTTTCATTTTGTTGGCTTGAGAATATAAAGAGTTGAGGTTGTTTTCTAACCCTTCCTTATTGGCTTTAGCTTGAAGATATTGAATTTCACTTCCTATATTTTGCTTCCATAAGCGTTCTTGTCTTTCAAAAGTGGTTTTTGCTAAACTAAGTTGTGTTTGCATTTGAGCAATGTTATTGTTTAGTACACTGGCATCAAGTTGTGCCAATGTTTGGCCTTTGCTAACACGTTGCCCTTCTTTAACAAATATTCTGGTTACGTTTCCTCCCATTTCTGGATGCAACTCAACACTTTTATCTGCTTTTACAGTTCCTTGAACTTCTATAAAATGTTTAAAAACTTCTTGTTTAGGCTGAAAAGTAGTTACAACCACTAATCGTTTTAAAGTATCTAAATCTGAGATTGCCGTTTCAATTATTTGAAGCTTTGAACTTAGGCTATCAATTTGTTGCTTAATTATAGCTTTTTCATTTATTAAATTTTGCAAATCTTGTGACACTTTTGGTGCCTTTCCACATGAAGTTATAATAATACTAATTGCTAATATTGTAATTATATTTTTCATTTTTATATAGTGTTTCTTGGTTGATTAAATTTTTGGTATTTCGTTTAAAACTGTTTCAAGCGTGGCTTTGTTATTTATAACATCTAGCATGGCTTGTAATAATTCTTGTTGTGCGGTATAAAGTTGAATTTGTGCTTGCCTTAAATCAAAACTTGATGCAATTCCTTCAAAAAATTTAGTTTGATTTTTTTTCTCAATTCGTTCAGCAAGATTTAAATTTTCTTTTTTATTGTTAAAATCTTCAATAGCAAACTGATATTCACTTTTGGCTGACGCTATTTGTAATTGAATTTTTTGTTCGGCTTCAATTAAGTCATCGCTCGCTTTTTCTAAATTAATTTTCGCGCGTTGTGTAGAAGCACTTCTTCCTAATGAACTGAATATAGGAATGTCGAGACTAACACCTAGCAGCGATGAACCAAACCATTTTTGCTCTTTACTCGTAAAATCAAATTCGTTGCTAAAGGCAGAATAACCGCCATTAATGAATGTGCTTAACGTTGGCAGTGCTTTGCTTTTTTCAAGTTTTAAAAGTAATTCTTTAGAAGTTTTATCGTTTTCAGCAATTTTAAAATCGATTGTATTTTCAACATTAAAATCGGTTTCGAGTAAATTTAAATTGATGTTTTGAGCTGTAAGTTTCTCTAAACTATCTGATAAAATTGTTGCATTATTAATTTCTAAGCCTAATGTGATATTTAGCATTTGATATGCCAGGTCTTTTAATCTTTTTACGTTTTTTAGATTACTTTGAACGCCTGAGAGTGTTATTTTAAGTTGCTCTACACTTTCCTCTTCTTCCAAGCCATATTCATAAATTTTATTAATTTCAAAGAGATTTTTTTCCAAGGTTTTAACATTTCTACTTAAAATATTGACGCTTTCTTCTGCTAGCAGTACATTTCCGTAGGCTTCAATAACAGCTTTCCTAACTTCTAAATCTGTTTTTTCTTTAGCGTTTTTTGAAATTTGTAAAAATACTTTGGCCGACTGTAATCCTACTATGTAAGAACCATCAAAAAGTTTTTGTCTTAATGTGGCAAAAGCTGTAACACTTTGTTTGGTTCCAAAAGTAACTTCGGCAAATTCACCAGGATTTCCGCCAAAAAATTCTGCGGGAATTACTGAAACTTGTTGTTTTAAAAAGTTTTGATAATCTATAGTCGCACTTATTTGAGGTAAACCAGTAGCCGTTGTTTCCCATTTTTGCTGTTTAGCGGCATCAATATCTCTTGATGCATTTTTTGCAGTTCTGTTATTAGCTAATGCAAAATCTATAGCTTCTTGAAGTGAAAAATATTGCGAATTTTCTTGAGAAGAAATAGTCAGAGATACTAATAAACTAAAAATAAGTATTAGTTTGTATTTCATATTTTATTATTGATTTGATTTTATAAATTTATTTAATATTTGTAAACCTTTGTCAGTAACAATTGCTCTTAAGTGGTATTCTAGATAACTCTCCATAAGATAATCCATTGAATATATTTCTTTAGGAAAAATAGTGTCATCTTTAATACCTATCATACCATTAAAATACATTCTAGAAATAAAATCGACATTAATGTTTAACCTGAATAAATCAGTGTCAACTCCTTTTTGAAGACTATCTCGAACCGAATCATGCATTTTATCAAATTGTTTAACTTTTAGGGCATCAT
Organism: Flaviramulus sp.; assembly: GCF_013001275.1. Taxonomy (GTDB): domain Bacteria; phylum Bacteroidota; class Bacteroidia; order Flavobacteriales; family Flavobacteriaceae; genus JABDMV01. The sequence continues at coordinate 7,711 of NZ_JABDMV010000073.1, forward strand.
GAATTTGTGGGTAATATTTTTTTAGTTGAAATTGAGGGGATGATTGTTCGTTTTTTAAATGATGCATAACATACATTTTTATATCATATAATTCCTCAATAGGGTTATTGGATGCTTCGCAAATGCTGTCAATACCTGTAGATATAGATTCAAAAAGCTCAAAAGTAACCGCCTCAACTAACTTAGTTTTATTCGCAAAGTGAACATAAATGGTTTTTTTAGATATCCCCATTTCTTGGGCAATATCATCCATGGTAACACTTTTAAACCCTAGTGTTAGGAACAATTCCGCGGCTTTATGTATAATTTTTTCTCTCATAATTGGGCGCAAATCTACAACAGGAAACTTTAAAAACAAAAATAGTTTCCAAAGTTTTACAATAATTTAACATATATTTTGCATCATCACTTTTTAATATGGGGAATTGCTTTATTTTTGTTTCATGCTATCCACGGAACAATACCAGCAATATTTTGTTGAAACTTTAATAGAATATTCAACAATAAAGGAACCTAAAAACCTTTATGAGCCAATTGAATATATACTAAATTTAGGAGGTAAACGCCTTCGACCGGTATTAACACTCATGAGTACGGATGTATTTAATGGAGATTATAAACAAGCAATAAATGCCGCTTTAAGTATAGAAGTGTTTCATAATTTTTCATTAGTGCATGATGATATAATGGATGACGCCCCGTTAAGACGTGGCCAAAAAACGGTACATGAAAAATGGAATTTAAATACTGGAATTCTATCGGGTGACGCTATGTTAATTATGGCATATCAACTTTTCGAAACATATGATGCTGTTACATTTCAAGCATTAGCAAAGCTTTTTAGTAAAACGGCTTTAGAGGTATGTGAAGGTCAACAATATGATGTGGATTTTGAAACAAGAAACGATGTGACCATTCCAGAATATTTAAAAATGATTGAATATAAAACTGCTGTCTTGGTTGGTGCAGCTATGAAAATGGGAGCTATAGTTGCCAGCGCTTCGGTTAGTGATCAGAATAATATTTATGAGTTCGGAAAAAATTTAGGAATAGCATTTCAATTACAAGATGATTATTTAGACGCATTTGGCGACCCTAAAACATTTGGGAAACAAGTTGGGGGTGATATTATTGAAAACAAAAAAACTTATTTATATTTAAAGGCATTAGATTTTTTAAATGAATCTGATAAAGCAAATTTATTGCATTTATATGCATCATATCCTGAAGACATAACAACTAAAATTATTGCAACAAAGCAATTATTTGAATCGTCTGGTTCTGCGGACGCCACAAAAACAGCCATACAAGATTATACTAATAAAGCGTTTGCCCTGTTAGAATCTTTAAATATTTCTGATAAAAAAAAGAAACTTTTAAAAGATTTTGGTCTAAGCTTAATGAATCGAACCGTTTAATGCAGTTGCCTATTACTTTTGAAGATTTAATTGAGGAAGCCAATCAATTAAACCTATATAAAAAATTAATTTTACAGATAAATAAAGACTTTCTTTTGTCAAACATAGACTTAGATTTTCATGAAGATATTTTACCTTCAAGTTTAAAATTTTTACTTCATGAAACAGTTTATAAGCTAATTCAAGAAAAATTTAACGAGTATTTAAATTTACTTTACATTGTTGATGTGCCAGAAAAAGATGTAAAAGCATTGAATGGAGAAGATACCTTAAAACTGTCTGAGGATGTTGCTTTTTTAATATTAAAACGCGAATGGCAAAAAGTATGGTTTAGAAACAAGTATTTTTAAAAACACCATACCGTTATCAAAGTAAAGTGAATAATTATGATAATTTAAAGGTAAATGGATTATGAATTTATTAAAAACTTAACAGCAATTATATGATATATATTAATTGTGTTTTAACTAACATAAATATACTTAAAGAATCCTCTATTTTTAGTAAAAGTTGTATTTTTGAAGAATATTTTGCTAAATCGTTATAGTACAAAAATAATAATGGATAAATTTTCATTTTTAAACGCAGCACACACAGCTTACTTCGCTGATTTATACGATCAATATTTACAGAATCCAGATAATGTAGAGCCAAGTTGGAGAGCTTTTTTTCAAGGCTACGATTTTGGTAGTGAAAACTATGGATTAGACGGTGAAATTATAGATGGCGTTTCAACCCAAATTCCCGAACAGGTTCAAAAAGAATTCAATGTAGTTAAGTTAATTGACGGCTACAGAATGCGAGGACATTTATTTACAAAAACAAATCCAGTTAGAGGAAGACGAACATATTCACCAAATTTAGATATTGAAAACTTTAGCTTAACAGAAAGTGATTTAGATACTGTTTTTAATGCTGGAGAAATTTTGGGTATTGGTGCAAAATCCTTGCGCGAAATAATTAAGCATTTAGAAAGTATTTATTGCGATTCAATTGGAATTGAGTACATGTATTTGCGTAATCCAGAAGTTATAAAATGGTGGCAAGATCAGCTTAATGAAAATGATAATCAACCCAATTTTTCGGTTGAAACTAAAAAATATATTCTTTCAAAATTAAACCAAGCAGTAACCTTTGAAAACTTTTTGCAAACTAAATATGTAGGACAAAAACGATTTTCATTAGAAGGTGGAGAGTCTTTAATCCCAGCTTTAAGTAATGTGCTTTTTTATGCTGTAGAAAAGTATGGTGTAAAGGAATGTGTTTTAGGAATGGCTCATCGAGGTCGTTTAAGCACATTGGTTAATATTTTTAGAAAACCCGTAAACGAACTTTTTAGTGAGTTTGATGGAAAAGATTTTGAAGATGAAAATATTGATGGTGACGTAAAATATCATTTAGGCTTAACACTCGATAAAACATATCAAAACGGAAAAAATATCAAGATGAATTTAGTGCCAAATCCATCGCACTTGGAAACTGTAGCGCCCGTAGCAGAAGGCATTACACGAGCTAAAATTGATAGTGATTATGATGGCGATAATTCTAAGATTTTACCTATAATAGTTCATGGTGACGCGGCTATTGCAGGGCAAGGCGTGGTATATGAAGTGGCGCAAATGAGTCAGTTAAACGGTTATAAAACAGGAGGAACAATACACATTGTTGTAAATAATCAAATAGGCTTTACTACCAATTATTTAGATGCTCGATCTAGTACTTATTGTACAGACATAGCCAAAGTTACTTTGTCCCCAGTATTACATATAAATTCCGATGACGCCGAGGCAGTTGTTCATGCTGTTGAAATGGCTTTAGAGTATAGAATGCGCTTTAAAAAAGATGTGTACATCGATTTACTGGGATACCGAAAATATGGACATAACGAAGGTGACGAACCTCGATTTACACAACCAAAACTATATAAAGAAATAGCAAAACATTCAAATCCATTTAAAATATATTCTGATAAATTAATTGCAGAAAACACTATTGATAAAGCATATCTTGATAAAATTGTTGAAGATTTTAAAGCGACCTTAGAACGCGCATACGATAAATCTAAGAAAGCAAAATCGTCTAAAGTTAGAGAGTTTATGCAAGAGCGATGGACCAATTTTGAACGAAAAGGTGTCGAAGCAATGCTTGAAACAGATAATACAACCTATCCTAAAGATAAATTAGAAAATATTTCTAAAGTTGTTTCCACAGTACCTAAGGATGTTACGTTTTTGCGAAAGGCAGAAAGAATTTTGGAAGGTCGTGCAAAAATGGTTTTTGAAACCGATACGCTCGATTGGGGAATGGCTGAAACGTTAGCCTATGGTAGTTTAATGGAAGAAGGGTTTAATGTTCGTATTTCCGGACAAGATGTTGAACGTGGTACGTTTAGTCATCGCCATGCAATACTGCGCGATGAAAAATCTGAAGAACGCATCAATCTATTAAATATCAATCCGAACACTAAAGGTAAAATGGATATTTATAATTCCTTTTTATCGGAATATGGTGTGCTTGGTTTTGATTATGGCTATGCTATGGCTAATCCAAACACCTTAACTGTTTGGGAAGCACAATTTGGAGATTTTAGTAATGGAGCTCAAATTATTTTTGATCAATATTTATCAGCAGCTGAAGATAAATGGAAATCACAAAATGGGATTGTAGTATTACTTCCACATGGATATGAAGGTCAGGGCTCGGAGCATTCAAGTGCGAGAATGGAGCGTTATTTACAGCTATGCGGAGATGATAATATGATTGTTGCCGACTGTACAACTCCAGCGAACTTTTTTCACTTGCTACGCCGTCAAATGAAGCGTAATTACAGAAAGCCGTTAATTGTATTTACACCAAAAAGTTTACTGCGTCATCCTAAAGCAGTATCTTCTTTAAATGAATTGGCTTCCGGACAATTTCATGAAGTTATAGACGATACTGTAAATCCTAAAGGAGTTAAAAAGTTAGTATTTTGTACAGGTAAATTTTATTACGATTTACTTTCGGAAAGAGAAGAAATAGGAAAAGAAGATGTTGCATTGGTAAGAATAGAGCAATTATTCCCATTACATTTAGATAAAATACAAGCTGTTATAAATCGTTACCCAAATGCTGAGAAATATGTTTGGGCGCAAGAAGAACCTAAAAACATGGGTGCTTGGAGCCATATGGCGCAACGAATGGATTTAGTGAAATTAGAAGTAAATTCAAGACCATATAGTTCTGTGCCTGCGCCAGGTTCAAGCACACGAGATAAAAGAAGACAAAAGCGCGTTATTGATGCAATTTTTGATAAAGAAGAATAGTAAATACCATTAAAATTATAAACAATGATTTTAGAAATGAAAGTGCCTTCGCCAGGTGAGTCTATCACGGAAGTGGAAATAGCGACATGGTTAGTTGAAGATGGAGATTATGTTGAAAAAGACCAGGCAATTGCAGAGGTTGATAGTGATAAAGCAACCCTTGAATTACCAGCTGAAGCAAGTGGAATTATAACACTTAAAGCGGAAGAAGGAGATGCTGTAGCCGTTGGAGCTGTTGTGTGTTTAATTGATACTGATGCAGAAAAACCAGAGGGAAGTGCTGATCCAAAAGAAGAAAAGAAAGAAGAAGCACCAAAAGCTGAAACACCTAAACCAGTGGCTTCAGAGTCAAAAACCTATGCTACAGGGTCTGCTAGTCCAGCTGCAAAAAAGATTTTAGCAGAAAAAGGGATGGATTCGACTTCTATTTCTGGAACCGGAAAAGATGGAAGAGTAACAAAAGAAGATGCTGTAAATGCTGTGCCATCCATGGGTACTCCAACAGGAGGAAATAGAGGCACAACCAGAAGTAAAATGTCCATGTTACGCAGAAAAGTAGCAGAACGTTTGGTTGAAGCAAAAAATACAACAGCAATGTTAACTACTTTTAACGAAGTAGATATGTCGCCAATTTTTGCTTTACGCACAGAGTATAAAGAAACCTTTAAAACTAAACATGGCGTTGGTTTAGGCTTTATGAGCTTTTTCACTTTAGCAATAGTGAGAGCTTTAAAAATGTATCCAGCCGTAAATTCTATGATTGATGGGAAGGAAATGATTTCATATGATTTTTGTGATATTAGTATTGCAGTTTCTGGTCCAAAAGGATTGATGGTTCCAGTAATGAGAAATGTTGAAAACTTAAGTTTTAGAGGCGTTGAAGCCGAAGTAAAACGATTAGCTATTCGAGCGCGCGATGGCCAAATTACTGTTGATGAAATGACTGGAGGAACTTTCACAATATCAAATGGAGGAGTATTTGGAAGCATGCTTTCAACACCTATTATTAATCCTCCTCAAAGCGCCATATTAGGGATGCACAATATAGTTGACCGTCCGGTGGCAATTGAAGGAAAAGTTGAGATACGCCCAATAATGTTTGTAGCATTATCTTATGATCATAGAATTATAGATGGTAAAGAAAGCGTTGGATTTTTAGTGGCAGTTAAGGAAGCTTTAGAAAACCCTATTGAGTTATTAATGAATAATGATGTTAAAAAAGCTTTAGAACTTTAATTTCTATAATAAATAAACTTAAAAAAAGGAGTTACATTTTAAAATGGAACTCCTTTTTTGTTTTAAAAAACTAACTAACTAAATAAAAAATAAAAATATATTTATAGATATAATTGTAACAACTAAAACAACTAAACCTATGTAACAATATTTCTGGAGAAGGTTATTTTCTTTTTCCATGGTATTTTAATTTAACTGGTTTAGGTATAGATTAACAAATAAAAACTCCACGCTATTAAAACGTGGAGTTTTTAAAAAATCCCTCTAAATTTGAGTTGATTAATAGCAGTATAAAGATATGGTACATTTCTGACAAAAAAAATACGCACTTCTACTTATTTTTTGATTTTTAAAATGCGAAAGCTCCAAATCATAACAATTTGGAGCTTTCTTTAATTCTCCCTAAGAACTAATTAATAGCAACGTAAAGTTAGTTCAAAGAATTGTAAAAAAAAATACGCACTTCTACGTATTTTTATAAATGAGTTTTATTTAAACTTGCCCATACAGCTAAAGATGTGGGTTTGTTATCTAAACCAAGTTTGCCAACAATATTACTGCGGTGTTTGTCAACTGTTCGAACAGAAATTGATAACTCATCAGCAATATCGTGACTTGTTTTGTTTTCAGAAATAAGAGTTACTATTTTTAATTCAGATTTAGTAAGTAATTTTAAAGTAGCTGGTTTATGGTTTCCATTATTTCCATTTAAATAAGAGGTAATTTCTTTACTAAAATAAGGAGAGCCTTTTATAGCACTTTGTATACAAGTTTCAATTTCTTCTATAGCAAATTCTTTTAAAATATAGCCGTATACATTTAACGACTTAGCCTTATCATATAGTTCCTCTTCTTTATCAAAAGTGATTAGAATTATTTTGGTGGGCAAGTTGTTTTTTTTACATGCTTCAGCAATCTCTAAGCCTGTTAAATAGGGCATTCTAATGTCTAGAATAGCTATTTCTGGTTTTAATTTTACAATTAGATTATAAGCTTGGTTGCCGTCTTCTGCGCTCCCTAAAATATTATAGCTTTTAGAAGTTAAAAAATCGGTCAGCCCCCGTAGCATCAATGGATGATCGTCTGCAATAACTATTGAAGTATTCATAAATTTTTTTTTTGTGAGATTAATTGCTATTAAATTAAAATACGCACTCTAATAATTATTCAATTTTAAATATAAATATTTCTTTTCATAATCAATAATAGCTTTAGATTTTTTTAATATATCTGCACCAATAATACCATCAACTGGATTCGATTTATGGTTTATAAGCGCTGTATTAACATGTGTTAAATTAAATAAGACTAAAACAACTTTATCATTTTTCCACTTTCCTATTTTGACTTTATTTTGACTAGACATTTTGGTCTCCATATTAGTGGCTCCTGCACCTCCAGCTAAAATTTTTGAGTCTTTTACCTTAAGATTAAAAACTTCAATCGCCTCGAAACCTACACAAGAATTTGAGGCTCCAGTGTCTAAAATAAATAAACCAGTTTTATCATTTAATTTCACTTTAATTTCAAAATGATTTGTTTTTGTAAGGTGCAATTTAACTTTGGCGTAACCTTTCTCATGTAGAAATTCTTGTAGTGTTTCCATCAATTTAATTTTAATCAAATATAATCATGTAAAAACAATTATTTTTACCGAATAGAATTAGCTATAATTTAAAATATTTTCTTTTGATTATTACCGATACACATACACATTTATATAGTGAAGCTTTTGATGATGATAGAAATAGCATGATTCAAAGAGCTATTGAAGGTGGAGTTTCTAGGTTTTTTATTCCAGCTATTGATTCTGCTTACACCGATGCAATGTTGCAACTTAAAAAAGATTTCCCAGATAATATTTTTTTAATGATGGGTTTGCACCCAACACATGTTAACGAGAAATATTTGGAAGAATTAGGCCATGTTGATGAAATGCTTTTAAAAGAAAAATTTTATGCTATAGGTGAAATTGGCATTGATTTATATTGGGATAAATCTACTTTAGAGTCTCAAAAAAAAGCATTTAAACATCAAATTAAATTGGCCAAAAAACACAAATTACCTATTGTAATTCATTGTCGCGATGCATTTGATGAGATATTTGAAGTTTTAGAAACTGAAAAAAGCGATGATTTATTTGGGATTTTTCATTGTTTCACAGGAAATTTGGATCAAGCAAAAAAAGCAATTTCGTATAACATGAAATTAGGAATTGGTGGAGTAGTTACCTTTAAAAATGGTAAAATAGATCAGTTTTTAAACCAAATTGATTTAGGTCATATAGTGTTGGAAACCGATTCTCCTTATTTAGCCCCCGCGCCATATAGAGGTAAACGTAATGAAAGCGTATATATATTAAAGGTATTAGAAAAATTATCTGCAATTTATAATTTACCTTTAGAAACAATTGCAGAAATCACAACAGAAAACTCCAAGGAAGTATTTAAAATTTAAATCATGAGCACATCTAACCCTAACATTTTACTAATTTATACTGGAGGCACAATAGGTATGGTGAAAGATTTTAAAACGGGAGCATTAAAGGCTTTTGATTTTAAAACCTTGTTAGATAAGATTCCAGAAATTCAACTTTTGGATTGCAAGATTGATACAGTTTCTTTTAAAAAGCCAATCGATTCTAGTGATATGGACCCTAAATATTGGATTCAAATAGCAGATATTATTGAAGAAAATTACAAAAATTTTGATGGCTTCGTGGTGTTACATGGTAGCGACACTATGAGTTATACAGCATCAGCGTTAAGTTTTATGCTAGAAAATCTAGCAAAACCGGTTGTATTTACAGGGTCTCAATTGCCCATTGGGGATTTACGCACCGATGCTAAAGAAAATCTCATTACTTCAATTCAAGTAGCGTCTTTGCAGGAAAAAGGCAAGCCAATAATTAAAGAAGTTTGTTTGTATTTTGAGTATAAACTATATCGTGCAAACCGAACAACAAAAATTAATGCTGAACATTTCCAAGCTTTTGCTTCATTAAATTATCCAGATTTGGCTGAGTCGGGCGTTCATTTAAAAATTAATAATGAATATTTATTTAAACCTAATATTAGAAAAAAATTTGTTGTTCATAAAGATTTGGATAAAAATATTGCACTAATAAAGGTATTTCCAGGAATTTCAAAAACCGTTTTCACTAGTATATTTAGTATTCCTAATTTAAAAGCTGTTATTATTGAAACCTATGGTGCAGGTAATAGTACTACCAAAAAATGGTTCATTGATATATTAAAAGAAAACATTTCTAAAGGCATACATATTATTAATATCACCCAATGTTCTGGTGGAAGTGTCATGATGGGGCAATATGAAACGAGCAGTGAATTAAAAAGAATCGGAGTTATTTCAGGAAAAGACATAACAACAGAAGCTGCAATTGGAAAACTCATGTATTTGTTAGGACAAAACATTTCTCGTAAAGCCTTCAAAACCAATTACGAAACTTCCTTGCGTGGAGAAATTAACTAAATATAATCGTTAAAATTTTAGTGTTCGAAGTTTTTTTTGTTATTTGAGCATCCAAATTAAGTAAATAAAAATACAGAGAGGTGGCCGAGTGGTCGAAGGCGCACGCCTGGAAAGTGTGTATACCTCAAAAGGGTATCGAGGGTTCGAATCCCTTCCTCTCTGCTGATATTTATTATTTTTAATTGCTTTTTTTTTATATCTTTAACACTTTAACTAATAAAATTAAGAACTAGAACATGAAAAGATTATTTTCTATCCTCGCCATTTCAGGAATGATGGCATTCGGAACTGCTAATGCAACAACTATTGCAAACACTAGCACAGCTGTAACCACAGTAGCAAGTATTACTCAAGATGATGCAGCACCTGCTGAAGAGCTTGGTTTTCATCAAGAATTAAAAAAGCGTTTTATTGAAGGAGGCCCTGGCTTTATGGGGATTGTATTATTATGTTTAATTCTAGGATTAGCAATTGCTATTGAAAGAATTATCTTTTTAAATCTTTCAACAACAAACACTAAAAAATTAGCTACAGACGTTGAAGAAGCATTAGCTTCTGGTGGTGTTGATGCTGCAAAAGAAGTTTGTAGAAACACAAAAGGACCTATTGCATCCATTTATTATCAAGGATTGGATAGGACTGATGAAGGATTAGAAGCCGCAGAAAAAGCTGTAGTAGCTTATGGAGGAGTTCAAATGGGACAGTTAGAAAAAAATGTATCTTGGATTTCATTATTTATTGCCTTGGCACCAATGCTTGGTTTCATGGGAACGGTAATAGGTATGATTCAGGCATTCGATAAAATTGAAGCTGCTGGAGATATGCAACCATCACTTGTTGCAGGAGGTATTAAAGTAGCACTTTTAACTACTGTTTTTGGTTTAGTAGTAGCAATTATTCTTCAAATTTTTTACAATTATATTATTGCTAAAATTGATAGTATTGTTAACGATATGGAAGATGCTTCTATCACGTTAATGGATCTATTAATTAGAAACAAAAAGTAATAATTTAAAACTAAAAAAATTATGGGTTTACATAAAATTTTAAAAATACTAGCATTCACGCTTGCTATTATTGGTGCGATTTTTGCACTCTTAATAATAGCAGGGGATGAAGATACTGCTCAGAGCATGGGTGGAAATCTGCTTTACGTTGCATATTTAGTGCTAGGTATAGTTTTAGCTCTTGTGCTTTTGTTTGTATTAAAAGGATTGTTTAAAGGAGATATTAAAAAGACCTTAACTACTGTTGGTGCATTTTTAGCCATAGTTGTTATAGCTTATGTTATATCTTCAGGAACAGATTTGGATTTACAACCATTTAACGACAAAGGATTGGGTATTACTGAAGCTATCTCTAAGAATGTTGGAGCAGGATTATATGCTTTTTATATCCTTGCAGTTTTGGCAATAGGATCTATGTTATATGGAGGAGTAAAAAAAATATTTAATAAATAAATTATGGCAAAAAGAGCAGCACCAGAAGTAAATGCAGGCTCCATGGCCGACATTGCGTTCTTATTATTAATATTCTTTTTAGTAACAACTACAATTGAAACAGATTCTGGAATTAACAGAAAGTTACCTCCGATGGAAGAATCTGAGGAAGATGTTATAATCAAGCAAAAAAATATTTTTACCGTATTATTAAATGGTAAAGATCAATTGCTTGTTGAAGATGATTTAATGGAACTTAAGAATTTAAGAAAAGCGGCTATTGAGTTTCTTGATAATGGAGGAGATGGTACTTGTAATTACTGCAAGGGAAAAAAGGATCCTACCTCTTCGGATAATCCTGATAAAGCCATAATTTCTTTAAAGAACGAAAGGGAAACATCTTATAAAACTTATATAGCTGTACAAAATGAATTGGTTGCAGCTTATAATGATTTAAGAAATAAAAGAGCACAATCACTTTATGGTGAACCTTTCAGTGAAATGGAAGCAAACTATAAGGATGTGAACTGGCCTGGAAACAAAGAAAAGTTAAAAGAGAAAATTGAGCAAATAAAGCTTGAGTATCCTCAAAAACTTTCAGAAGTACAATAATTAAAATTTAACATTTATAAATATGTCTAAATTTAAAAAGAAAAAAAGCGGTGATATGCCGGCGGTTAATACAGCATCGTTACCCGATATCGTATTTATGTTGTTATTCTTCTTTATGGTGGCCACTGTTATGAGGCAAAACACCTTAATGATACAGAATAATTTACCATTTGCGGATCAGGTTGAAAAGTTGGATAAGAAGGATTTGGTGATGTATATTTATGCAGGAAAACCAAGCGCTAATTATAAACAATACGGTACAGAAGCAAAAATTCAGTTAAATGATAAATTTGCTGATGTTAATGAAATTGCTGCTTTTATCGCTGCTGAACGAGCTTCAAAACGTGAAGAATTAATACCATTTTTAACAACTGCACTTAAAGTGGATAGTGATGCTAATATGGGATTAATAGGTGATATTAAACAAGAACTACGTAAAGTTAATGCGCTTAAAATAAACTACACTGTTAAAAAAGGAAGTGTGTTTGGTAATAAGTAAATTTACATTCTTAATTTTATAAAAAAGGCGTTTTGATATTTCAAAACGCCTTTTAACATTTTAATAAGTTCTTAGTTTTATTTATAATTGTAAGCATAAAATAATGAAACTTTAAATAGTATTAATTATATATGAATCGTCTACTTGTTATTGCAGTTTTATTGTTGAGTTCGTTGTGGTCTTATACACAAGAAAACGCAGATAAAGAAATTGATTCTCTTTATAAAGAAGATCAATTTTATGCAGGAATTACATATAATTTAATTGGAAATCAGCCAAAAAACCTTTCTCAAAGTGGATTTTCTTTAGGTTTTCATTTGGGGTTTATTAAAGACATGCCTATCAATGATGCAAGGAATATGGCTATTGGAATTGGATTAGGATATTCAGCTAATTCATACAACCAGAACTTACTTATTAGTAAAAACAATTTCGGAAATGTACGTTATAGCGTATTGGATAACAGTAGTACTTATACAAAAAATAAATTATCCACCCATATTTTAGAAGTTCCGATCGAATTTAGATGGCGTACATCAACTCCAACTAACTATAATTTCTGGCGTATTTATGCGGGATTTAAGCTAGGATATGTGTTTGCCAATACCTCAAATTACGAAGGTGATTTAGGGTCTATTAAAAATAGAAATTTAAAAGATTTCAATAATTTGCAATACGGCTTTACTATAAGCACGGGGTTCAATACCTGGAATTTATATGTTTATTATGCTTTGAATAAAATGTTCGCGGAGGAAGCTTTAATTAATGGGGATAATATTGATATGAATGCAGTAAAAATTGGTTTAATGTTTTACATATTATAACCAATAGCTAACCAATATTATCTGAGGGATTACACCAATAAAAAACCCTAAAATTAGTTCTATATAATTATGTGCTTTTAAATGTAATCGAGACGTAGCTATGGCTCCAATCAAAATTACCATTAATGCAAGTGTACCATTTATATTAATACTAAAATGAATACTTAAAATTATAAAAAACATTAATAATCCAGATATCCCTATCATATGGATACTTGCTTTAAATTTAAAAATGGCTAGTATTAAGCAAACCATATTAGAAATAAGTATACCCACAAAAAAATAATAAAGCTCAATAACTTGCGAAGGGGTGAAAATTCGTTTTATCACTAAAAAAGTTATAATACAATTTAGTAATAATGGAAAAATGCGTTCTTTGGTTGTTTCTAGATGCAAAGATTTAACCCTGCCTAAAATTTTTAAAAGAAAAAAAAGTAAAATTGGAAGTAATACTGTTAAAATAAAAAGAGAAACTAATTTAGCTTGAACAATTTCTTCTGGAATAAAACGTGGCGATTTTGAAAAATAAAAAATAACTCCCAGAAGAGGCATAATAACAGGATGAAAGATATACGAGATACTTTTTAAAACTTTATCCATTAGATTTTTTTACGTAATCTAGCTACAGGAATGTCTAGTTGCTCTCTATATTTGGCCACGGTTCTTCTTGCAATTGGATACCCTTTTTCCTTTAGAATGGACGCTAATGTTTCGTCAGTTAAAGGTTTTTTCTTGTTCTCTTCTTCAATAACTGTTTCTAAAATCTTTTTAATTTCTCTAGTTGACACATCTTCTCCTTGATCGTTTTTCATTGATTCTGAAAAGAATTCTTTTATCAATTTAGTACCATACGGCGTATCAACATATTTACTGTTTGCAACACGTGATACTGTAGAAACATCCATTGAAATTTCATCTGCAATATCTTTTAATATCATGGGTTTTAAATTACGCTCATCACCAGTGAGGAAATATTCTTTCTGATAATGCATAATGGCACTCATGGTTATAAATAAAGTTTGTTGACGCTGTTTTATAGCCTCGATAAACCATTTTGCGGCATCTAATTTTTGTTTTATAAAAATTACTGCATCTTTTTGCGACTTAGATTTGTCTTTAGCATCTTTATAGCCTTTAAGCATGTTGTTGTATTCTCTTGAAACATGAAGTTCAGGCGCATTTCTTCCATTTAGTGTTAATTCTAATTCCCCATCAACAATTTTTATAGCAAAATCTGGAACTACATGCTCAACAATTCTATTATTTCCCGCATATGAGCCTCCAGGTTTTGGGTTTAAATGTTCAATTTCTGAAACGGCACCTTTAAGTTGGGTTTCAGTAATATCAAATTTTTGTAGTAATTTTTTGTAATGCTTTTTAGTAAATTGATCAAATGCATTATCAATTATACTAGTCGCTAATTCGGTGTCCTGAGTTTTATCTTTTCTATGTAATTGTATACTTAAGCATTCTTGTAAATTCCTAGCACCAACACCGGCTGGGTCGAGTTGATGAACAATTTTTAAAACTTTTTCAATATTTTCTTCCGTAGTGTAAACGTTTTGGGTGAATGCTAAATCATCCATTATGTCACTTAATTCTCTTCGGATATAGCCACTTTCATCAACACTACCAACTAAAAATTCTGCTATTTCTCGTTCTTCGTCATTTAGCCTATACGTGTTTAATTGACTTATTAAATGTTGAGTAAAGGATGTGCCTGCGGCATAAGGCATTGTTTTTTCTTCATCATCACTACTATAATTATTTACTTGAGTTCTATAATCAGGAATTTCATCATCACTTAAATACTCATCAATATTTATATCGTCTTTTTCAAGAGTTTCATTATTATCAAAATCGTCATTTGAATTATCAAGGTCAGAATCGTAATCATTTTCAAGATCATCCTTCCCGTTTTCTAATGCAGGATTTTCTTCTAACTCTTGTTTTAAACGTTGTTCAAAAGCCTGTGTTGGTAGCTGTATCAATTTCATTAACTGAATTTGCTGCGGCGACAGTTTTTGTGATAATTTGAATTGTAAATATTGTTTAAGCATGTTATGATTTAAGGTTGTTACTCAAAAATATAATAATTATTAGTTAGCCAACGTTATACTAAGTTAATGATAATTTAAAACTCTGCATTCTGAGGTGTTCTAGGAAACGGGATTACATCTCTTATATTACTCATTCCTGTTACAAACATTACTAATCTTTCAAAACCCAAGCCAAATCCAGAATGAACGGCAGTACCATATTTACGTAAATCCAAATACCACCAAAGCTCTTCTTCTGGAATATTTATAGCTGCCATTTTTTGTTTCAACACTTCTAAACGCTCTTCACGTTGCGCACCTCCTACAATTTCTCCTATACCAGGAAACAATATGTCCATAGCACGAACGGTTTTACCATCATCATTCAGACGCATATAAAAAGCTTTAATATTTGCAGGATAATCAAATAAAATTACCGGGCATTTAAAATGTTTTTCAACAAGAAACCGTTCATGTTCACTTTGTAAATCTGTTCCCCATTCATCAATTAAATATTTGAATTTCTTTTTCTTATTAGGTTTACAATTGCGTAATATATCAATAGCTTCTGTGTAGCTAACTCGTTTAAAATGGTTGTCTGTTACAAAGTTTAATTTTTCAATTAAACTCATGTCGCCGCGTTCTATTTGTGGTTTGGTTTTTTCTTCATCTAATAAGCGTTTGTCTAAAAACTCTAAATCTTCTCTATTATTCTCAAGTACATGGTTAATAACAGATTTCATAAAATCTTCAGCCAAATCCATATTACCTGCTAAATCCATAAAGGCAACTTCGGGTTCAATCATCCAGAATTCTGCTAAATGACGTGAGGTATTAGAGTTTTCTGCCCTGAAAGTTGGACCAAAAGTATAAACTTTACCTAAAGACATGGCATAAGTTTCAGCTTCCAATTGCCCAGAAACGGTTAGGTTAGTTTCTTTCCCGAAAAAATCTTTAGAATAGTCAACATTACCAGATTCATCAATTGGAGAATTTTTAATATCCAAATTTGTGACTTTAAACATTTCACCTGCACCTTCAGCATCACTACCCGTAATTATTGGCGTGTGCATATAATAAAAACCATTGTCATTAAAATATTTATGAATAGCAAATGACAATGCTGATCGCAATCGCATCACAGCACTAAATGTGTTAGTACGAGTACGTAAATGAGCGTTTTCTCGTAAAAATTCAAACGAGTGTTTTTTAGGCTGAATAGGATAGGTTTCTGGGTCAGAATCGCCTAAAACAGCTAACTCATTAACCTGTATTTCTACTTTTTGACCCTGACCCTGGCTTTCAACCAATTCGCCTTTTATATGAATGGCGGCACCTGTTGTAATACGTTTTAAAAGCGCCTCATCGAAGTTTTCGAAATCAACTACACATTGAATGCTATTTAAAGTAGAGCCGTCGTTTAAGGCAATAAAACGATTTGCTCTAAAAGTACGAACCCATCCTTTAATTTCAACTTCCGGAATAACAATATCTTGTGCGAGTAATTCTGAAACAGTTCTTGTGTGCATATATGTTAAATTTATTAATGTAAATATAAAAAAAGCGTATCGGCTTTCAATTACAGATTAATTAAAATAAACTGTAAATTTACTCGTCTTCGTCTTCTTTTGGGATAATATTAATCGATGGTTCTCTAAGCACTTCTTTGTTAGCAATACTGCGTTCTAAAGATAATAGTAGTGAGGGAAGTAATAATAAATTAGACAACATAGCAAATAATAATGTAGCAGATACTAATGCACCTAATGCGACAGTTCCTCCAAAGCTCGAAATAGTGAAAACTGAAAAACCGAAAAACAAAACAATAGATGTGTAAAACATGCTGACTCCAGTTTCCCGTAAAGCACCATAAACAGAGACTTTAATTTTCCAATGATTGGCTTGTAATTCTTGCCTATATTTTGCTAAAAAATGAATAGTATCATCGACCGATATACCAAAAGCAATACTAAAAACTAATATAGTTGAAGGTTTTATAGGGACTCCCAAATAGCCCATTAGGCCTGCCGTTACTAGTAATGGTAATAAATTAGGAATAAGTGAGACAATTATCATTCGTCCTGACCTGAACATATATGCCATAAATAAAGCAATTAATAATATAGCTAATGATAAGGAAATGGCTAAGTTTTTTACAAGATATTTTGTTCCTTTTTGGAATACTAATGCCTTGCCCGTCATGGTTACATCGTATCTATCTTTTGGAAATACTTTATCTATTTTAGTTTGAATATTTTCCTCAATACGCTCCATTTTATCTGTTCCAATATCTTTCATAAAGGTTGTGATGCGTGCGTATTGACCAGTACTATCTACAAAGTTTTTTAGCAAATCGACATTTGAAGACGAGTTTTTTGCATAAGAAAGTATAAAACTATTTTCTTGAGCTGTTGGTAACTGATAAAATTTAGGGTTGCCATTATAGTAGGCCTGTTTAGAATATTTAACTAAACTTACTACAGATATTGGTTTTGATAATTCAGGAATTTCAATGATCAAATCCTCAAGCTCATCCATACGTTTAAGTGTAGAGAGTTTCATAACACCTTTTTTACGTTTGGTGTCAATCATAAATTCTAAGGGCATGATGCCATTAAATTCCTTTTCGAAAAAACGAATATCATTTACAAAATCAGACTCTTGGGGCATATCTTCAATTAAACTACCAGATATTTTTATCTGATAAATACCGATGATGCTTAAGGTCAATAATACAACAGAAGTAATGTAAATAGCTATTCGTTGTTGTTTTACCATGCGCTCCATCCAATTAACAAATCCACCTATCCAGCGTTTATTTAAGTGCTCTAAATGACGATCTTTTGGAAAGGGCAAAAAAGTATAAATGATAGGAATAATAAGAATACAAAGAATAAAAATTGCCAGAATACTCAAGGATGCTACAACACCAAACTCTTTTAAAAGTTTGCTTTCGGTTAGAATAAAGGTAGCAAATCCAGAAGCGGTAGTAACGTTAGTCATTAAAGTTGCATTACCAATTTTAGTAATAACGCGTTGTAATGATTTTACTTTATTACCATGTAATTTAACTTCATGTTGGTATTTATTAATTAAAAAGATGCAATTCGGAATTCCTATTACAATAATTAAGGGTGGAATAAGGGCGGTTAAAACAGTAATTTCATAATTTAATAAACCTATAATACCTAAGGTCCACATAACACCAATGCACACAACAATTAGCGAAATAAAAGTAGCACGGAATGATCTAAAAAATAAAAAGAAAATAAAGGATGTTACTAATAAAGCAGCTAGTATAAACTTTCCAATTTCATCAACAATATTTTGTGAGTTTAGAGTACGGATATAGGGCATTCCCGAAATACGAACATCTAAATTATTATTAATTTCAAAATTTTCAATTGTTGGTAATAATGTATTTATTACGAAGTCTTTTCGAGCTGATGTATTTACAATATCTTTTTTTAGATAGATAGCAGTTCTAATCGTTTTTGAGTTCTTGTTGAACAAAAAATTATCATAAAATGGATACTGTTCAAAAAGCTCGCTCTGTAATACTTCAATTTGTTTTAAGGATGAAATAGAATCTTTAATAAAAGGCTCCAGCTTAAACCTCTCATTGTTAGTGTCTTTTATGAGTTTTTGAAGGTCTTTTATGGAAATGACAGTTTCAACTGCGCCATTTTTTTTAAAATCTTCTGAGAGTTTATTCCAAGCATTTAATTTATCAATTGTAAACAAGGTGCTGTCTTTTAAACCAAGCACAATAAGGTTTCCTTCTTCACCAAATGTTTTTAAAAAATCATTATAAGTTGTGTTTATTTCATGGTCATCAGGTAATAAATTGGCTTCGGTGTAGGTGAAACGCATATTATCCCATTGCTGACTAAAGAAAAAAGTAGCTATAATAATACCAACAAGAATGATTATTTTATTACGTAAAATTAATCGTGCGGTAATATCCCAGAAATCGTTAGTAAAAAGTTTAAACATGCTAAAATTAAAAGATGCGCAAAGGTAGAAAAAACCTCTGTATTACATCATAACGAGACGTTAAATGTAAACTTAAATGCAACATTATCACTAATTTCCTGTAAGTGATAAGAACCGTATCTGTAAGTAAAGCTTAAACCAAAACCAAAGAATAGTTTATTCATTTCAAAACCAGATTCTGTATAGCCTTTTTTTAGTGACCCAAACGTGATGTTTTGATGTCTTTCAGGATTGGCAATATCACCAATAGCGTAACGTGTAATTAAAACCAATTGTGGCTTATAACGGTCTGATATATTAAAAGGTTTTAAATAGTGTTTTAACTGAATTGTAGCAAATTTATCTGAAAAGAATTCATTAAAATACATGGTTTCAAAACTATTTAATCCCGCCACCGAAAACCGTTGTAAAATGGTTTCTTTAGTAATATTGTTTGGATAAGCATGATATAAGTGGGTTAAGGGAGTGTCACCATTTGTAATTCCTGAAACAAGAGTTATTTCGGAAAATGCTGCATCTTCATTGCCAATCTTATAAATGGTTCGAAAATCAATTTTCGAAAAATTAAAATCACTTTTTAAAATATCACTAAAACTTTTTGTGTATTGAAATGTGAATTTTGGATAGCCATGTTTTATATTATTCTTCTCTTTTTTACTAGCGATAATAACATCAAAAGGACTCCATTGTAAAGCTATTTTTGAAGTGCTTAAGTTGAAGTTTTCAAAAGAATTACTGTTAAAATTAAAGCTATAGCCGTAAGTAGGATCTATTTTGCTGTTGGCCAGTTCTACTTCAGTTATTAATTTATTAGAAAATTGATGTTCTAATGATATTGCTTTTGTGATATGCTTATGAAATAAATCAATATTAAGTAATCTGGGTTCGAAAAATTGAAAAAAGCGTTTATCGGTTAAGAATTTGGTGCTTCCAGTTTCTTCTAAATCATCAGTGTAAGTTATATTTACCCACGTTTTAGTTTTTTCGGCTATTCTAAATCCGCCACCAATACTATATTTAAAACGATGATCTCTAAAACCATAAACAACATAACTATTTATTCTGTGTTTTTTTGAAAATTCATCATTTGTAATTCCACCAATTCCAGTTCTAACTCCCTCATATTGGTTATATTTTATTAAATACCGCAAATCTAAATTAAAATATTTTGAAGGCAGAAAACCGTTACCCAAACTTGTTAAGAGTTCCCTTTTTTTAATAGAGTCTTGCTTAGGTTCTTCTTTTTTTTCGACTAATGGTTGCCCGAGTGCTCCATAAGAGCAGAAAATAAAAAGGAGTAATTTAAAATGTTTTAACATCTAATAATCAAAAACAAATGGATTATAAAAAAAAGCGACCATTATGTCGCTCTTCAAATTAAACTGTCATGATTTCTTTTTCCTTAAAATCAAAAAGTTCTTCAACTTTTTTAACGAAGTTATCAGTCATTTGTTGCACGTCAATTTCAGCATTTCCTTTTAAGTCTTCAGAAACATCATCAATTTTTTTGATTTCGTTGTTAGCATCTTTTCTAGCAGTTCTAATACTTACTTTAGCATCTTCAGCTTCCGCTTTAGCTTGCTTTGCTAAATCACGTCTTCGTTCTTCTGTTAACGGAGGCACATTAATTATAATTGTTTCACCATTATTCATTGGATTAAAACCAAGATTTGCATAGGCAATACCACGTTCAATTTCTTGAAGCATGCTTTTTTCCCATGGTTGAACTGTAATAGTTCTACCATCTGGAGTATTTACATTTGCTACTTGATTTAGTGGTGTTTGCGAGCCATAATAGTCTACCATCACACTACCAAGCATTGCAGGACTTGCTTTTCCTGCTCTAATATTAACAAATTGCTTTTCTAAATGCTTAATAGCATTAACCATTGCCTCTTTTGTGGTGTCTAGTATAAATTGTATGTCTTCGTTCATTTTTTTAAACTTTTAGGTCAAACTATAATATACGTATGTCAAAAATTAAGCCAAGGATTAAATATTAACCTCGGTACCAATTTTTTCGCCAGAAACTACTTTAAGTAAATTACCTTTTTTATTCATATCAAAAACAATTATCGGTAGTTCGTTTTCTTGACTAAGAGTAAATGCTGTCGTATCCATTACTTTTAAGCCTTTACGTAAAACATCATCAAATGTTATTGTATTAAATTTAATGGCTTTGTCATCTTTTTCTGGATCGGTGTTATAAATTCCATCAACGCGAGTGCCTTTTAAAATAACATCTGCCTCAATTTCAATTGCTCGTAAAACAGCTGCCGAATCGGTAGTAAAATAAGGATTTCCTGTACCGCCGCCAAAAATTACTACACGCCCCTTTTCTAAATGGCGCATCGCTCTTCTCCTTATAAAAGGCTCTGCAACTTCATTTATTTTGATAGCTGTTTGTAGCCTTGTTGGTATCTCAGCATCTTCTAAAGCGCCTTGTAAGGCTAATCCGTTTATAACTGTTGCAAGCATCCCCATATAATCACCTTGCACACGATCCATACCTTTACTAGCACCGGCAACACCTCTAAAAATGTTTCCGCCACCTATAACTATAGCAACTTCTACACCCTTTTCAGTTATAGTTTTAATGTCTCTTGCATATTCTGCTAAACGTTCTGGATCAATACCGTATTGGCGATCACCCATTAGCGCTTCACCTGATAATTTGAGAAGTATTCTTTTATATTTCATTAGATCTTTACTGAAGTTGAGCAAAGCTACATAATTTTTTTAATTTCTGAATTTATATGAATTAGGATTTTGCAAATAAAAAACCACTATCCTTATTTAGAATAGTGGTTTGCAATTTTTATTTACGCAAATGCGTAATATTAGGTTACCCTACTGACACACGTTTGAAGCCTGTAATTTCAACATCCCCATAAGTGGATACATATTTTGCAACGCTCATTTTTTCATCTTTAATAAAATTTTGATCTAGTAAACATTTTTCTTGATCAAGAGTTGTATTATCAGAAATAAAACGTTCCATTTTCCCTGGTAAAATTCTATCCCAAATTTGTTCTGGCTTGCCTTCAGCTTTTAATTCTGCTTTTGCAGCTTCTTCAGCCTTAGCAATAACTTCTTGAGTTAATTGTGCCATAGAAATATATTGAGGTACATTTTTAAGAGTTTTTCCTAAACGACCTAATTCTATATTGTCTTTTTCAATAACAGCAATTCTAGCTTCCGTTTCGGATGCGATGTACGCAGAGTCAAAATCTTTATAAGATAATGTTGTTGCTCCCATTGATGCTACTTGCATAGCTACATCTTTAACTAATATTTCAGCTTTATCAACTTTGGTAGACAATCCTACTAAAGCAGCAATTTTGTTAATGTGAACATAAGTGCCAACATAAGGTGCTTGTAATTTTTCGAAGGCGGTAATATCTAATTTCTCACCAATCACACCTGTTTGCTCTGTTAATTTTTCTGCAACTGTCATTCCTCCGAAATCTGCTGCTAAAAAGTCTTCTTTTGTATTGCAGTTTAAAGCAACTTCTGCTAAATCATTAGCTAGTGCAACAAAGTTTTCATTTTTTCCAACAAAATCTGTTTCGCAACCTAAAACAATCGCAACACCTTCTGTTTGGTCTGCATTAATTTTAGAAATAGCAGCACCTTCAGAAGAATCTCTATCCGCTCTTTTTTCTGCAACTTTTTGTCCTTTTTTACGTAAAACCTCGATTGCTTTATCGAAATTGCCTTCAGCTTCAACTAATGCTTTCTTGCAATCCATCATTCCTGCACCTGTAGCTTGTCTTAATTTATTTACTTCAGCTGCTGTAACTTTTACCGTAGTACTCATAGTAATTAAAATTTAAAAAAGTCGTTTAATTAATTCAATAAAGAAAAGAATCAAACGACTTTATAATGTATTATTAATGTTATTTATTCTTCTTCTTCAGCAACAGCTTTTTTAGCTGGAGCAGCTTTAGCTTTTGCTTTTGGAGCAGCTTTCTCAACTACTGCTTCAGTTTTTTCTTCAACTTCAGCTTTTGGAGCTTCTTCTTTTGCTTTTGGAGCTTCTTCTTTAGAAGCTGCGGCAGCATCTTTTTCAGCTTTGCGTTCTGCTAAACCTTCTGAAATTGCGGAAGTTACGTGAGTTAAAATTTTATCTATCGATTTAGAAGCGTCATCATTTGAAGGGATTACATAATCAACTTGACGTGGGTCTGAGTTGGTATCTACCATTGCAAATATTGGAATGTTTAATTTTTGAGCTTCTTTAATCGCGATATGCTCACGTTTAATATCTACAACAAACAAAGCGCCTGGTAAACGTGTCATGTCTACGATAGATCCTAAGTTTTTCTCTAACTTAGCTCTTAAACGATCAACTTGTAAACGCTCTTTTTTAGATAGTGTTAAAAAAGTACCATCTTTCTTCATTCTATCAATAGAAGCCATTTTTTTAATAGCTTTTCTAATAGTAACAAAGTTAGTTAACATTCCACCTGGCCATCTTTCAGTGATGTAAGGCATGTTAATTTCACCAGCTTTTTCAGCTACGATATCTTTTGCTTGTTTTTTGGTTGCAACGAATAAAATTTTACGACCTGAATTTGCAATTTTAGCTAATGCTGCACCTGCTTCATCAATTTTTGCCGCTGTTTTATAAAGGTTTATTATATGGATACCGTTGCGTTCCATATAAACGTAAGGGGCCATGTTAGGATCCCATTTACGTGTTAAGTGTCCGAAATGTACACCTGCTTCAAGTAATTCTTTTACTTCTACTGCCATTTTGTAATAGTTTACGTTCTGTTGAATTAGCAATGCTTAAGTGGTCATTATAAAAAATTCGCCTTAAACATTTAGATGCTAAACTAAATCCTGCTTTTACGCTAGGACAACAATAACTAGTTTAAATTTTTGTTTTGAGTTGAAAGTGATTTCAACAAATATATTAACGTTTCGAGAATTGGAATTTTTTACGCGCTTTTTTCTGTCCGAATTTTTTACGCTCAACCATTCTTGGATCTCTTGTTAATAAACCTTCTGGTTTTAATATTAATCTGTTTTCAGCATCAATCTCACACATAACGCGAGAAAGTGCTAAACGAACCGCTTCCGCTTGTCCGGTAATACCACCTCCATATACATTAACCGTAATATCAAAGTTGCTGTCATTGTTAGTCAAAACTAAAGGTTGCTTTACTTTGTACTGTAAGGTAGCTGTTGTAAAGTAATTAGCTAAGTCTTTTTTATTAATCGTAATGTTACCTTTTCCTGGGGCAACATAAGCACGAGCAACAGCCGTCTTTCTACGGCCAATTTTGTGAATTACATCCATTATTTGAATTCGTTTAAGTTAATTGTTTTCGGTTTTTGCGCTGCATGAGCATGCTCTGAACCAACAACAACTGTTAGATTACGGAATAAATCTGCGCCTAATTTGTTTTTAGGGAGCATTCCTTTAACTGATTTTTCTACTACTCTTGCAGGATCTTTTCCATACAATTCTGTAGCAGTTAAACTTTTTTGACCTCCTGGATATCCGGTGTGACGAATGTACGTTTTGTCGTTCCATTTGTTTCCTGATAAAGTGATTTTTTCAGCATTGATAACAATAACATTATCTCCGCAATCAACATGAGGTGTGAAGTTTGGCTTGTGTTTACCTCTTAAAAGTTTTGCAACTTTAGAGCATAAACGACCAAGCGCCTGACCTTCAGCATCAACTAAAACCCACTGTTTATTTGCAGTAGCTTTGTTCGCTGAAATCGTTTTGTAGCTTAATGTGTCCACACTTATTATTTTTTCTAATTAAACATTCCTCTCTCAAAAAGAGTTTGCAAATTTACGATTATATATTTGATTACCAAATAGTGAAGTGAGATTATTTTGTGGAATTTCTAACACACAATAATAATTGAGAAAACGGCTAAGGTATTATTCAGTTTTTTGAGGATTAATGGGCTTCTAACCAATTATCACCAATATCCAAATCAACATCTAATGGGACCTCAAGTTTATAGGCGTTTTCCATTTCCGTTTTAACTAGTTTTTTTATGACTTCTAATTCTTGTTTATAAACATCAAAAACTAATTCATCATGCACTTGCAATAGCATTTTGGTTTTATAATTACCTTCTTGAAGTTTATTATAAATATTAATCATGGCAATTTTAATAATATCGGCAGCACTTCCTTGTATTGGTGCATTAATGGCATTACGTTCTGCCGCTCCTCGAACCACCGCATTTCTTGAATTAATATCTTTTAAATAACGACGGCGCCCTAAAACGGTTTGCACATAGCCATTATCTCGTGCAAAATCAACTTGCTCGCTCATATAGGCACGTAATTTCGGATAGGTTTCATAATAGGTGTCAATAAGATCTTTGGCTTCACTTCGGGATAAATCGGTTTGGTTACTCAGTCCGAAAGCTGAAACACCATAAATAATTCCAAAATTTACTGTTTTAGCATTTCCACGTTGCTCACGAGTTACGTTGTTTAAGGGGATATTGAAAACTTTTGAAGCTGTGGACGCATGAATATCTTCTCCATTTTTAAAAGCTTCAATCATTGTTTTTTCTTTACTCAATGCTGCGATTATTCGTAATTCAATTTGTGAATAATCGGCGGCTAACAAGGTATAGTCATTATTTCTCGGTACAAATGCTTTTCGTACTTGACGACCTCTCTCGGTACGAATAGGAATATTTTGTAAATTAGGATTGTTACTTGATAAACGACCCGTGGCCGCAACGGTTTGCATATAGTCAGTATGCACACGTCCCGTAATTGGTTCTACCTGCAGCGGAAGCGCATCTACATAAGTGCTTTTTAATTTAGCCAATCCGCGATACTCTAAAATATGCTTTATAATTTCATGATCTTTGGCTAAATAACTCAAAATATCTTCGCTAGTGGCATACTGTCCAGTTTTTGTTTTTTTAGGCTTGTCTACAAGTTTTAATTTATCAAACAAAATATCTCCCAACTGCTTTGGTGAAGCTATATTAAATTCCTCACCAGCTTCGGCATAAATTTTTGTTTCTAAAGATTTAATGTCTTTATCTAACTGTTCAGAAAGAGAATTCAAGAAATCACCATCCAAATTAATACCTTCTAATTCCATTGCCGCTAAAACTCGAAGTAAAGGTATTTCAATTTCATCGAAAAGTTTTTTCGTATTTGCTTCTCCTAATTCTTTTTCAAAATGATCTTTTAGTTGTAATGTAATATCAGCATCTTCAACTGCATATTCAGTTTGTTTTTCTAGCGGAACATCTCGCATAGATAATTGATTCTTGCCTTTTTTACCAATTAAATCTGTTATAGAAATGGGTGTGTAATTTAAATAGGTTTCAGCTAATACATCCATATTATGGCGCATGTCTGGATTAATTAAATAATGCGCCAACATAGTATCAAAGAGTTTTCCTTTAACTGTAATATTATATTTTGCTAATACTTTTATATCATATTTTAAGTTTTGTCCTATTTTTTGAATGGTTTCTGCCTCAAAAAACGGCCTTAATTCCTCAATTAATTTTTGAGCTTGTTCACGGTTTTCTGGAAATGGCATATAAAAACCTTTGCCTACTTCCCATGAAAATGCAATACCAACCAATTCCGCTATTAATGGATTTAAACCTGTAGTTTCTGTATCAAAACAAACACTGCTTTGGTTCATTAAATTTTTTATAAACAATTTGGTAGCCATTCCTGGCGCTATACTTTGGTATAAGTGTGAAGTGGTTTCTGCTGTTTTTCTAGTGTATTCTGATTTTGTTTCAGGTAAATCGGTACTTGTGGGATCTGCACCAAATAAAGAAAATTGCCCTGTGCCAGCTGATTTAACCTCTTTAGGTGTCGCTTTTTTATTTTCTGTTTCTTTAGAGCTATCCGAGGTATTAGTATTATCGGAAGTTTCCACAGCGAACGTTTTAGTAAAATTATCAATTAATCTTCTAAATTCTAATTCTTGAAAAATCTCGGTAACTTTTGGAATATCTGGATGGTCTAACTCAAAATCTTTGGCATTAAATGCAACTGGCACGTCCAGCATTATAGTTGCTAATTTTTTAGAAAGTATGCCTAATTCTTTCGAGGCTTCTACTTTTTCTTTCATTTTTCCTTTAAGCTCGTGAGTATTCGCCAAAAGGTTTTCCATGCTTCCGTATTGTGCTAAAAATTTTTTTGCTGTTTTTTCGCCAACCCCAGGAAGCCCTGGTATATTATCGCTGGAGTCACCCATCATCCCTAAAAAATCAATAACTTGTAATGGGTCTGTTATTTCAAATTTTTTCTGAACTTCTGGAATTCCCCAAGTTTCGTATCCACCACCAAAAACAGGTCGGTACATAAAAATGTTTTCACTAACCAATTGAGCAAAATCTTTGTCTGGCGTAACCATAAACGTTTTATAGCCTTCTTTTTCGGCTTGTTTCGAAAGGGTTCCAATAACATCATCAGCTTCATATCCTTCTTTTACCATAATTGGAATATGCATGGCTTTTAATATATCTTGAATATAAGGAACGGCTATTTTTATAGCTTCTGGTGTGGCATCTCGGTTAGCTTTATATTCTTCAAACATTTCTATTCTGTCTACACTTCCACCTTTGTCAAAACATACGGCTAAATGGTCTGGTCTCTCTCGTTTTATAACATCTAAAAGTGAATTCATAAATCCCATTATTGCTGATGTATCAACGCCTTTAGAGTTAATTCTTGGGTTTTTTATGAAGGCATAGTAACCACGGAAAATTAACGCATACGCATCTACTAGAAAAAGACGTTTTTGATCGGACATTTTGTTTGTTTTGATAGAAAACCAAAGCTACAAAAAGTTAATCTTATTTATTGAATTCTACCATTTGGATTTATATTAAAGATAAAAACTTAAGGATTAGTTAAATTAAATTCACTTATCAGATTTTGTTTTAGAATACTACTATCTTTGAAAAAAAGACATATGCTTCGTTGGATTATTTTCCTAATATTTTATACTGTAATCAGTGTTTATGGTTTTCAAGCAGTAAGAACACTGGTAAAAAGCACATGGGTTTACTATTTGTTTTTTGGTATAGCGCTAGTTATTATAGGTAATTTTTTATTTCAATTTTTAGCATCTTCAGAAGGTCGTGTTTTAAACCCTGCAAAAAGTTATGCTTTTGGATTTTTGTTAGCCTTTATTTCGTTCAATTTGGTAATTATTCCAATAATGTTGGGAGAGGATATAATTCGACTTATTATAGGATTATATGATAGGCTAGTAACAACCAATGATGGTTTTTATTTACCATCGAGAAGAAAGTTTATTAGTCAGGTAGCATTAGGTTTAGCGGCTATTCCATTTGCTTCACTTTTGTACGGAATGTATGAAGGTAAATATAGATTTAGAGTTTTAAACTATACTTTGCATTTTGAAGATTTGCCAGACGCTTTTAATGGCTATAGAATAACACAAATAAGCGACATTCATTCAGGGAGTTTTGATAACAAAAAGAAAATTGAATATGGCATCGATTTAATAAATGAACAAAAATCGGATGTAATTATGTTTACTGGCGATTTAGTAAACAATAAATCCTCTGAAATGTTACCATGGAAAGGATTGTTTGGATCACTAAAAGCTAAAGACGGTATTTATTCAGTTTTAGGAAATCATGATTATGGAGATTATGTAGATTGGGATTCGCATGAAGCCAAAGCACAAAACCTTGCTGATTTAGTTCAATTACAAAGGGATATGGGATTTGATTTACTTTTGAACGAAAGTAGATTTATTGAAAAAAATGGCCAACGTATTGCCATTGTAGGTGTAGAAAATTGGGGAAAAGGCGGATTTAAAACTGCCGGTGATTTAAAAAAAGCTTCAGAAAAAATAAATCCTGATGACTTCAAAATATTATTGAGCCACGACCCAACTCATTGGGAAGCTAAGGTGATTAATGATGAATATCATTACCATCTTACACTTTGTGGGCATACTCACGGAATGCAATTTGGAATAGAAATTCCAGGTTGGATTAAATGGAGCCCTATAAAGTGGCGCTACAAATATTGGGCTGGGATATACCAAGAATTAGGACAGTATATAAACGTAAATAGAGGTTTTGGATATTTAGGATATCCTGGTCGTGTTGGAATATGGCCAGAGATTACCGTGATAGAGCTTAAAAAAGGCGTAAATAATGCATAATTGCGAAGAAATGCTATATTTGTAATAACACATTTGACTAATAAATAATAAAGCATGTCAAAATTTGGTGAACTCATTGATGTTGATATTCCAGTTTTGTTAGATTTCTATACAGAATGGAATGATCAATCTGAAGCAATGCATCTTATACTTAGAGATGTGGCAGCGGCTTTAGGTGATAAAGCTAAAGTTATAAAAATAGATGTTGAAAAAAATAGTGAATTAGCCGATGCTTTACGTGTTAAGACACTGCCAACGTTGATTATTTATAAAGATGGTGAAATGAAATGGCGCCAAAGTGGTGAGCAAGATGCTAATACACTTATTGGTATTATTCAGCAATACGTTTAGAGATTTAAAGCTTTAAACACATATCCTTTTTTACTAAAATACTCCAATACTTCTGGTAAAGCGTATTTCATATTGTTAGAAGCTTTTAAACTATCGTGAAATACAATAATACTACCTTCTTTTGTTTTGGAAACCACATTATTTAAACATGTTTCTTTATTTACTTGTTTATCCCAATCAAAAGACAACACATCCCACATAATAATTTTGTAACCAAGTTCTATGAGGTTCTTTCCTTGTTTCGGTGTGATTTGCCCGTATGGTGGTCTAAATAAATTGGTATTTGTTTTAGTGCTAATTATTTCTTTAGCTTTATTTACGTCGGTTAAGTAATCCTTAGTGTTGTTTTTCCATCCTTTAATATGATTTTGGGTGTGGTTACCAATTACATGACCATTATTCAATATATTTTCAAAAATTTCTGGATGTTTTTCAACATTATTTCCAATACAAAAAAAGGTGGCTTCGGCTTGATACTCTTTTAAAATATTTAATGTCCAGTTAGTAATTTCCGGAGTTGGGCCATCATCAAAAGTTAAATAAACAACTTTTTTGGTTGTAGGAATATCCCAAACATAGTTTGGGAATAATTTTTTTGCAATTAAAGGTGTTTTTATAGGTGTAAAGGTCATGCCTTATACCAAATTAATTTGTTGTGTCAATTTGTAAATTGCTATCTAGAGGAATATCCACATCTGTTCTAATTTCTTCTTCTGGTTCATCATCACCGTAAAAATGGTTGAACGCTCTTAAGTAGTTATTAAAAATATCACCTTCTGTTTCAGCAAACTCAATATCATATTCAACTAACACATCCACGAGTCCTTTATAGCGTTGAATATCGGTATAAATGTCTTCAAATAGACGTTCTTGATCGTCTATTTTTAAACTACTATAGTAGCTTAAGTTTTCTTGATATTTTCTTGAAACTTCTTTAAATAGCCGTTGCGCTTTTTCTTTATTTCCAACAGCATAGTACGTACTAATATAAGGTTCTAAAAGAGTGTAATAACCAAAATATTCTACAGGCATATTAGTCATAGCGATATCTGCTATTTCTTCAGCTTTTTCAAGTTTATCTTCGTTTATTAACTGTTCTGCTAAACGGGCTAAATTGCCACGATAAGTTATAGAGTTTTTACGTGTTTCGGTATCGTGATAAATATCTGGACTTCCACTATTCCCCCAATCCCATTTTTTAACTTTTTCATACATCAACTCGCTATCTACTCTACCCATATCGAATGGATTCGCTTTGTCTACTGGTGTTTTTATAGGGACCAATTTATAGCACATGCCATCGAGTTGTAAATAGTCTTTCATCCATAAATAATCATCATCACCAAAGCTTCCTCCGGTAAAGTAAATTGGGCGTTTCCATTCGTTATTGGCAACTATATCCAACATCAATAGTCTGTTTTTATAAAGGGCTCCACCGTCTACTTTTATGTCAATATATGGTACAATTTCGTCAGCATCTTTAGGTTTAACAATTCCTGAGTTTAATGCATTTTCTTTGTTTACAGGAAGTCTTAAATAGGGCGTTGGTAAATAGGTGGCATTGAGGTCTTGGTTTCGAACTTGAGACAAATCAACACCTTGTTGCTGTAAAACATATTTGTATTTTGTTTTTGGGTTTTTGCTTGCAACAAAATCTAAAAACTGTTTAACTTGTAAAGTGTCGTTAATTACAGGTTGAATAATTATATAATCGTTGGTGCCGTATTTGTACAAATCATGCGTGAGTTGTGATGGTATTGGATCGCTTTCATAAGCCTTCCGTTTCATTTGATCAATATACCAATCGGTTTGAAATAAACTGGTGTTAACAACTCTAACGTCGGTTCTATATCCTTCAATTTCTTGAGCATACCATAATGCAAATGTGTCGTTATCTCCGATAGTAAATAAAATAGCATTTTCGGCACACGAATCTAAATACATTTTTGCCATAGCCTTGGCAGTATATTTTCCAGATCTATCATGATCGTCCCAATTGTTTGCCGCTAATATAAAGGGCACTAAAATTAAACAAGCCAATGTGGTTATTGGTGCTACTAATTTTTTTGGTAGATAATTTTTTAAATAATCGAATAGTCCATAAACTCCAAAACCAATCCAAAGGGCAAAAACATAAAATGAACCTACTACGGAGTAATCACGTTCACGAGGTTCGAATGGACGAACATTAGTATAAACTTGAATAGCAATTCCCGTGAAAAGGAAAAACACGAGCATAATCCAAAATAATTTTTTGTCTTTATTATATAAAAAGAAAAGACCAATAAGTCCTAAAATTAATGGTAATAAATAATAGGTGTTTCTCGCTTTATTATTTTTTACATCGCTAGGTAAATTATCTTGAGAGTATCCTAAATGAAATTCATCTAAAGGATTAATTCCACTTATCCAATTTCCATGATTATCATATCGCCCTTGGATGTCATCTTGTCTTCCAGAAAAATTCCACATAAAATAGCGCCAGTACATATATCCTAGTTGATATTCAAACAAATAAGCAATATTACTGGCTAAGGACGGTTTTTCAATATCAATATATTGTTTAAACTGTTTTAAAAAGTTATTATAATCTTCATAATCTATATTGCCGGCCGCCGCATCATATTTAAATTTATTAACGGCTGTTCGTAATTCGTTTTCCATTTGATATTCAGATTTAAGTTTAAAATCTAAAAATCCTGAAAACATCATGTAGTTTTCTGCATGTTCGGCACTCCACATACGTGGCAGAATAGAGGCATGTTTTGAGTTATAATTTTGTTTTGCGTTTTTAAAATCATTTACAATCACATACTCACCTTTATCATAATCTTTTTCATATTTAGGCTTATCATCTACATAAGGATTATTCTCATCTAAATACGCATATTGATCTGTAAATTGTGGCCCATAAAATAAATGTGTTTCTGGGTATTGCTCTAAATTATAATATGCTAATAATTCTCTGGCACTTGAAGGGTTGTTTTCATTAATAACCACATTAGCATTCGCCCGTATTGGTAGCATTAGCCACGTAGAAAATCCTATTATAACAAACGTAATACAAAGAACTCCTGTATTTAAATGTACAAACCCTTTTTTTCTGGTATATTTTAAAGCAAATTGAATTATTGTAATTAATAAAATACCAGCTATAACAGAACCTGAATTAAAAGGAAGGCCTATGGTATTCACGAAAAATATTTCAAAAACGCTAAAAAGTTTTAGAATATTAGGGGCTAATAGTTTAAAAATAAATAATAATATAGCTACAGAAGCGACATTGGCTATAATGAAATTTTTAACAGTAACAGTTTTATAATTTTTAAAGTAGTATATCAAACCAATAGCAGGAATTGTGAGTAAACCCATAAAATGTACTCCGAAAGAAAGGCCTATTACAAAAGCAATTAATACAAGCCAACGGTTTCCTCTAGGTTTATCCATATCCTGTTCCCAACGTAATCCTAACCAGAATAAAATGGCCATAATTAAAGTAGCCATAGCGTAAACTTCAGTTTCTACAGCGTTAAACCAAAACGAATCAGTAAACGTAAAAGCTAAACTACCTACTAAACCACTGCCTAAAATAGCCATGGCTTTTGATTGTGAAAGCTCGGTATTATTACTTGTAATTTTTTTAAGTAATAAAGTAATTGTCCAAAACATGAATAAAATAGTGAATGCACTAGAAACGGCACTCATCATGTTCATCATCCAACCAATTAATTCGTTATTTCCAAAAGTGAATATTGAAAAGAAAGCACCCATCATTTGAAATAAAGGAGCTCCTGGCGGGTGACCAACTTGAAGTTTTGAAGCAGTTAAAATATACTCACCTGCATCCCAAAAACTCACGGTTGGTTCAACAGTTAAACTATACGTTATTAGTGCTATTAAAAAAGAGAACCATCCTAAAACAGTATTCCATTTTTTATAGTTAAAATGTACCATGTAAATCTTTAGTTTATTTGCTTTGGCGAATTTAATAATAAATATGGTATTGTAAATGTTTTTAAGGAAACGTTAAGTTTTAAAGATTATTTTTCAAAAAAATGTTGTGATAATAAAACTTTGTATTAAATTTGCACCCTCATTGCACGAATGGCCTATGGTGTAACTGGCAACACGTTGGTTTTTGGTACCAAAGAGTCTAGGTTCGAGCCCTAGTAGGCCAACAAAAAAGTCTTTCAGATTTCTGAAAGACTTTTTTATTATTAAAAACAATAATGTTTTTTAAATCTTGAATGTAATTACTGGGCGTTTTGCATGATTCACTAAATCTTCACTAATACTTCCATTGAAAAAATGCGATATCCCTTGCCTACCATGCGTACTCATGCCAATTAAATCGGCATTAATAGTTTTAGAAAAATTCATAATTCCCTTTTCAATACTTATATCATTATAAATATTTAAAGTATAATTTGAATAATCAAAAGAATTGGCAAAAGCTTTAATTCTTTTTTCAGCTTCACCCGTAGTTATAAACTTTGCTGGAGTTACAACCATAAGTAACTGCATTTTTGCTCCAAAAATATTGGCAAATTTTACAGCTTCCTGATAGGTAGACTTGCTTTCATCTTTAAAATCGGAAGCGAATACAAAATCTTTCACGTTAAAAGGATTATGTTCATTTTTAACAACAAGCACAGGTGTTTCGGATGTGCGAACTACTTTTTCTGTATTGCTTCCAATTAACATCTCCTTTAGGCCGCTAACTCCACTAGAGCCCATAATAATTAAATCTATATTGTGCTTTTTACAAACATGAAAAATTCCTTTAAAAATTTCTTGAAATTCAACAGTTTCATGTACAACTAAGCCATCTAAATAATCTTGACTTTTTAATTTTTCAAATTTTTGGTGTGCTAGTTTCATGAAAAACACAGCTTCAGGCATTTTGCTGTAAGATGTAATTGGATCTATTTCATGCAAAGGCATTTCAAGTATGTGTAACAAATAAATTTCACATTTATGCTTATGAGCTATTTGGGCAGCTACTTTCAAAGCATTTTCTGCTTGATCAGAAAAATCGGTGGGTACGAGTATTTTTTTCATCTGTTCACGGTTTATTTGGTTTAAATTTTAAATATCATCAAGCTTTACAAAATCTCAAATAATATTGATTTTTTGATATGGCTTAATTCATAATCACATAAGTAAGTTCTACATAAATTTAAGAAAATTTCCTTTAAAAATCAATAAAATATTATATATTTGCCCCGTTGAAAGGCGAAATTAAATAAATGAGGGGACGGAAAGTCCCCTCTTTTTATACTTAAAATGTTTAAAAATACCGTAACAGAATTACTTAATACTGCTTTAATAGAAAGGCCAGATTTATTTCTTATTGATTTTTCTATTGGTACTGACAATCATATTAAGGTGGTAATAGACGGTGATAAAGGAGTTTTAGTTGAAGACTGTATGTTTGTAAGCAGAGCCATTGAGCATAATATTGATAGAGAAGAACATGATTTTTCTTTAGAGGTTATGTCGGCCGGTGCAACAGCTCCTTTAGTTAATAAGCGGCAGTATAAAAAAAACATAAATAGAGTACTAAAAGTAAGAACAGCTTCAGAAAAAATTGAAGGCACACTTACAGAAGTATCAGATAAAGAAATTACATTAGGATGGAAAGTTAGAGAGCCTAAGCCCGTTGGGAAAGGTAAAATTACTGTTAAGAAGGAAGCGAAAATCGCTTACCAAGATATTGTGGAAGCAAAAGTTATGATAAAATTTTAATTTAGAGTTATGGAAAATGTCGCGTTAATTGAATCTTTTTCAGAATTTAAAGACGATAAGCTAATTGACAGAGTAACGTTAATGGCTATTTTAGAAGACGTATTTAGAAGCGCCTTAAAAAAGAAATATGGTGATGATGATAATTTTGATATTATTGTTAACCCGGATAAAGGAGATTTAGAAATTTGGAGAAATAGAGTTGTGGTTGCCGATGGTGAAGTTGAAGAACCAAACCAAGAAATTTCTTTATCTGAAGCTCGTAAAATTGAGCCAGATTTTGAGGTTGGTGAAGATGTTTCAGAAGAAGTTAAACTTATTGATTTGGGTAGACGAGCTATTTTAGCGTTACGTCAAAACCTAATTTCTAAGATTCATGAGCATGATAATACCATAATTTATAAACAATTTAAAGATTTAGTAGGCGAAATTTATACTGCTGAAGTTCATCATATACGTCATAGAGCAGTGATTCTGTTGGACGATGATGGAAACGAAATTGTATTACCAAAAGACAGACAAATCCCTTCAGATTTCTTTAGAAAAGGTGATAATGTAAGAGGTGTAATTGATAGTGTTGAGCTTAAAGGCGCTAAACCAACTATAATTATGTCTAGAAGTTCGCCTAAATTTTTAGAGAAATTGTTCGAACAAGAAATCCCGGAAGTTTTTGATGGCTTAATTACTATAAAAAACGTTGTAAGAATTCCTGGTGAAAAAGCAAAAGTGGCTGTAGATTCTTATGATGACAGAATTGATCCTGTAGGAGCATGCGTTGGAATGAAAGGATCGAGAATTCATAGTATAGTTCGTGAATTAGGTAACGAAAATATTGATGTAATTAATTACACAAATAATTTACAATTATACATTACAAGAGCGTTAAGTCCGGCAAGAGTAACATCAATAAAATTAAATGAAGAAACTAAGCGTGCTGAGGTTATTTTAAAACCAGAAGAAGTAAGCAAGGCTATTGGAAGAGGCGGGCATAACATTCGTTTAGCAGGTCAATTAACTGGGTATGAAATAGATGTTTTAAGAGAAGGCGCTGAAGAAGATGTTGAATTAAGAGAATTCACAGATGAAATAGAAGGCTGGATTATTGAAGAGTTTAGCAAAGCTGGATTGGATACTGCTAAAAGTATTTTAGAACAAGAGGTTGAAGATTTAGTAAAAAGAACGGATTTAGAAGAAGAAACTATTAAAGACGTTATTAGAATTTTAAAAGAAGAATTCGAAGAATAATATATATTTGAGTATTTTAAAGGCGATTTATGGCTGAAACAATAAGATTAAATAAAGTATTACGCGAGCTTAATATCTCTCTAGATCGTGCCGTAGAATATCTAGATTCTAAAGGTGTCGAAATAGAGAAGCGTCCTACCACGAAAATTTCTGAAGAAACTTATAAGTTACTTTCAGATGAGTTCGAAACAGATGCAAGTAAAAAGGTTAAGTCGCAAGAAGTAAGTGAAGCGAAGCAAAAAGAGAAAGAAGATTTACGTATAAAACGTGAAGCAGAAATTGATGCCAAGCAAAAAGCATACGAGGCCAGAGAAAAAGCACAACAAGAAGAGGTTGTTAAAGCGTCAAAAACTTTATCGGGACCTAAACAAGTTGGAAAAATAGATTTAGATTCTAAAAAATCTAAAGAGAAAACTGTTGTTTCCAAAGAAAAACCTGTTGAATCTAAAGTTGAAGTCGCTCAGCCAGAACCGATAGTTGATAATAAAAAAGTTGACGAAAAACCAGTTGAGGCCAAAAAAGCTACTCCAAAGCAAAAAGAAGAGATTGTAATTGATGGAGAGGCTGTGCCGGATGAGAAGGTAACAACGCAATACAAAAAACTTTCAGGACCAACAATTGCGGGTGATAAAATTGATTTATCAAAATTCAATAAGCCTAAAAAGAAGAAAGAAGAAAAAAAACCAGCAGCAAAAGCTGGAGATACAGGAGCTGCTAATAAAAGAAAACGTAGAAGAATAAGTAAAGCTGGCGCACCACAAGATAATAGAGGAGGCGCAGCTAGAACTGGAGGCAATGACCGATTTAAAGGTAAGCCAGGGCAAGGGAGACGAAACATAGTCAAAGAAGAGCCTAGCGAAGAAGATGTAAAAAAACAAGTTCGCGAAACACTTGAAAAACTTCAAGGAAAATCAAGCAAAGGAAAAGGCGCAAAATACAGACGAGATAAAAGAGATCAACACAAAGAGCAATCTGAGATTGATGAACAAATAGAAGCAGCAGAAAGCAAAATCTTAAAAGTTACAGAGTTTGTAACTGCAAATGAAGTTGCTACAATGATGAATGTAGGGGTTACCGAAATTATTTCCGCATGTATGTCACTTGGAATGATGGTGACCATGAACCAGCGCTTAGATGCTGAAACACTATCAATTGTTGCGGAAGAGTTTGGGTATCAAGTTGAATTTGTAACTGCTGATATTGAAGATTCTATTGAAGAAATTGTAGATAAACCTGAAGAATTAAAGCCGCGTGCACCGATTGTAACAGTAATGGGACACGTAGATCATGGTAAAACATCTCTTCTAGATTATATTCGACAAGAAAATGTTATTGCAGGAGAGTCTGGAGGAATCACGCAGCATATTGGTGCTTATGGCGTACAATTAGAAAGTGGTCAAAAAATAGCATTTTTAGATACACCAGGTCACGAGGCGTTTACCGCAATGCGTGCACGTGGGGCTCAAGTAACAGATATCGCTATTATTGTAGCAGCAGCGGATGATGATATAATGCCGCAAACAAAAGAAGCTATTTCGCATGCTCAGGCTGCAGGAGTTCCTATTGTTTTTGCTATAAATAAGATAGATAAGCCAGATGCTAATCCTGAAAAGATAAAAGACGGATTAGCACAAATGAATTTACTTGTTGAAGATTGGGGTGGTAAAATACAATCACACGATATTTCTGCAAAAGTAGGTACAGGGGTTAAAGAATTGCTTGAAAAAGTATTACTTGAAGCCGAATTATTAGAGCTTAAAGCAAATCCTTATAAACCGGCCGTTGGTACAGTAGTTGAAGCCTTTTTAGATAAAGGCAGAGGTTATGTGTCTACTATACTTGTACAGGCAGGAACCCTAAAAATAGGAGACTACGTTTTAGCTGGTAGAAACAGTGGAAAAGTGAAAGCAATGCACGATGAGCGTGGAAACGATGTGGCTGAGGCAGGTCCGTCAACTCCGGTTTCAATATTAGGATTGGATGGAGCACCTCAAGCAGGTGATAAATTTAATGTTTTTCAAGACGAACGTGAAGCAAAACAAATTGCTGCAAAACGAGCACAATTACAACGTGAGCAATCCGTTAGAACGCAACGTCATATTACTCTTGATGAAATAGGTCGTCGTATAGCACTTGGAGATTTCCAAGAGTTAAATATTATTCTTAAAGGTGATGTAGATGGTTCTGTGGAAGCATTAACCGATTCTTTTCAAAAATTATCAACTGAAGAAATTCAAGTTAATATTTTACACAAAGGTGTTGGTGCGATTACAGAGAGTGATGTATTGTTAGCTTCGGCTTCTGATGCCATTATTATTGGATTTAATGTACGACCTGTTGGAAATGCTAGAGTAATTGCTGATAAAGAAGAAATTGACATTAGAACATACTCTATTATTTATGATGCTATAAACGATCTTAAGGATGCGATGGAGGGAATGTTATCTCCAGAACTTAAAGAAGAAATTTTAGGTACAGCTGAAATTAGAGAAATTTTTAAAGTAACTAAAATTGGAAGTATCGCAGGTTGTATGGTTACAAACGGTAAAATACTTAGAAGTTCAAGTATTCGTTTAATTAGGGATGGCGTAGTTGTCTTTACCGGAGAATTAGCATCATTAAAACGATTTAAGGATGACGTTAAAGAGGTTGCCAAAGGATATGATTGTGGTATGCAAATTAAAAACTATAACGATATTCAAGAAGGCGATATAATTGAAGCCTTTCACGAAGTTGAAATTAAAAAGAAACTTAAATAATAAATTTAATAGAAATAAAAAAAGCGCCCATTTTGGGCGCTTTTTTTTTATTATATACTTTTTATTAAGTTATATTATTTTTTAGGTTTAAAAATAAAAGCACTTGGAAATTTCTTTTTTATACGCTGAAGAGCTCTATCAGCCTCCAATCGTGATCTAAAACTGCCAACTCGCGTTTTAAAGTTAGGCGGTTCGTAATTAACAACAGAGTACCAATCGCCAAATGTTTCGCCAAATTCTTTTTGAGTTGCGTATGCGCCAGAACGGTTGCCATTATATACTTGTATCTTATAGCGTTCAGAATCAATTTCATTTTTATTCATTTCTTTCTTAAGCTCCAATAAAGCGACAATTTTTTTATCTTGATTTATCTTCACATCTCCTTGTTGAGCGTTAGTATTAGCCAAACTTAGCCCGAAACAAAAAATGCTTAAAGCACTAATTTTTAAATTCAATGGTATCATATTCAAATATATTTATACAAATGTATAGGTTATTAACTTAATTGTTACTCTTTTTATTATTTAGAATCCCTCTAAATTATCAATTATCAGTTCTCTAACATTTTCCAAATCGACTTTTAATATTACTTTTGTTTGAGATTTTTTTAACTGTATTTTTTTTATTTGTTAAATGAAAAAATCATACCAAAGTTTAGAAGTTAATTTAACCAACAATATGAGACAGGTGATTCACCGTAATTTAAGCAAAAACATTCTTCGTTTATGCTTAATTATTTTAGTAGCGTTTACAACTTCTCTTTCTGCTCAAGATGGAGATCCAGTAAAAGGAAAATCATTATTCAATGCCAATTGTGCTGCTTGTCATCAATTAGACAAAAAAATGACTGGGCCTGCTTTACGTAATGTAGAAGCTCGTTTGTCTGATGAGCACGGGTTAGATAGAGAATGGATTAATGCTTGGATTCGTAATAGTGCTGGGGTTATAAAATCTGGTGATACTTACGCGAACAAAATTTATGATGAATACGGTGGTGCAGCTATGACGGCAATGCCTCAGTTATCGGATGATGATATTAATAATATTTTAGCTTATACTGCTGAAGAAAAGAAAGCTCCAGCTGCTGTCACTGCCGGAGCAGTTGGTAATCAAGCTACAACGACTTCTAATGGTATTTCAAACGAAATTATATTAGGGGCATTAGCCATTTTATTTGCACTTTTAGCAATTGGTTTATACTTAGTAAACAAAACATTACGTCGATTTGCTACGGTTCAAAACTTAGATTTACCAGAAGAAACTAAAACCACACCTATTTGGAAAGCATTTGTGCAAAACCAATTCTTAATGTTAGTTGTAGCGATATTCTTTTTATTGGCAAGTGCTTATTTTGTTTTTGGATATTTATCACAAATAGGAGTAGATCAAGGCTATGAGCCAGTACAACCTATCCATTTTTCACACAAAATACATGCTGGTGATAATGGTATTGATTGTAAATACTGTCATTCTTCTGCGAGAGTTAGTAAGCATTCAGGGATTCCATCATTAAACGTTTGTATGAACTGTCATAAATCAATTTATGAATATAACGGAGGAACTTCTCCAGAGTATAGTAAGGAATTTTATGATGGTGAAATTCAAAAGTTATATGCTGCTGCTGGTTGGAGTGATGCCGATCAAAAATACACTGGCGATTCGCAACCTGTAAAATGGGTTCGTATTCATAATTTACCAGATTTTGCTTATTTTAATCACTCGCAACACGTAACTGTTGCTGGTGTAGAGTGTCAAACATGTCATGGTCCTGTTGAGGAAATGGAAGTGATGTATCAACATGCACCGCTAACAATGGGTTGGTGTATTGACTGTCACAGAACAACCGATGTAAATGTTAAAGACAATTCTTACTACACAAAAATACATGAAGAGTTATCAAAAAAATATGGTGTAGAAAATTTGACAGTGGCTCAAATGGGTGGTTTAGAATGTGGTAAATGTCACTATTAATAAATTTAATAAGAAGTAATTCAATTATATAATATGTCATCAAACAAGAAATACTGGAAAAGTGTTGAAGAGCTAAACGAGAATAGCTCTATTGTTGAGACGCTAAAACAAAACGAGTTTGTAGCAGAAATTCCTACTGATGAATTTTTAGGAGATAAAGATACTTTAGAGGCTACTTCTACAACACGTCGCGATTTCTTAAAATATGTAGGATTTAGCACAGCTGCGGCATCGTTAGCTGCTTGCGAAGGTCCTGTAAAAAAATCTATTCCATATGTAGTGCAACCAACGGAGATAATTCCGGGAGTTGCCAACTATTATGCATCAACTATTGCTGATGGGTTTGATTTTGCTAGTGTTTTAGTAAAAACGCGTGAAGGTCGTCCAATTAAGATTGAAAATAATACGATGGCAGCTACAAATGGTAGCGCTAATGCTAGAGTTAACGCTTCTGTTTTAGGATTATATGATAGTTTAAGGGTTCAAGGACCTAAAAAAGAAGGAGAATCAATTTCTTGGAATACATTTGATGCTGAAACAAATCAAAAATTAACAGATTTAAAGGTTTCAGGGAAGCAAATAGTTTTATTAACACAAACATTTGCAAGTCCTTCTACAAGTAAGTTAATTTTAGAATTTAAAGAGAAATACGGTAATGTTAGTCATGTAGTTTACGATGCAGTTTCAGAATCTGCAGCACTTGACGCTTACCAAGCAAAATATGGCGAACGTGGCTTGGCCAATTATGATTTTTCAAAAGCTATGACTATTGTTTCTGTTGGAGCCGACTTCTTAGGAGATTGGCAAGGTGGAGGTTTTGATTCTGGCTATTCTAAAAATAGAGTGCCAGATCATGGTAAAATGTCTCGTCACATACAATTTGAATCAAATATGTCGTTATCAGGTGCAAACGCTGATAAGCGTATACCTTTAACGCCAACTGAGCAAAAATTAGCTTTAGCTAAATTATATAGTTATGTTGTTGGTGGTTCTGTGTCAGGTAATTTACCAGATCATATTGAAGATGCTGTAAAAAAAGCGGCTTCTCAACTTAAAAAAGCAGGAAGCAACGGAGTAGTTATTACTGGAATACAAGATGTAAATGCTCAAACTATAGCTTTAGAAATTAATGAATCTCTAAGCAGTAAAGCTTTTGATCCAAAAACTCCAATCAAAACAAGACAAGGAAGTAACAATGCAGTAGCGCAATTGATTACTGATATGAAAGCAGGTAAGGTTGGAGCCATTATAATGAGTGGTGTTAACCCAATGTATACCCTTGCAAATGCGTCAGATTTTGCGGAAGGACTGAAGAAGACAGATTTATCGATAGCATTCTCAATGAAAGTTGATGAGACTTCATCATTAACTAATTTTATAGCAGCTTCACCGCACTATTTAGAGTCTTGGGGTGATGTTGAACTTAAAAAAGGACATTACTCATTAACACAACCAACTATTCGTCCGTTGTTTGATACGAGACAATTTCAAGATGCTTTATTAAAGTGGACCGGAAACGATGTTTCATATCATGATTATATTAAAGACGCGTGGGGAACTACAATTTTAGGCGGGAGCTCTTTTAATCAAGCTTTACATGATGGTGTTTATGTTGGAAGCATTGCTACAGAAACTGAGGGAACTACGATTGCTGAAGAAGCAGTAGAAACACCTTCTGGAAATGCAGCTAGAGCATTAGCCGCTTCTGCAAAATCAAATAATGAATTAGAATTAACATTATATACCAAAGTAGGTATGGGTGATGGGCAACAGGCCAATAACCCATGGTTACAAGAATTTCCGGATCCATTAACAAGAACTTCTTGGGATAATTATTTAACTATTTCAAAAGCAGATGCAGATCGTATTGGGTTAAGTAATACACATGTTGCAAATGGTGCTTTAAATGGTAGTTATGCAAATGTGAGTGTGAATGGAGCAACGTTAAAAGTTCCTGTAATAATTCAACCGGGACAGGCAAAGGGTTCTGTTGGACTTGCGTTTGGTTATGGAAGAACACTCGGATTAAAAGAAGAAATGCAAACGGGTGTAAATGCATATGCATTATATCAAAATTTCGATACGGTACAATCTGTAACTGTTGAGCCTGCTTCTGGTGAACATGAATTTGCATCAGTTCAGTTACACAACACCTTAATGGGGCGTGGAGATATAATTAGAGAAACTACTTTAGAGATTTTTAACACTTCTGATAGAAATGTATGGAATAAAGTTCCAACAGTATCATTAAATCATATAGAAACTCCAGTAACATCTCCAGAGGTTGATTTATGGGATGAATTTGATCGTTCAATTGGGCATCACTTCAATTTATCTATCGATTTAAATGCTTGTACAGGATGTGGCGCTTGTGTAATTGCTTGTCACGCAGAAAACAATGTGCCTGTAGTTGGAAAAACAGAAGTTCGTCGTAGCCGTGATATGCACTGGTTGCGTATTGATAGATATTATTCATCTGAAGATTCATTTGTTGGTGACAATGAGAAAAAAGATAATATTTCGGGATTAGGAAGCTCATTAAGTGAGTTTAG
This sequence comes from Flaviramulus sp., assembly GCF_013001275.1. Taxonomy (GTDB): domain Bacteria; phylum Bacteroidota; class Bacteroidia; order Flavobacteriales; family Flavobacteriaceae; genus JABDMV01. Next base: position 51,368 of record NZ_JABDMV010000073.1, read on the forward strand.
CGAAATGGAAAATGCATCTGTAAATCCTCAAGTAGCATTCCAACCTGTAATGTGTCAACATTGTAATCACGCGCCTTGCGAAACCGTTTGTCCGGTTGCAGCAACATCGCATGGTCGTCAAGGTCAAAATCAAATGGCATATAACCGTTGCGTAGGTACTAGATATTGTGCAAATAACTGTCCTTATAAAGTACGTCGTTTCAACTGGTTCCTTTACAATGACAATGATGAGTTTGATTATCACATGAATGATGATTTAGGGCGTATGGTATTAAATCCAGATGTTGTAGTACGTTCACGTGGTGTCATGGAAAAATGTTCTATGTGTATTCAAAAAACACAGAAAACAATTCTTGATGCAAAACGTGATGGACGCGAAATTAAAGATGGTGAATTCCAAACAGCTTGTTCTGCAGCTTGTAGTAATGGAGCAATGACATTTGGAGACATCAATGATAAAGACAGTAAAGTTGCAAAACTTTTAAAAGATGATCGTATGTATCACTTATTAGAAACTGTAGGTACAAAACCTAATGTGCAGTATCATACAAAAGTGAGAAATACAACTGAAGCATAAATTTAATTAAAGAATCAATTATATAATTATGGCGTCTCATTACGAAGCACCTATTAGAAGACCTTTAGTTACAGGTGAAAAATCATACCACGACGTTACTGTGGATGTTGCAGCACCTGTTGAAGGAAAAGCGAATAAACAATGGTGGATAGTATTTTCTATTGCACTTGCCGCTTTTCTTTGGGGAATTGGATGTATCATTTATACGATATCTACAGGTATTGGAACTTGGGGTTTAAATAAAACCGTAGGTTGGGCTTGGGATATCACTAACTTCGTATGGTGGGTTGGTATTGGTCACGCGGGAACACTAATCTCTGCGGTACTATTATTATTCCGTCAAAAATGGAGAATGGCAATTAACCGTTCTGCTGAAGCCATGACAATTTTCTCTGTTGTTCAAGCAGGTTTATTCCCAATCATTCACATGGGACGACCTTGGTTAGGATACTGGGTTTTACCAATTCCAAATCAATTTGGTTCGTTATGGGTAAATTTTAACTCACCGTTACTTTGGGATGTATTTGCAATTTCTACGTATTTATCGGTTTCACTTGTGTTTTGGTGGACAGGATTATTACCAGATTTCGCCATGTTAAGAGATAGAGCTATCAAGCCTTTTCAAAAAAAAATATATTCATTATTAAGTTTCGGATGGTCTGGACGTGCAAAAGATTGGCAACGTTTTGAAGAAGTGTCTTTGGTACTTGCTGGTTTAGCAACACCGTTAGTACTTTCTGTACATACTATTGTATCATTTGACTTTGCAACTTCAGTTATTCCTGGTTGGCATACAACAATATTCCCACCTTACTTTGTTGCTGGTGCAGTATTCTCAGGATTTGCTATGGTAAACACGCTTCTTATTATAATGAGAAAAGTGTGTAACCTTGAAGATTATATTACAGTGCAACATATCGAATTAATGAACATTGTAATTATGATTACAGGTTCTATAGTTGGTGTAGCATATATTACCGAATTATTTATTGCATGGTATTCTGGTGTAGAATATGAGCAATATGCTTTCTTAAACAGAGCAACAGGACCTTATTGGTGGGCGTATTGGGCAATGATGACGTGTAATGTGTTCTCTCCACAGTTTATGTGGTTTAAAAAATTAAGAACAAGTATCATGTTCTCTTTCTTTATTTCTATTGTGGTAAATATAGGTATGTGGTTTGAGCGTTTTGTAATTATTGTAACCTCGTTACATAGAGATTACTTACCATCATCATGGACCATGTTCTCGCCAACTTTTGTAGATATTGGGATTTTTATTGGAACTATTGGATTCTTCTTTGTATTATTCTTATTATACTCAAGAACATTCCCAGTAATTGCACAAGCAGAGGTTAAAACGATTTTGAAATCATCTGGTGAACGTTATAAAAACATTAGAGAAAGAGGAGATAGCTTAGTAGGAACAGGTGCTGATGCAAGAACATCTGGTAACACAGTTTCTAAACCTGTAACCAAAGCAAAAGAAGCATCAGAAGGAGATAATTCAGAAAAAGTTAATAATCTTTTAGGAAGTATTGGAAGTTTTGATGCTGATACTCAAACAGCTGATGATTTAAAGAAAGTAAATGGTATCGGGCCTAAAATGGAAGAAGTGCTAAATAGCATTGGTATTTACACTTTTCTTCAGGTTAGTAAGATGACTAAAAAAGAATATGATTTGTTAGACAGTATTACTGGTACTTTCCCTGGAAGGGCAGAACGGGATGATTGGTCTGGACAAGCTAAAAAATTAATAAACTAAACATAGTCAATGGAAGCTTCAAAAGTTATTCACGCTATTTATACTGATGATGATGTATTAATGTCGGCTGTTAAAAAAGTTAAGGCAGAAAGATATCATATCGAAGAAATATATACGCCATTTCCAGTTCACGGACTAGACAAAGCAATGGGTTTAGAGCCAACACGGATAGCTATTACAGCATTTATATATGGATTAATTGGATTAACAGTGGCGATATTAATGATGAATTTTATAATGATTGAAGATTGGCCTCAAGATATTGGAGGAAAACCAAGTTTTAGTTATTTAGAAAATATGCCGGCTTTTGTACCTATTATGTTTGAACTTACGGTGTTTTTTGCTGCGCATTTAATGGTAATTACTTTTTACCTTCGTAGTAGAATGTGGCCATTTAAAAATGCCGAAAACCCAGATCCAAGAACTACTGATGACCATTTTTTAATGGAAATTGCAGTTCACGGAAATGAAAAAGAACTAGAAAGTTTACTTGCAGAAACTGGAGCAGTCGAAATTAACTTAGTTGATAAAGCCCATTAATAATACATATGAAAAGCTTAATTAAAATATTAGTAATAGCAGTAGTTTTAGTAGCTGTGTCATGTAAAAAAGATACCGCTCCTAACTATCAATTCATGCCAAACATGTATGAATCTGTTGGGTATGAAACGTATGGAGAAGCCGCGTTTCCTGATGGTGTAGAAGCACAATTACCAGCTCAAGGCTCAATTCCAAGAGGCTATGTTCCTTTTGATATTGAAAACTCAACGGCTGGTTATGAATTAGCGAAGACTACGTTAAAATCGCCATTGGATTCAATGCAAGTAGATTTAGAAAGAGGGAAAGTGCTTTATGATATCTACTGTGGAATTTGTCATGGAAATAAAGGCGATGGACAAGGTATGTTAGTCAAGCGTGAAAAAATATTAGGTATACCTAGTTACGCTGACGTGGGTAGAGCAATAAATGAAGGAAGTGTTTATCACACAATTTATTATGGTAAAAATGCCATGGGATCTTATGCGAACCAATTAAATGAAGAAGAGCGTTGGCAAGTGGTATCGTACGTGTTGAAATTAAAAGTTGATTTAGAAAAGTAAGATTGATAAGATTATTATAGATATGTATACATTTTCAAATAAATTAAAGACATTTTCTTTCATTCTAATGATTTTAGGAGCATTAGGTGTTGGTTATGGTTTTATGACATCTCATAAATCTTTAGATGAAGTAAAAACAATGCTAGCGGAAGAAGCATCTGCTCATGGTGGAGGTCATGCTGAAGAAGCTACACATGCTGTTCAGGAAGCTCAATCTGATAATCATGCTGAAGAATCACATGGTGAAGAGGCAATTCATGCAGACGAAGTTCATCACGATGACGCACACGCTGAACACGTTATGCATCAAATAGCAAACAGACCTTGGTCTGCGCTATATGTAGCCGCTTTTTTCTTTATGATGATAGCGTTAGGAGTTTTAGCATTTTATGCGATTCAAATAGCCTCGCAGGCAGGCTGGTCTCCAGTATTATTTAGAGTAATGGAAGGTATTACTGCGTATGTGCTTCCAGGCACTTTAATAGTTTTAGGAATTGCAGCAGCATCAGGCACTTTAGGTCATTATAATTTATTCATTTGGATGGACCCTGAGGTAGTAGCACATGATAAATTAATTGCAGGAAAATCAGGTTTCTTAAACCTTCCATGGTTTATTATTCGTGGATTAATTTTTATCGCAGGATGGAGTTTGTACCGTCATTTTTCACGTAAATTCTCAATTGCTCAAGATACAGCAGAAGATAAAAGTAACTTCAAAAAATCGTTTCGTATTTCTGCGGCATTTTTAGTATTCTTTATTTATACGGAATCAATGATGTCTTGGGATTGGATAATGAGTGTTGATCCACATTGGTTTTCAACTTTATTTGGATGGTATGTTTTTGCTAGTATGTTTGTAAGTGGTATTACTGTGATAGCATTAATTACTATATACTTAAAATCTAGAAATTATTTAGAGTTTGTAAATGAAAATCATTTACATGATGTAGCCAAGTTTATGTTTGCATTTAGTATTTTTTGGACATACTTGTGGTTTTCTCAATTCATGCTTATTTGGTATTCAAATATTCCAGAAGAGGTAACTTATTTTGTAACGAGATTCCAAGATTATAAATTACCATTCCTTGGAATGGTAGTTATGAACTTTGTATTTCCGATATTAATGTTAATGAATGCCGATTACAAACGAATTCCGTGGTTTGTAGTAATGGCAGGTTTAGTTATTTTATTTGGACACTATATTGATATATTCAATATGATTATGCCAGCTACAGTAGGGGATAGATGGTTTATAGGAATTCCAGAAATAAGTTCAGTATTACTTTTCGCGGGATTATTCATATTTATAGTATTTACTGCTTTAACAAAAGCACCATTACTTGTAAAAGGATATCCTTTTAGAAAAGAAAGTGAAGAATTTCATTATTAATTAGATATAAATAAAGACGAACGATACCAATGACTGCTTTATTAACAATTATAGTTTTAGTATTTATTTTAGTTGCCATTTGGCAAATGGTAAAGATTTTCGATTTGGCACAAGCTAAGAACGAAAATGTAATACCTGGAGTCGCAACTGATAAGGATAATACCATGAATGGATATTTAATGATGGGCTTTTTAGCCTTCATTTATATCATAACCATTGTATGTTTTGTAAAATGGGGTGATTTACCACTCATGTCGAACTCTGCTTCCGAGCATGGTCCAACTCTTGATAATTTGATGGTTATTTCGATGGTAATTATTTTTATCGTTCAAACAATTACTCAGTTTTTATTGCACTATTTTGCTTATAAGTATAAAGGTGAAAAAGGGAAAAAAGCATTATTCTTTGCTGACAACAATAAATTAGAACTTATTTGGACCATTATACCTGTAATTGTTTTAGCCGGTTTAATTATTTATGGTTTAAATACCTGGATTAATATAATGGGTGTTGACGAAAGTGATGATCCATTAGTAGTAGAATTATATGCCCAACAGTTTAACTGGAAAGCTAGATATGGTGGTGCTGATAATACTTTAGGAAAATCAAACGTTCGTTTAATTGATATAGACCGAGCAAATATCTTAGGTTTAGATGAATCTGATCCGAATGCACAAGATGATGTAATAACTACAGAATTACATTTGCCAGTTGGCCGTCCGGTATTATTCAAAATGCGTTCTCAAGATGTTTTACATTCAGCATACATGCCACATTTTAGGGCACAAATGAATTGCGTACCCGGGATGATTACCCAGTTTGGTTTTACGCCAACTGTAACTACTGTTGATATGCGTGCAACTCCGGAAATGGTAGAAAAAGTTAAAAATATTAATAAAATTAGAGTTGAAAACAGTAAACCATTAGTTGCTAAAGGAGAAGAAGCTTTAGAGCGTTATGAGTTTGACTATTTATTACTTTGTAATAAAATTTGCGGGAAATCACACTACAATATGCAAATGAAGATTGTAGTTGAAACACAGGAGGAATATGATGCTTGGATGCAAACACAAAAAGAATTTAAAGATTCTTTAATTAACTAATTCATAAAGATAAAAACGATAAAAGATTATGTCAGCACACGCAGATAACCACGCTCACGACGACGATCACGGACATCATCATAAAGAAACGTTTGTAACTAAATATATATTTAGTCAGGACCATAAGATGATTGCTAAACAGTATCTTATAACAGGTACTATTATGGGCGTTATAGGTGTATTAATGTCTATGATGTTTCGTATGCAAATTGCATGGCCAGAAGAACCAAATGTGTTATTTGAAGCATTATTAGGTAAATGGGCACCAGAAGGGGTAATGGATGCTGATATTTATTTAGCGCTTGTTACCATTCATGGTACAATCATGGTATTCTTTGTATTAACAGCAGGTTTAAGTGGTACGTTTAGTAATTTGTTAATTCCATTACAAATTGGAGCGCGAGATATGGCATCTGGTTTTTTAAATATGGTGTCATACTGGATGTTTTTCTTATCGAGCGTAATCATGGTACTATCTTTATTTGTTGAGGCAGGACCGGCAGCGGCGGGTTGGACAATTTATCCTCCGTTAAGTGCATTACCAATGGCTCAAGGTGGCTCAGGAATGGGAATGACCTTATGGTTAGTATCTATGGCAATATTTATTGCTTCATCATTATTAGGATCGCTTAATTATATAGTAACAGTTATTAATTTGCGTACAAAAGGAATGTCTATGACAAGGCTTCCACTTACAATTTGGGCGTTTTTCATTACAGCTGTAATAGGAGTTATTTCTTTCCCAGTGTTATTATCTGCTGCATTATTGTTAATAATGGATAGAAGTTTTGGAACATCATTCTTCTTATCTGATATATTTATTCAAGGTGAAGTATTGCATTATCAAGGAGGTTCACCGGTATTATTCGAACACTTATTTTGGTTTTTAGGACACCCAGAAGTTTATATTGTAATACTGCCAGCAATGGGTCTTGTTTCCGAAATTATGGCATCGAGTTCACGTAAACCTATATTTGGGTATAGAGCGATGATTGCTTCTATATTAGCAATAGCATTTCTTTCAACAATTGTTTGGGGTCATCATATGTTTATTTCAGGAATGAATCCATTCTTAGGATCTGTGTTTACTTTTACAACCTTATTGATTGCAATTCCGTCTGCTGTAAAAGCATTTAACTGGATAACTACACTATGGAAGGGTAATTTACAGTTGAATCCTGCTATGCTATTTTCTATAGGATTTGTGTCTACTTTTATTACTGGCGGATTAACAGGAATTATATTAGGAGATAGTGCATTAGATATTAATGTACATGATACTTATTTTGTAGTAGCTCACTTTCATTTAGTTATGGGTATATCGGCGTTATATGGTATGTTCGCTGGAATATATCATTGGTATCCAAAAATGTTTGGTAGAATGCTTAACAAAAATTTAGGGTATATTCATTTTTGGGTAACGGCTGTTTGTGCCTACGGTGTGTTTTTCCCAATGCACTTTATAGGAATGGCAGGATTGCCTCGTCGTTATTATACAAATAGTAATTTTCCTTTATTTGATGATCTAGCTAATGTTAATGTGATTATAACAATTTTTGCATTAATTGGTGGTGTCGTGCAGATACTATATTTATATAATTTCTTTGCAAGTATATTCTATGGAAAGCGAACAGTCCAAAATCCATGGAAATCTACTACTTTGGAATGGACAGCACCAATAAAGCATATTCATGGAAATTGGGAAGGCGAGATTCCACACGTTCATCGTTGGGCTTATGATTATAGTAAACCTGGACATGATGTAGATTTTGTTCCTCAAAATATTCCTTTAAAAGAGGGAGAAGAAGAACTTCAACATTAATTTTATGTTACTT